>JABMOG010000059.1 GCA_013204265.1 Rhodospirillales bacterium
GCATGACGAAGAAAGCCATCAGCAGCGTAACCATATCGGCGAAAGTCGCCATCCATGATTCGTCAATGGGCTCTTCTTGTGGCGGTGGCGGCGGTGGCATTGAAGCGTCTTCCTTCGCTTGGCCGGGCTATTTTTTCATCTTGTCGATGTCGAAATGAATAGCCGGATCAAGGTAGCTGTTCATCTTGTCCTGGATGAAACGGGGGCTTTTCTTGTCGGCCAGCAGGACCAGGCCTTCGGCGACAAGATAATTGCGGAAGCGGATAATCTGCTCGCGTTGCATGATTTTGGTGGCTGCGGGAAGGAAGACGATCTGCGAAAAAATCACGCCGTACAGCGTTGTACACAGCGCCACGGCAAGTCCCGCGCCCAGCGATGATGGATCTCCGCCCATGCTGCCGAGCATGATTATCAGGCCGACCAGAGTGCCGATCATACCGAAGGCCGGCGCGGCTGCGCCCATTTTCTTGATGATATCGACCAACACCGTGTTGCGCCCGAAGCTGGTCTCGATGGTATTGTCCAGGCATTCGCGGACTTCCTGGCCGGTGTAGCCGCTGATCACCAGGTCGACGCCGAACTTGAGGAACTTGTCGCCTTTAACGGATTTTTTGGCTTCCGCCTCGAGGGCCGGAATGCCGTTCTTTTGTACCGAGTAGGCCCATCGGATGATGCGCCCAACTTCGTTTTTCAGCACACCGCGCCCGATGACCGGTGCGCCAAAAATTTTTGCCATTACCTTAAACGCCATCATCACATAGCGGGGCTCGTAGGAAATAAACGCTGCCGCCAAGGTCCCACCGGCAACCATGACGAAGCTGGAGAGGCTGATGAAAATTGCGTAGTTGTCCGTGGCGGTGACGATGGCGCTTAAAAACAGGCCCATCGCGCCCAGAAAACCGATGATCGTTGGTAGTGACATTCCCTATCCCTGCGCTTTAAACCATTTTCAGGCGGTCCAACGGGTTTGCTGAGACCTGCACCCCCCCAAAGGGCACCCTTAATGCTTAATACAAAAACCTTATTTCTAAAACCTTAAAAAAATTCAATCAGTTACATTACCGGTGCAGGCATTAACGCTCACGGAAGGCCTCGTGCTGCAGTTTGAGTACGGGCTTAATCAGGTAATCGATAACCGATTTCTTGCCGGTATGGATATCGACCGTGGCCTGCATGCCGGGAACGATGGGCAGCGAGCCTTCCACGCGGCCCAGGTAATTTTTGTCGGTCTGCACAACGACACGGAAATAGGGCTGGCCGTTTTCGTCCAGGGACGTATCGGGCGCAACCTGGATCACTGTTCCCTCCAGGCCACCGTACCGGGCGAAATCATAAGTGGAAATCTTGACGGTGGCATTCTGCCCTTCCGAGACATAACCGCGATCCGTGGGGTTTAACCTCGATTGCACGACCAGGTTTTCCCCCGTCGGCACGATTTCGAGGATAGGCTCGCCCGGTTTGATAACGCCGCCGATGGTGTTGAACCGCAAATTCTTGACGACGCCTGAGATGGGGCTTTTTATTTCGGCGCGCGATCCCTGTTCCGTCGCTCTTTTCAGCAATTCGCGGATACGGGAAATTTCCTGTTCCGTTTTTCCCAATTCCTCGCGGGCTTCGCGGCGGAAACGAATTTGCCCTTCCTTCAGGCGTTGTTTCGCTTCATTGACCGCGGCCCGTGCTTTTGGAATGGACGGTTTTAGGCTTTGCACTTCACCGTCCAGGCTTTCGACCTCGGCTTCCAGCTCCAGGTGGTCGATTTTCGCGGTCAGGCCCTCGGTCAACAGAGACGCCGACATTTTCAGGCGTTCCGAAGCCAGCTTGTAATTTCGCGTGACCGCTTTGGTTCGCGCCGCAAGTTCCTGCGTTTCCAGTTCCCGCTGTTTGATCTGTTCCTTCATAACGCTGAGCGTCGAGACCAGTTCCCGCGCACGGGCATCGAAGGCCTGGCGCTGGGACGCCTCCAGGGTCGGCCGTCTGGCGGCAATATCCGCGGGAAAGACAAGTTCTTTGCCCTCGGCCTCGGCCAATAGGCGAGCCCGGACAAGAATCTGGCTGTCGAGACGTACACTCAATTCCTCCTTGTTGGTACCGGTGGAGGACTGGTCAAGCTGGATAAGGGTCTCGCCCTCCTTGACGGTGTCACCCTCGGTTATGAACAGCCGCTCCACGATGCCGCCTTCGAGATGCTGGATAACCCGGACTTTCCCTTGCGGCACAACTTCGCCGATGGAAACTGCGACTTCGTCCAATTCGGCGAAAAAAGCCCAGCTTATCAACATTATCATCATGGCCATGACCGGCCATGCGAAGGCGCGCCAGGTCGGCATCGGATGGTTTGTAAGAAGCCCATCCAGGCGTTCGTTACCGGTTGTTTGGGTGATCGCTGACATTATTTTGGCCTAGCAAGTTGTTCCATCGTCGGCCCCCGGGCGGCGTCAATCAGGTCGGCGTAGGGGTCGTCCGATGGCGATGGGGGGGGCGGCGTCATTGGGGTCGCAGGCGCAGCCGCAGCCGGAGCAGCCGTCGCCGAACCTGCGTTGTTCTTGAGCCGGAACATGTTTCCGCCGGGAACACTGGGATCGGCGGTCGAGGGTCTCGGCGGGATGGCGGGCGCTGCGGGAACGGCGGTGGCGGGTATGGGGGGGGTATTGACCGCACCGGGCGGGTGCGGCGGTGCTTTGACCGCTTGTGGCGCCGGGATAGGAGCCGCTGGTTTTGCAGCGACTGCTTTTGGGGCTGGTGGTTTCGAGGCTGGGGCTGGAGTTGGAGCAGCGGGCGGCGCTTGAGGTTTGGCGGATTGGCCGAACAGTTTCGGCAGAATTTCCTTGGATGGACCTGCCAGCGCCACTTTGCCCCGGTCAAGGGCAACCAGATCGTCACAGGCCGCGAGAAGGATCGGGCTGTGGGTGATCATAATAACGGTCCGGTCTTTACCGATTTCGATCAGGGTCTTGCGCAGTTCCTGTTCGGCCTGGCGGTCGAGGCTGCTCGA
>JABMOG010000060.1 GCA_013204265.1 Rhodospirillales bacterium
AAACGGGCGTTATGTGCGCGTGTGCAGAAAAACTTCCTGAAGGGGATTGGACGGAGGCCGAATGCGCCACTTGCCACAGGAGTTACCGCCGCGATGGAACGGTCGTCAGGTTTTCCGAAGAATGACCCGTGCCGTCTTTCTTGACCGGGATGGAGTAATCATCCGCACAGACGTGCGAGATGGAAAGCCTTATGCCATTACCTCATTAGATGCGCTGGATATTTTAGACGGTGCCGAGGATGCCATCTGGCGGCTCAAGCAAGCCGGCTTAGCAACCATCGTCGTCTCCAACCAGCCCGACGTAGCCGCAGGTAAGGTCACCCGCGACGTGGTCGAGGCGATCAACGCCGAACTGATGGAGAAACTCGACATCGATGAAATCAAGACATGCTTTGATACCGCAGCGTCCTATTATAAGCCTCGACCGGGGATGCTCTTGGAGGCGGCCAGGGACCATGATATCACTTTGGACCAGAGCTACCTTATCGGGGACCGTTGGCGCGATATTGGCGCCGGCAAGGCGGCGGGTTGCATGACCGTGTTCATTGATTGCGGCTATGCGGAGACGCTTATCGACGCGCCGGATGCGACGGTCGCCTCCGTTGCCGAGGCGGCGGACTTGATCCTGTCGTTGGAGAGCAAGCGGGGGACCCTTTGATGACCAAGCCGATTGACCCCGCAGAGCTGACCATAAAAATCTTCGCCGATGGCGCCGACCTTGATGGTATCCGCGAGATGGCGGCCAATCCCATGATCCGCGGCTTTACCACTAACCCGACGCTGATGCGCATGGCCGGGGTCGCGGATTACAAGGCCTTTGCCCTTGAGGCACTGGCAATTGTCACCGACCGGCCGATCTCTTTCGAGGTGTTTGCCGATGACTTCGACGAGATGGAGGACCAGGCCCTGGAGATCGCGTCCTGGGGCGATAACGTTAACGTCAAAATTCCGATTACCAATACTAGAGGCGAAAGCGCCGTACCCCTGGTCAGGCGGCTGTCGGGAAAAGGTGTGACGGTCAACGTGACCGCCATGTTCACTCTCGACCATGTGGATTCCATCGTTGATGTCCTGGACGCCAAAACACCGGCGATCCTGTCCGTATTCGCCGGACGGGTTGCTGACAGCGGCCGCGACCCGGTGCCGCATATGAAATCCGCCGTAGAGATCGCCCGGACCAAACCCAACGCGGTAGTGTTGTGGGCGAGCCCTCGCGAGCTTTTGAACATTTACCAGGCCGATGCCGTCGGCTGTGGGATCATCACCGTCACCAACGACATTTTACGGAAGCTTTCCGGTATAGGAAAAGACTTGGATGCATTTTCTTTGGAGACGGTGAAAATGTTCCACGACGACGCCTATGCCGCCGGGTACGGCATTGACACCGGCACGGCTACGTCCACCTAACCAACCTCCCGCTCCAACCGCGGATAAACGGCCCCCAGCGTCAGCGCCCGGGTCACCATGAACACGCAGAACGCCAGCCACAGCCCGTGGTTGCCCATGTCGGGCACCATCAGGTACAGGGCAATGATGAAAACGGCTAACGACATCGCCATGCTGTTGCGCATCTGGGTGGTCCAGGTGGCGCCGATGAAAATACCGTCAAACTGAAAACTCCAGACCGAAATCATCGGCAACACCACCACCCAGGGCAGGTATATGCGGGCCGTTCGGCGGACCTCTTCGACGCTGGTCAGAATGTCGATCAGCAAGGGGCCGACGGCATAAAAGAACACCATGAAGGCGGCTGAAAAAATCAGTGCCCACAGGCTCGACGCCTTGACCGCTCGGCGGAAACGGTCCCGGTCGCGGGCGCCGACGGCTTCCCCCGCCAGGGCCTCGGCGGCATTGGCGAAGCCATCCATGGCATAGGCCGAAAAAATCTGAAAATTCAACAGAACGGCATTGGCGGCGAGGGTCAGGTCGCCCATGCGCGCGCCGATTGATGTTATCAGCACAAACGCCGCCTGCAGGCACATCGAGCGGATGAAGATGTCACCATTAACCTTGACCATGCGCGCCAGCCTGGCGGCTTCGATGATGCGGGCAGGTTGCCAGTGGCCGCCGATGCGCTTGAGGTTACGGGCGGCCAGCCACAGCCCTAAGCCGATGGCGCTGACTTCGGAAATCAATGTCGCCCAGGCGACCCCTTCGACGCCCCATCCCAAACCCAATACGAACCACAAATCGAGCACGATGTTGACGCCATTCATGAGAATCTGTGTCGCCAGCGCGGCGCGGGTATTCTGGATGCCGAAAAACCAGCCCAACAGGGCGAAATTCAGCAACGCCATCGGCGCCCCCCAGATGCGAATGGAAAAATAGGTTTTGGTCAGGGGGGCGACTTGATCGCTGGGATTGACGGCTATGAGCGAGGCCCAGATTACCGGCACCTGGATGGCGATCAGAAGGATGCCGACGGCGACCGCCAGCAGGCCTGCGCGCGCCAACCAGGCGCGGACCTCGTCGGCATCACCGGCGCCCAGCGATTGCGCCGTCAGCCCCGTAGTGCCCATGCGCAGGAAATTACAGCCCCCATAAATGACACTGAAAATCAACGCCCCCACGGCGACCGCGCCAAGATAATGCGGCCCGGGCAAGTGACCGACGACGGCGGTGTCGACGGCGCCCAACAACGGTACCGAGACATTCGACAATATCACCGGCCCGGCCAACGCCCAGGTTTTGCGGTTCCAGTTTTCCGCCGTCATGGTTTCGCCATTCCTTTAAGAAATACGGGCGAACCATGTCATGGCCCGGTTCGCTAATAAACCATAATTAATCGGGGGAGTTTCCGGTATACTGAACGGCGTTTTCCTGAACATCTGGGCTTTGGGAGGGTGACATTATGACCATTCGATTATTGGGTTATGTTCTAGCGGCCTTGTTTGTTGTCGGGGTCTTTCCCGCCCCAGCCGCTGAGCCGGTGACCATCAACTATTCGCGTCCACAACTGGAACAAAAATGGCACGCCCGCATCCAGTCGTTTCTGGACCGTGGCGTGATCCCGATCATCGACCTGGAATCCAGCCTCAAGCGCGGGAATGGCGAGGATTATCTGGAGGACGCTCTTCCGGTAATGGATGAGCTTGGCGTGGCGCTGATCGCGTTCGACGGCTATCAGGCCCCCAAAAACAAAAACAAGCCCCAAGAAGGCTATCGCTGGGGGTATTACATCCACGAAATCGTCAACGCCCACCCGGACCGTTTTATCCTTGCCACCAACGGCGGCACCAATAAAAACTGGACGAAGGGCAAGGACAGCTTCGTCAGCCAGACCGAGGATCATGTTCAAAGCGGCCAATACCCGATCATGGGTGAATTCGATTTCCGCCATTACATGTCGAGCAGCCAGTGCAAGAATCTCCGCACAGACCGAAATACGGACATTGCCTTGGACGGTGACAACGGGCGGCGGATTTTTGAGCTGTCCAGCGAAACCGGGGTGCCGTTCGTCATCCATCACGAACCCGAGGACCATGCCCTCGACGCCCTTGAAAAAATGCTCAAAGCCTTCCCGAAGGTGAAAGTCATCGTCGCCCACTTCGGCCAGATCAGACACCCGGACAAGGAAACCCGCTTCGGACCGGATTTGGTGCATCGCCTGTTAAAGGCCTACCCCAATCTTTATTACGATCTGTCAACCGGCTACCCCGGGCGTTACTACAAATGCCAAGGCAGCGAGACCCTCGATACGGTTATCTGGCAACGCGATGGGGGAGGTCAGAAATCAACGCTGGACCCTGCCTACAAGGCCATCCTGACGGAATTCCCGGGCCGTTTTGTTGCCGGCACCGATTACGGTGGCGGGCGCTCGCCTTTACCGGAATACCTGCGCAAGAAGGTTGCAAACCTGCGCCTGATCATGCGCGACCTACCCGACGGCGCCAAACATGACATCGGCTACCGCAATGCCTGGAAGTTGCTGACCGGGATCTCGTGGAATGGGACCTGAAAACCTGCATAGGGTTTTCCATTTTCCTGACTAATCCGGTGCAATCTTACTGTAACCTGACAGCACCTATGTTGGCGTCAATTCCAGGATTGACTCGTAGGGTTGGGATTGTGCATATACACACTTCATGTCTACTTCAAAAAAAATTATGTCCGACATTCTGGACGAAACCGGCGGGTGCGTCTGTCTGAATCTGCGGGGGGCCGCCCGTGCGGTGACGCAATTTTATGACGGTATCCTTAAGCCCAGCGGTCTCAAAGTGACCCAGTTTTCCGTGCTGGCCGCCGTGGCGACCGAAGGGCTGGCCAGCATGACGACCATTTCCAAAACTTTGGTTATGGATCGCACTACTCTGACCCGCAACCTGAAACCGTTATTCGACCGGGGACTGGTTAAGGAGGGCAAAAACGGCGCGGACCGGCGCCAACGGCAAATTTCCTTAACCCGTGAAGGGCAAGCAGCCTTGTCCAAGGCCCTTCCGTTGTGGGAGGAAGCACAAAAACAATTCCTAAGCGGCATTGGTTATGCTCGCTGGCAGGGCATGCTCCGGCTGCTCAATGAAACCATCAAACTCTCAAATTAATCCTGAATAACAGGCGATATATGCAAAACGGCTATAGTCTTGCCGTTTTCGATTGTGATATCATGCAGATAACTGGTTAGGAGGTGCGCCTCACCCCGGTTTTTTTTGTCTCTGTAGAAAATCTCAGACATCTGCCTAGTCAGGATTGAAAAATCAGCGTGCTGTTCAGACTTTTCATATCGCTGGTGAGCATTTTCTTGCTGAGTTTTGGCCCGACCTTGGCACAAGAATCCAAGGAAGCCCAAGAACCAAAAAAAACCAAGGCGGCACCGTCCATTTCCCTCGAAGGGTATATTCCGGTCCAATTGCGGCCCTTTTCGGTGCCGGTGGCGCTGCCGGACGGCGGATTGGGGCGGGGTACGATCACTATGTTTGTGGTCGTACGCGGGCAAAAGGACGTGGCAACTTTTTGCCATTACCTGCCCCGGGTGCGCGAAGTCCTGACGCTGACCGCTGACAACACCCCTGTTCCTATCGTTCAAAACCAGTACCAGTTGCAAGATATTGGCGAGCGCCTGCACCAGTCCATAAACCGGATTTTGCCAAGTCCGCTTATCGTCAATTTGCATTTGTTGCCTGTTGGATGGGCGATTGGAAAAGGGGCGGTTGATCTTGAACTGCGGGGCACCAATACCACCTGTATGGCCCTCCAGGAAATACCCGCCGATGTTCTTGCAATGCTGGAGGCAAATAAAAAAGTTGGTAAAAGCCATACAATAAAAAAACCTGCCCGCAGTCACGCCCGGTCCAAAAAAATCGAAATCCCGATCCCACAACCGGCTTCCCGACCGGACCGCCCCAAATACGCACTGCCTTCGGTGACGGTGCAGGCGCGAAAGTCGGATATCCAAATTGAAGACACCTATGACCCGGCCAATTGCCGAAATTTGAAGAAAATCTGGCCGGCGGGATTTCATCAGGTTTCAGGCCGGCAATACTGGTTGGGACAGACATTTACGCTCGATGACAACAATGACGATATCGTCGATAACGTCGGGTTCGTCTTAAGGGCCGACGAGCGGCCCGATTTATATATCTATTATTTTCCGGGCCAGGGCCGCCAATCGGTGATTACCGTGCCGACCCTTCGCGTTGCCGATAACCGCGAAGTCAGAAGGGCATGCGCCGGTCAGGAAGAATACGACAAACCCGACGGTGACGGCCCCTCCCCACGGGAAATGGCCGCTGACACCGAAACCGAACAGGGAGCGGCAAAACCGAACCACGGTCTTTTTAACGGTCTGGGCTTTATTTTTGTAATCGCCATTGGCGTTGGGGTTCTGATGATTGTCCTCGCGGGGGTTTATTTTGTTGCTTCCAAGCGTAAATCTGAACGCCGCCGCCAGGAACGCCGTCGGCAGAAAAACCGCCGGAGCCAGGACAGACGAGGCAACCAGGAGCCGCTCGAAGGAGACGACCAACGCAAGATCAATGACCGCAGGGAAATCCCTGAAAAGCGCCAAGCGGACAGCCGCAGCGAAGAGCCCGATAAAAAAGACATCAAAGAGACGTGAGCTTTAGGTGTTGTTGGTTTCACCGGGTTCGGTGTGCATCAACGCCCTATGGGCGCGAATGCTGAAGGGTATGGTCGCGATGTAGGCGCTGCCCATTACCGACAGGGTGATCCAGGGCGCGCTGATAACGGAAACGGCGATGCCTCCGGTGATCAGCATGGTCGGCAAAACCCACTGGCGACTTATTTTCAGGTTCTTGAAGGAATAGGTTGGGATGGTGCTGACCATCATTCCGGCCAGGACCAGCAAAAACCCGCCGGCAATCCAGGGATGGCGAAGAATGTCGTCGCCCACCTGGAAGGAAAAGACCATCGGCAGCAAAACAAGCCCACCCCCCATGGGGGCCGGGATGCCTGAAAAGAAACGGTTTTTCCAGACCGGGGCGTCCTCGTCTTCCAGCATGACATTGAAACGCGCCAGCCTGAGGCCACAGCAAATAGCAAACAGCATGACCAGGACCCAGCCCAGTTTTCCGGCGTCGCGCATGGTCCACAAATACAAAATCAACCCCGGCGAAACTCCGAAACATACGAAATCAGATAACGAATCGAGCTCGGCGCCGAACTTGCTGGCGCCTTTGAGCAGGCGTGCGATCCGTCCGTCCAGGGCGTCGAGTATAGCGGCTGCGACGATTGCCAGCACCGCATGTTCCCACCGCCCGTCCAACGCGAAGCGAATACCCGTCAGCCCTGCGGATAATGCCATCAGAGTCAGCATATTTGGGATCATGCGGTTTATGGAAAAACCCTGCAATCGTCTCACTCGGGGGCTTGGTTCGCTGGGGGTTTCGCTCATGTTGATGAATTCGCATTACTATCGGCGATCACGGTTTCGCCGCCAACCGAGGTTTGCCCGACCAGGACCAGGGGCTCAGCGCCTTCGGGAAGATATACATCAACGCGGCTGCCGAAACGGATCATGCCAAATCTTTCACCGGTGTTCATGGCTTGCCCTTCGTGGACATCGCACAAAATTCGCCGCGCCACCAGCCCGGCGATCTGGACAAAGGCGATATCGCGGCCATCTTCCATGGTCAGAGCCAGGCTTTGACGTTCATTAAATTCGCTCGCCTTATCCAGCGAAGCGTTGAGAAACTTTCCGGGACGGTAGCTCATCTTGGCGATAGTGCCAGAAATGGGAACCCGGTTCACATGCACGTTGAAAACATTCATGAACACACAAACCCGCCACCGTTTGGCGTCGCCCATTTCCAGTTCCTCCGGCGGCGCGGCTTGGTCGATCAACTGAACGACGCCGTCGGCGGGGCTGATGATCAAGCCACCGCGCGTCGGCGTTACCCGCTCCGGGTCGCGGAAAAAATAAATGCACCACAACGTCAGCACCACACCCGCCAGGCCTAAGGCCTCGGACACGGTGTTCAGCAAAATGGTGGCGACGGCGAAAATCGCAATAAACGGCCACCCGGCACGGTGTATGGGAACCAGTAAAGTTTTCAAGAAAACAAAGCCCTTACAGTTTCAATCGGCGGCATTCTAGTCTTTCCCGGCTGTCGGCCCAAGCCCGGAAAATAAAGCCCGTCAGTTGGTCACCGGCAGGGCGAAGACTTGTCCTGGAAATATCATGTCCGGATTTTTGATTTGGTCCTTGTTGGCCTGGAAAATCGTGGTGTACCGGGTTCCTTCGCCATACGCCCGGCGCGCCATACGCCAAAGGGAATTGCCCGGTTGAACGATGATGAAGGGTTCCGGGTGTGCGTCGGAAATTGGCTCGGCCCTGGAAAAAGGAATCGAAACCCGCGCCATGACCTTGCCCTTGGCATCGGTCTGATCGGCGCGAAGGGTATACAGGCCCGGCTTGATCGCTGTTTGTGGGCGCAATCGCCAGAGGCCGTCGGCGTTTGCCGTGGCCCGGCCAATGAACGCATTGTCGAGATAGACACTGACCAAGGCCTTCGGTTCGGCCCGCCCGGAAATGACCAGACGCCCGGCATCGTCATAATCCAGGGTTTCGATTCTCAAACCCTTGGCGGGCGGCCCGGTGGGGTGTTGCAACAGGGTGCTGGGGCCACCGGCGCGCGGGGTCTTGAACGCCAGCGCGTTGGTTGTTTCTTGTGTGTCGCGCCCGGCGATATCTTTGCCCCGTTCGGGAACCACCAGCACGACGACGTTGTCTGAAATCACCTGTTCCCCTCCGGGAAGGATCATCTTCAGGCTTAATTCCCGGCTGCCTGGAGACAGCGGTTTGTCCGGCACGAACACCCAGTCGCCGCGCGCGTCGGCGATGACTTCGCCAATCGGCTTGCCGTTGTCGAGGATTACCACGGTACTGCCCGGCTTGGCCCGACCGGCAATGACGGTATTTCCTTTAGGCCCGATCCGAACGACATCGAAGGCCGGCAGCGTCTCGCTTGCCGGTTGGCTATTCTTGGCCGTCTGTTTGGTCGCTGTGTCTGTTGCCACCACGGGCGCGGGGGGTGTCTCGATCTCGTCCTTCCACAAGACGACATTAACGCCTATGGCCAGGGCGATGGCGGCGCCGCCTACGGCTGCAATAATCGTCAGGGGGGTGCTCGGCAAGGATAAGGCCTCCAGTGATGCGAATCAGCTATTATACCAATAAATCAGGCGTGGTTATTTCTTCTTTTTCGCCGCAATGCGATTTACCACCGGGTGGATGGTTCTGAGGTATTCGACGATAGCCTTGCGGTCTGCCGTGGAAAGGCGACTGGTCGACTGATCGATGACCTCGCCCATCTCGCTGCCGGCGAAATCACCGTCGGGCAACATGCCGGAATCGAGGAAATCTTCCAGTTCGCCTTTGCTCCAGCGGCCGATTCCGGTTTTTCTGTCGGGCGTAATGTTGGGCACAATGCCGCCGGTCGGGCCTTGCGCCGTTCCGGCCAGTGCCATGTCCGTTTGTATAGCACCCATCAGGTCCCTCGGCGAATGGCATTCGCCGCAATGAACGACGGCTCGGACCAGATACGCCCCCCGGTTCCAAACCACGCTCTGCTTTGCAGTGGGCTGAAAGGGTCCAGCGGCGAAATTCAACGCCTTCCATACCGGCAGCAAAAACCGCCAACCGAACGGCGGCGGTACGTCATGGGGCCGGTTGGCCGTGGCCTTTGGCGCCGTGGTGAAGATATAGGCCTTGATGTCGAGCAGGTCGCTATCGGTCATCCCGGTATAGGACGGATAGGGAAAGACGGGGAAATAATGACGCCCGTCCGGGGCAATGCCGTGGCGCAGGGCGCGCAGGAAATCTGCATCGCTCCATTTGCCGATACCCAGCCCCGGATCCGGGGTGATGTTGGGGCTGTAAAAAACACCGAATGGCGTTTTCAAAGGTCGTCCACCGGCCAAAAACGCGCCCTTGCCCTTTTTGTCGGTGTGACAACCGGCGCAACCGGCCGCATCGAACAGATACTTGCCGCGCCCTACATCACCCTGGCCGAAAGCCCCTGCCGGAACAGCCGCCACAGACAATGCAATCAGGGCCAATCGCAGCCCATTCCGGCCTACCGTAATTTTGATGCGGCTACTTCTGCTTTTCTCGGAAGGCTTTATGACACGCGCCACAGGCGTTTTCCCCCATTGCCTTGAATTGTGCGCCGAACGCAGCCATATCGCCGCCCTCGGCCACCTTGGCCAGTTTTGCCGATTCCGTAATAAAGGCCTGGACGACTGTTGCAAATTCTTTGGGCTTGGACCAGATATCTGCCTTCGCCCGGGTTTCGCCGAAATCCGATCCTTCAGGGAAGGCCCTGGCGGCAATCTTGGCCAGTGCGGCCATGGCGTTGGCGTGGGCCTTGAGGTCTCCTTTAAAAGGCACCTGACCCTTGAGGATGGCCGCCATCGCGCCCATGTGGCCGCCGACGGCCTTCATCACGGACTGGCGGTGTTTAATCGGGCCTTCTTCCTGGGCCAGAACCGGAAGGCCGGAAAATGCCAAAAGAACAAAGATCAAAACGCCTGTCTTGAATGGTGAAATTGTCATAATTTTTTCCCCTGAGAAGCGAACCAGTTTGATTTTACCATGATGGCCGGGGCGGACTCATTAACTGCGCGACCGCCCGACCATACTGCTATATATAAACACCTCCGTGTTGATTTTAATCCCTAACCTCGAAAATATTTTTATAGGCCACCATGACGAAAATTTCCTCACTTTGTGTCTTTTGCGGCTCGAAAAACGGCACCGACCCGGCGCATAAGGCGCAAGCCCGGCGTTTGGGCGCATTAATGGCCGAGGGCGGTATCACTTTGGTTTACGGCGGCGGGCGGATCGGCCTGATGGGTGTCGTCGCCGATGCGGTTCTGGCCGGCGGCGGCCAGGTCATCGGCGTCATCCCGGAATTCCTCAAAGATATGGAGGTCGGCAACGATTCCGTATCCGAACAGATCGTCACCGATTCCATGCACGAGCGCAAAACCCGCATGTTCGAGCTGTCGGACGGCTTCGTGGTCCTGCCCGGCGGTTTGGGAACCCTGGACGAAACCCTGGAAATCATTACCTGGAAGCAATTGCGGCTGCATTCCAAGCCGATTGTGGTGCTCAATTCGGGCGGCTACTGGTCGGCCTTCCAGGATCTTATCCGGCGCACCATCGACGGCGACTTCGCCCACCCGGCGGTCGAAGACCTGTTCACCCTCGTCGGTACCGCCGACGACGTTCTGCCAGCCCTGGCGGCCCAGCCCGAACCGCAGGAAGTGGTGCTGACCAGCCATCTGTAGTGGCTTTTTCTGTACCCGGCTGAGGGCTCATCCCATGCCCGGCTGAGGGCTCATCCTATGCCCGGCTGAGGGCTCCTCCCATGCCCGGCTGAGGGCTCCTCCCATGCCCGGCTGAGGGCTCTTGCCAAGCCCGGCCCTGGCCCTTAGGTTGCTTGGAAATCTGCCATTCTCGTAACCCCACGGAGTACCGCGCATGTCCAAGATCAAGGTCGCAAACCCCATTGTCGAACTCGACGGCGACGAGATGACCCGTATCATTTGGGCCTTCATCAAGGACAAGCTGATCCTGCCGTATCTCGATGTGGACCTGAAATATTAT
>JABMOG010000011.1 GCA_013204265.1 Rhodospirillales bacterium
CTTGGCAAGGTTGCGCTCTACCCCTGAGCTACACCCGCAGCACCGCTGAAAACGGCGCGCCGATAATAGCCGCTGCTTTGGTGTTTGCAAGACCGGTGTTCGTTATCTAAAAAACCCTTTATACACTGGCGGAAATTCCTTCCCTTGCGAAACAAATCGGCCAACGGTACCGCCTTGGTAAGCGGGGGGTTGCGCCAGGCACCCTAAACCGCCATTTATGGGGGAAGAATGGCCCCGAAAGATGCGCCAGCCCCATAAAACCCGTATTGAAACAGTTAAATTGAAGTGATGTAGCTATGGAATTCACAATGAACCCGAATGGCTCCCTGGCCCCCAAAAATTCCGGGGCCGCCAACAAGGGGGAAAACACCGCCACTGACGTGGCTGTGCAAACTCAGACTATTGACGGCGTAACCATGCCGATGGATGCCGTGCCGCCGACCGGTGAGACCATAACGGAATCCAACACCGCCAATTTCATGGTCGATGTAATCGAGGCCTCCATGGTGGTGCCGGTCATTGTCGATTTCTGGGCGCCGTGGTGTGGCCCGTGCAAGACGTTAGGGCCGTCCCTGGAAAAACTGGTTCGTGAGGCCGCCGGGCTGGTTCGAATGGTGAAAATCAATGTCGACGAAAACCCCGAGCTTTCGACCCAGATGCGTATTCAGTCGATCCCGGCCGTCTTCGCCTTCAAGGACGGCCAGCCGGTGGACGGCTTTGCCGGCGCCTTGCCGGAAAGCCAGCTCAAGGCCTTCATCAAAAAACTGACCGACGGCGCCCAATCACCGTTGGACGTCGCTCTGGAACAGGCCGAGGCGGCGTTGGAGGCTGGCGATACCGCAAGCGCCGGTGCGATTTTTGCCCAAATTGTCGCAGAAAATCCGGAAAACCCCCCCGCCCTGGCCGGCCTAATCCGCACGGCCCTTAGCGGCGGAAACGTCGCCGCCGCCAAGGAAATCATCGACGGCTTGGTGCCCGGATTGCGGACAAAACCCGAGATTGTCGCCGCCGCCGCCCAACTGGAACTGGCGCAACAAAGCGAAGAAACCGGCGATGTTCAGGACCTCCGCGACAAACTGGAACACAATGAAAACGACCATCCGGCCAGATTTGATCTGGCCATTGCGCTGTACGGTCTTAAGCAGAACGAGGCCGCTATCAATGAGCTGCTCGAATTGTTCCGGCGCGACCGAAAGTGGGATGACGAGGCTGCCCGCAAGCAGTTGATAAAGATTTTCGATGCCCTGGGTGCTGCCGATCCCCTGGTTGTCGAAGGCCGTCGTAAATTATCGACCCTGTTGTTTTCATGAGCCCAAAAACACCGCCGCTTCCCGAAACGTTGGCGATCTTTCCACTGGCCGGGGTTTTGCTGTTGCCGACCGGAAACCTGCCGCTGCACATTTTTGAGCCCCGCTACCGCAATATGATTACCGACGCCCTAGGCTCCGACCGGATGATCGGTATGGTGCAGCCGCGCCAACCCGAAGCCGCTTGCCCGGCTGGGTCTGTCGATGATTTTGAGGCCGTTTACCACACCGGATGCGCTGGGCGGATAACAGATTTTTCAGAATCCGAGGACGGCGGCTTCCTGATTTCGCTCAACGGCGTGATCCGCTTCAAGGTCGCCGAAGAATTGCCCCTGGACAAGGGCTACCGCCGGGTGCGACCGGACTACTCGACCTTTATGAGTGACCTTGATATCGACCTGGAAAACGACCCCCAATTCGGCACCCGTGGCGGCGTGGGTCAAGATCGTATCCTGTCGGCATTAAGAGATTATTTCGCCCTCAAGGGGATCGAGGCCGACTGGTCCGAACTAATGGAATGGCCCGAAACGGCCTTGATCGCCGCACTGTCCATGATGTGCCCGTTCGGGGCCGGGGAGAAACAGGCTTTGTTGGAATGCCCGCGCCCCAATGAACGTACCGATCTTCTGGTCACGCTAATGGAAATGGCTGTTTTTGGCGGCATTGCCGGGCAGGTTTCCGAAGACGGCTCAAATGCTGACACGGAAGCACACCTTACCCGTCATTGAACCGGGAGTTGATTTTTCTGTTTTGGCTCCCACATTTGTATTGCGACAAAGGAACAGAGCATGAGCAACCGTACGGTAGACCCAAAATTGCTTGAAATACTCGTCTGTCCCCTGACCAAAGGGACGTTGCGGTATGACCAGGACGCCAATGAGCTTGTTTCCGAGCAAGCCGGGTTGGCTTTCCCGATCCGCGATGGGATTCCCATCATGCTGGTCGATGAGGCACGAAGCCTGGATACAGATGCGTCCGCGTAATCCTGCGGACATTAACCCCTTTAACTTGAAGTATTAGAATTTGGATATGACTGAAATTTCTGCAAATACCTTTACCCTCCAACACCGGCCCACCGAAATCCGCCTCAAGAAAGAAGAAAAAATTCTTGAAGTCGATTTTGAAGACGGCAAAAGCTTTTCCCTGACCGCTGAACTGCTGCGGGTCGAAAGCCCTTCGGCCGACGTACAGGGGCATGGCCCGGGACAGAAGAAAACCGTTGCCGGACGCCGTCATGTCGGGATCATGGAAATCCTTCCCGTCGGCAATTACGCCATCCGCATAAATTTCGACGACATGCACGATACCGGCATTTTCTCTTGGGATACCCTGTATGATTACGGCCAACGCCAAGACGAGCTTTGGCAGGAATATCTCGATGCCTTGGAAAAACAGGGCCTTAGCCGCGACCCCTAAACTATTTTCCAAATCCGTTAGCGGCGTAATTTGCAACGACGCTTTAACAAAGATATCCAACCCGTTGTTTTAAAAGATCCGCTGGCCTCAGAGGGACTGATTGCGCATCAGCCTTGGTAGGTCGCCGACCAGGCCCATGGCGTGGCGCATGAAGAATTTCTTCAACGGTGGCAATTGGTTGACCGCAGCAAGGCCCAGGTCGCGGGCCAGCCTGAGTGGTCGAATGTTGTTTGAAAACAGCCTGTTCAGACCATCGGTCATGGCCAACATCAAGGTGTTATCGAATCGCCGCCAACGCTGGTAACGCTCCAGAACGGCCCCGTCGCCGATATCCAGCCCCAGCCTCCGGGCGTCCAGCACAACTTCAGCCAGGGCGGCGACATCGCGCAGGCCCATGTTCAGGCCCTGGCCTGCGATCGGATGCATGGCATGGGCCGCGTCACCGACCAGTGCCAAGCGGTGTGAAATTGTCTCATGCGCATATTGCAGCGACAGCGGGTAGCTCCACCGCGGCCCGACCACTTCGATAGCGCCCAGAAAGTCTCCGAACCGGCGCTCTAATTCGACCATGAACGAGGCGTCATCCAAGGCCATAATCGCCGGTGCCAAATCGGCGCGTTCGGTCCACACGATCGACGAACAATGCCCCGGGCGATCCGCATCCCCCATCAATGGCAGGATCGCAAAGGGGCCAGCAGGCAAAAAATGTTCGTTGGCGACAAAATCGTGGCATTTTTCATGGGCCACGGTACAGACGATCCCAAACTGTTGGTAAGACCAGTTTGTAACCTTGATTCCGGCACCTTCGCGGGTTTGCGAGGCGCGCCCGTCGGCGGCGACCGCCAGCCGTGCCCGAATGCTGCGCCCATCCGCCAAGGTTGCCGTCACCCCGTGGCCTTGGCGGTCCAGCGCCGCAACCGATGCGGGCGCACACACGCGGACCGCTTCAAGGTCCCTTAGGCGGTGGAACAGGGCTGTTCTCAAATTCCGGTTTTCCACCATGTAACCGAAGGCCTCGTCCCCGGTCTCGTGGTGGTCGTAGTGCAGGAAGAACGGGGAATTTCCCTCGGACACCCGAATATCAAGGATCGGGGCCGCTTGTGGCTGCAGGGCCGTCCACAAACCCAGCCCCGCCAGCACCCGCTGGGTGGCCAGGGCAATGGCCGATGCCCGACCGTCAAAGCCGGCATCGAGATTGGCAACGGGGTCGGCCGTATCGACAACGGCGACATCAAGCCCTGCCTGGCCCAACGCGACCGCCAGCGTAGCGCCAACCAGGCCACCGCCGACGATCAGGACCTCGGTGTTTATTATGTCCGCGTCCTTGCCGGTCCCCAATGGGGTCGATTTTTTAACCATATCGATAAATTTCCGCGTTTTCGTTGGCTTGTCCAGAAATGTTTTTTGCCTTGGATTAAAATTTAGGCAAATAATCAATTTTGCTTAATAATTAGGCTTAATAATGCGGTCATAAAACCGCTTTTATTTTTAAAAACCGGCCATAGGTATTTGTTTTCAAACAAATAATTTGTTTTTTAGCAAACCGGCACGGTTCTTGAGTTGTTTGGCGTAATACGGGATATCCGTTTGCTATTTTAGTTTGCTTATGGCCGCCGCAGCCCCTCCCGAAGCCGCAAACGGAAACACCTGAGACCAAGCATGACGGGGAGGCGGCGCCCAGGCAACAGAGAGGATACAGAAGATGAAGCTCATTATGGCTGTCATCAAGCCGTTCAAACTGGAAGACGTGCGCGAGGCCCTGACTCCCCTGGGTGTCGAGGGCATGACCATAACCGAGGTCAAGGGCTTTGGCCGTCAAAAAGGCCAGGCCGAAATCTATCGCGGCGCCGAATACACGGTCAATTTCCTTCCCAAGGTGAAGATCGAAGTCGCCGTCAAGGATGACGTCGTCGATGCCGTGATCGATGCTATTACCAAGTCCGCCGAAACCGGAAAGATCGGTGATGGCAAAATTTTTGTTTACTCGCTGGACAAGGCGGTTCGCATCCGAACCGGCGAAACAGACGCGGAAGCGTTGTAGGAGGGTATGAAAATGCGAATGTATAAAGTGTTGTTCGGTTATTTGGGCCTTGCCCTGGCCGTGGTCCTGGGAGCGTCCGCTGACGCCCTGGCCGCCGAAGCCCCTAAATTGGATTCCGGCGATACCGCCTGGATGCTGACGTCAACGGTGCTGGTGTTGATGATGACCATTCCCGGCGTCGCCCTTTTTTACGGCGGAATGGTGCGCAAGAAAAACGTCCTGGCAACGGCGGTGCAAAGTTTTGCCGTGACCTGCGTGATGACCATCCTCTGGATGATCATTGGCTATTCCCTGGCCTTCACCGACGGCGGTGGAATGAACGCCTATGTCGGCGGGCTGGACAAGGTTCTGCTGCGCGGCATCACCGTCGGCTCCCTGTCCGGAACCGTTCCGGAAACCGTGTTCATGACCTTCCAGATGACATTTGCCATCATTACCCCGGCGCTGATTACCGGCGCCTTGGCCGACCGCATGAAATTTTCCTCTTTGCTGGTCTTCCTCAGCCTGTGGATGTTGCTTGTCTACGCACCGATCACCCATTGGGTCTGGGGCGGTGGATTCCTTGCCGATGCCGGGGTTCTTGATTTCGCCGGCGGCACGGTGGTTCATATCAATTCGGGCGTCGCCGCCCTGGTTGGCGCCATCGTTCTCGGCAAGCGTCGCGGGTACGGCACCGAAAACATGGCGCCGCACTACCTGATCTTGAGCATGATCGGCGCGTCGCTGTTGTGGGTCGGCTGGTTCGGCTTTAACGCCGGGTCCGCGGTTGCCGCCAACGGCAACGCCGGCATGGCCATGGCCGTGACACAGATCGCGGCGGCGGCGGCGGCGGTTTCCTGGATGGTCATCGAATGGATCTTCCGCGGCAAGCCGAGCGTGCTGGGGATCATTTCCGGCGCCGTTGCCGGTCTGGTCGCCATTACCCCGGCATCCGGGTATGTCGATCCCTTCGGCGCCTTGATTATCGGCATCACCGCCGGTCTCGTCTGTTACTGGGGCGCCGTGGTGTTGAAGCCGAAGTTGGGCTACGACGACACCCTCGACGTCTTCGGTGTCCATGGGCTGGGCGGCATCACCGGCGCCATTCTCACCGGCGTGTTCGCCGTCAAAGCCATCGGCGGAACGTCCGGCCTGCTCGAAGGCAACGCCGGCCAGGTTCTCATCCAGTTGGAGGGCATTGCCGCCACCATCGTGTATTGCGCCATCGCCACCTATATCATTCTGAAGGTTGTCGGCGCGGTCATGGGCCTCAGGGTCGATGAAGAAACCGAAGTCGGTGGACTCGACTACAACCTGCACGGTGAAACCGTTCAGTAGACGTTAAGACCAGAGCCGGGCCGGCTAACCAAGCGGCCCGGTTTCTCCCCAAACAAACCTTACCGGAGGGCATTGCCCTCCGGTTTTTTGTTGGCTTCTCGGCAATTGCCTGAACTCAAACCAGGCCTTTTAAAAAGCCTATTAACAGATTGTAAATATTAGTCCTGTAGAACCGGGGCATGGCTCAGACTATGCGATTTTCCAACGGTCGCGGTGCCCGCCTGTTCGGCAACGCCGCCGCAGTAACCGAGGTTCTGCCAACCGGCGCCGCCGACTTTTTAAGACGGCGGTTGACCGAAGCGGTGGGCGTTGTGCTTTTTGCCATCGGCGCCGGGCTGCTCGTTTCCATTCTCAGCTATACGCCTGGAGACCCGTCGCTCAACAGCGTCGGAAGCGGCGTGGTCGGAAACCTTCTGGGGACCGGCGGCGCCAAGATTGCCGACCTTGCATTGCAGTCCTTCGGCCTGGCCAGCATGCTGCCGACGCTGGTGCTTGCCGCCTGGAGTTGGCGGATGCTGAGTAAGCGGGGTGTTTCCGTCTGGGCGCTACGCCTGGTCTTTCTATGTGTCGCCATGATGTTGCTTGCGATCGGGCTCAACGCCCTTCCGGCGCCAGAAAATTGGCCATTGATGTCGCGGTTGGGCGGGGTTGCGGGAACCCTTGCGTCGGCGCCCATTTTCGCGACCGGGCAACTCTTTGGAATTTCCCCTGAAATCATTGCAGCCGCCATTGCCACCCTTGGCATCGGCCTGTTCATTACCGCGCTCGGCCTGTCATGGGTCGAATGGCGAACGGCGGGTCGTGCCTTGGTTATGGGATTTAGCGCGCTCGGTCACGGCGCCAAACGTAGCCGCGATGCCTTCGGATTCGTGCCGGCCTGGGTCGGCGGGCTGAACAACGACGGTGGATCGGAGCCGGACGAATTTAAGGACGAGATCGATCCCATTCGTGTCGGTGACGGCAAGACCTTGGCCAAGACCAAAGCCCCGACCCGTACCGGGCTTGTCGCCTCCAAAATGCCCCGCCTGAAGGCCGGACGAAAGGCCCAGGCCGAGCGCCAGGGGAAGCTGGACCTGGGCGCCAGCAAGGAATACCAGACCCCGCCCTTGGGTTTCCTGGATAGCGGACCGAAAGGTGGCCGCGCCGCTGGGGTCAACAAGGATTCTCTGCAACAAAATGCCAAATATCTGGCCAGCATCCTGGAAGACTTCGGCGTCCATGGCGAGATCATCAAGGTCCACCCCGGCCCCGTCGTTACCCTGTACGAGCTTGAACCGGCGCCGGGCACCAAAACTTCCCGGGTGATCGGCCTTAGCGATGATATCGCACGCTCCATGAGCGCCGTTTCCGTGCGCATTGCCGTGGTGCCGGGACAAAACGTCATCGGCATCGAACTGCCCAACGTCACCCGCGAAATGGTCAATCTGGGGGAGATTATCGCCTCGACCCCGTTCGAAAAAGCCGTCGGCAAGCTCCCCTTGGCCCTCGGCAAGGACATCAGCGGGGCGCCAATCACCGTTGATCTTGCATCGATGCCGCATTTGCTGATTGCCGGAACCACCGGGTCAGGCAAATCCGTGGCCATGAACACCATGATCCTTTCCCTGCTGTACCGGTTCCGGCCCGATGAATGCCGCTTCATCATGATCGATCCGAAAATGCTGGAGCTTTCCGTGTACGAGGGTATTCCGCATCTGCTGACGCC
>JABMOG010000061.1 GCA_013204265.1 Rhodospirillales bacterium
ACCGCGACGCACGGCGCCTTCGGCGCGCTCGCCTTCGGCATCGGCACGTCGGAGGTCGAACACGTACTGGCGACCCAGACGTTGCTGCAGAGCCCACTCAAGAACATGCGCATCTCGGTTGAAGGCGATCTGGGCCCCGGCATCACCGCCAAGGACTTGATCCTCGCCATCATCGGCAAAATCGGCACCGCCGGCGGCACCGGGTACGTCATCGAATACGCCGGCCAAGCGGTCCGCGACCTTTCCATGGAAGGCCGCATGACAGTCTGTAACATGACCATCGAAGCCGGCGCGCGGGCCGGCCTGATTGCGCCTGACGAAAAAACCTTTGAATTCCTCAAGGGCCGTCCGATGTCGCCCAAGGGCGCGACCTGGGAAATTGCCGAGACTCATTGGCGCTCACTGCCCAGCGACGAAGGCGCGACCTACGACAAAGAGGTCACCCTGAACGCCGCCGATATCGCGCCGCAGGTAACCTGGGGCACCTCGCCGGAAGACGTCATTTCGATCACCGGCACCGTGCCGTCGCCCGATGACTTCGAAGGCGAGGCCCAACAGGATGCGGCGCGCACGGCGCTGGCATACATGGGGCTGACGCCGGGCACGCCGATGACCGAAATCACCATCGACTACGCCTTCGTCGGCGCCTGCACCAACGGGCGCATCGAAGACATTCGCGCCGCCGCGGCCGTCGCCAAGGGCCGCCATGTCGCCCCTGGCGTCACCGCGCTGATCGTTCCGGGCTCGGGGCTCATTAAAGAGCAGGCCGAAGAAGAAGGCCTTGCCGCCATCCTGATCGAAGCCGGTTTTGAGTGGCGCGAGCCGGGCTGTTCCATGTGCCTGGCGATGAACCCGGACAAAGTACCGCCGGGGCAGCGCTGTGCCGCAACATCGAACCGCAACTTCAAGGGTCGCCAAGGCCCCGACAGCCGCACCCATCTGGTCAGCCCGGCGATGGCCGCTGCCGCCGCGGTGACCGGCAAACTGACCGACGTGCGCGATCTGGATTTGAGGGAATAGAGCAATGGAAAAATTCACCACACTGACCGGGGTTGCAGCCCCGATGGACTTGATCAACATCGACACCGACATGGTGATCCCGAAACAGTACCTGACGACGATCGAGCGTACCGGCCTGGGCCGTGGGCTGTTTCACGAGATGCGCTATAATAAGGACGGCTCGGACAACCCGGACTTCGTGCTCAACAAGCCAGCCTATAAAAATGCCTCGATTCTGGTCGCCGGGGACAATTTCGGTTGCGGCTCGTCGCGTGAACACGCGCCCTGGGCGCTGCTCGATTACGGCATCAAGTGCGTTATCTCGACCAGCTTCGCCGACATCTTCTATAACAACTGCTTCAAGAACGGCATCCTGCCGATCCGTCTGCCGCGCGAAGACGTCGAAAAACTGTTGGAAGACGCCGAACGCGGCGCCAACGCCACGATTACCATTGACCTGGAAACACAGACCATCACTGGGCCGGACGGCGGCGAGATCAAATTCGAGCTCGACGAATTCAAAAAACACTGCCTGTTCAACGGGTTGGACGATGTCGGGTTAACGATGGAGAAAGAAGACAAAATCGCCGGTTATGAGGACTCCCGCAAGGCGTCCGAACCCTGGCTGTTCGGTTAAGTTTCCATGACCGGTGACGTGCTCACCATTCGCAAACTTCACCTCCGCCCCGTGGTCGTGCCCTTACGTCGGCCATTGGTGACCCGCGTTGTCACCATCGAGAATGCGGCCTTCGTCCTGATTGATCTGGAGACCGAGCAAGGCGTCACCGGGCGCAGCTATCTGTTCGGCTATTCCGCCCCCGGCATCGCCTGCCTGGTGCCGGCGCTCAAGTGGCTGGGCGACACCATGACGGGCCGCATCCTTGATCCACACACGCTCTTCGATGACGCCCGCAAGGCCCTGACCCTGATGGGGCACGAGGGCATCGCCATGATGGCGGTGTCGGGCTTCGACATGGCGTGCTGGGACGCTTACGCCCGCGCCCAGGACAAACCACTGGCAGAGGTTCTCGGCGGGACGCGGGATCCCATCCAGGCCTACAACTCGAACGGGCTCGGCCTGATCGATGCCGGTACCGCCGCCAAAGAAGCCATAGAACTGATTGCCGAGGGAAATTTCAACGCCGTCAAGGTGCGCCAGGGCCGCGAAACACTGGAAGACGACCTCGCCGTTTTTCGTGCCGTGCGCGAAGCCGTCGGGCCGGACGTTTTGTTGCCGGTCGATTTCAACCAGGGCCTCGACGTCGATGAGGCCATTCGCAGGGGCCAGGCGCTGGATGCCGAAGATGTATACTGGATCGAAGAGCCGACCCGCTATGACGACTGGGACGGCAACGCGCGAATTGCCGCCGCTGTCGAGACGCCGATCCAGAACGGCGAAAATTTCTACGGACCCGAAGGCGCCGCCCGCGCCATCAAGGCCGGGGCGCTGGATTACCTGATGCCCGACGTGGAACGCATCGGCGGCGTCACCGGCTGGCTACGCACGGCAAAAATCGCCGAGACCGCAGGCATTCCAGTATCGTCGCACCTGTTCCCGGAATTTTCGGCCCACTGCCTTGCGGCAACGCCGACGCGCCACTGGCTGGAATACACCGACTGGGCGGCGCCGTTGCTGGCAGAGCCCTATCCCATCATAGAGGGGCACATCCACATCCCCGAGCGCCCCGGCGCCGGTATCGAATGGAACGAGGACGCGGTGGAAAAATATGCTGTTAATGCATGAAACACGGATGAACCCGTTGATGCCCGCTTTTTGAACCACAGAGAGCACAGAGAGCACAGAGAGCACAGAGAGCACAGAGAGCACAGAGAGCACAGA
>JABMOG010000062.1 GCA_013204265.1 Rhodospirillales bacterium
CAAATGCGTCGTCGCGGATGCAGGCATCCGCTCGGGATTTGCTTTAACTGCGAACCTGTTTCAAATCCTGCCAACGGGTGGCAGAAACCCTACCTGCACCACCAATGTTCTTTTTTTGTTTCAGTTTTGTGATAGGTGGCCGAGGATTGACTAAAGACAAGACTCGCCCGATGCACGGCGTGTTAGGCTACGGCTAAGCGAATATTCAATGACACTGTTAGGCAATAGGGAGGACACTATGACGGACAAAAATATCGGTTACGATCCGGATATTCTGATGGGGGCTTGTATTCAGGCGGCGGCGGTGGCTTTGGCGGCGAAGAACCCGGAAACCGCGACCGACCCGGTGGAGATCGCCCGCCTGGCCGCGGAGATACGCGACGAAGCCCTGGTTCAAATGTAGCGGGTTTGTTACTCGGCGCAGATTTTGTTACGTAGCCACTGGCACAACTCTAAGCCCACATCGCGCTGTTCGGGGGCTTTCGATTTCTGAAGATCTGCCAGCTTGCCGGCAAGGTCATTGATGATGTCGCGGTAATGGTTGGCGGTCTGGGTTTCTATCATCAAATCCTTGGTCAGCTTCTGCACCTCAACCGACAGGTCCCGGCCTGCGTGATCGACGACCGTGTTGGCGCTCGTCTTGGCCAGATTTTCGCGGATGTATTTTACCCGGTCGAGAATTTCGGGGTCGCTGAGGTCGAGGGACGGCGAAATACATTTCACTTTTTCAAAATCGACTTCCCCTTCGAAAGTGGAAATATCGGCGGCGGACAATCGTTCGTTCAGCTCTGAGCGCTTTATTCCGAGAAGTTTCGCCGCTTTTGATACGCTGATGGCGTTATCCATGATGGCCCCCTGCCCTGAAAGAAAGTTACCTTAGTAAATCAAGGGGTATTCTAAACTGAAATAGGCAGGCGGTGATAGGCCAAATCTAATTGAATTTCGTGGCACCCTCTGGTGGTAGCACCTGGAAGGTGTTCAAGGTCATCGAAATGAGGGTGTAATACCCGCACAACGCCGTTAGTTCGATGACCCCTTCGTGGCCGAGGGCGGTGGTGGCGGCGTCATAGGTGGCGTCGGTGACTTGGTGGTCCCCGTGCACCTCGCAGCAAAAGGCGTGAACGATTTTCTCTGCATCATTTGAGAAATCCGGTGTCCGGTTTTCGGCAATGGCGTTGATAACGGTCAGGCCCAAGCCTTCCTTTTCGGCAATAGGAGCATGGGCATTCCATTCGTATTCGGCAGCCCAGAAACGTGCCGTGGTCAAAATTGCCAATTCCCGCAAATGACCGGGCAACACGCCGTCAAAACGAAGATGAATACCCATGGCCTGGACATGTTCAGTGATGCCGGGGTGATGCAACAGGGCGGCGAAGGGGCCGCGCACACCGCCTCGGGGACCGTTGGTGATGTTGTCATGAACTTGTTGTTGTTCCGGGGTCAGGGCGGTGGGGTCGAGTTCGGGCAATCGTGGCATTTGGATATTCCCTAAAGTTTGTTGGCGGAGGGCGGGCGGTTTATCCGACGCGCAGGCCGCGCCCACCATCGACGGGCAACGCCGCCCCGGTGATGAATTTGGCTTCGTCGGAGGCCAGGAACAATGCGGCAAAGGCGACATCCCAGGCATCCCCCATTTTGCCGAGCAGTGGAATTTTCGCATCGCGCTCGGCGGCGACGTCTTCGCGCGGGCGGCCCCAGGCCTCGGCCCGGCGGTCGACGGCCATGGGCGTGTCCATTAACCCCGGCAGGATGACGTTGGCGCGGATGCCGTACTCAGCGTTTTGGATGGCAAATTGCTGGGTCAGGGTGATCATCGCCGACTTCGTCGCTTTGTAAGACACCCAGGGGTAGTCTTCCCAGGCCGCCATCGACGAAATGCTGACAATGGCGCCGCTTTTCTGTTTCCGCATTACCGGAATGGTGTGTTTGCAGGCATAGACCATCGAGCGCAGGTTAACCGCGATGATCCTATCGAAGGCCTCGGTCGTGATTTCGGTGACGGGTGCGTCACCACCTTCGACGCTGATGCCGACATTGTTGTGCAAAATATCGATGCGGCCCCATTGTTCGACGCAGGCATCGACGGCGGCTTTGACCTGATCTTCGTGGATGACGTCGGCGCAGACCGCATGGGCCTCGCCGCCTTCGTCACGGATTACGCTAGCGGTCTCCTCGGCCGAGTCGAGATGGCGGTCGACGCACAAAACCCTGGCCCCTTCGCGGGCGAACAACACCGATACGGCGCGGCCGTTGCCGGTCGCCGGGGTTTCCCCCGGGGCTTGGCCAGCACCGAAGATAATGGCGGTTTTTTTGTTCAGGCGCATGTTGGTCTCCGATAGATTTTTTGGGAATGTTTCGTGTTACTGAGCGATAATACGCAGTGGCGGGCGGGGACGGTTAGGTTCTCCGTTTGCCCCATTTTTCCTTCAGCGACACAAGTTCGAAGAACTCAGCTTCTTCTTTGTCGGCGGTGTTGTCCAGTGCCTGAGTGACGGCCTGAAGGATTTCCTCGTTGGCTTTGTCGATGGCGTCGTTGATCAACCGGTTGGCTTTGGCGATGGCTTTTTTCATTGTCAGCACGGCTTCGTCGGACGCAGCCTGGATTATTTTGGTAGCTTCCATCGTCGCCAGATGGACCCGGTCAGCGGCGAGCGCCAGTGTCTTGATGACTTCGGCCGACGCCAGTTGGGCATTTTTGTGCTCGTCGTCGCTCAGGGCATCGCCCTTTGCTGCCATAGGAAAATTGGCGGCTGCTTCTTTTCCCGCCTCGGTGACATTCTTTTTGGCCTCGCTTTCGATGGCCGACAATTTTCTTTCTTCGGCCTCGGCAATCCGGTTGAATTTGAAAGCCGTGGTCTCGGCGTCTTCGGCTAGCGATTTCAAAGTGGTTTCTGTTTTTTTGTTAAGCTGGCCGAGGGCTTTTTCCGCTTTCTGAATGATAGTATTGGCGGCGTGGGCATTTTCCTTATCGCTGCCGCCGCCTTGCCGTTGAGGATCAGGTCACTGGCCGCCCGGGTGGACTCTTTTCTTATGTTTGCCACGGACTTGGCGGTTTCCGCCGCCAGTTTGATCGTTGCCGATTCGGCCTCGGCATGAATCCGGGACACGACCACTTCGGCGTCTTCGATCATTTTATCGGCGATCGCTTTGATGTCATTGATGAGTTGCTTCGCCGCCTCCTCGGCGCCGAGGGCCGGGTTGGCCTCGATCTGGCCATGCAGCCATTCCAATGATCGAATGTTTTCGCTGGAACCGGTCATTTTGTATTTGCCACTACCTCACTCTCCAAGTGTATGCATTATAGACTAATTGTTTGCGAACCGACATACCTCGAACAGGGTAGGGATGTCGATCATGCTTTATCGGGGGCAGAAACCAGGTCGCAAAACCTGGGAAGAGGCGTGCATGGAAGTTTATTGGCCATAGCCGGAAGAATTATACCTTCGGTTGGTCTTCATCCCTATTGGCGATGATGGCGGCGATGAGCGTTGCTGCGAAACGGGCCTCCGGCGGGTCGGCCCTGGACGTCAGAACGATCGGCACACGCGCACCCATGACGACACCGGCGGCTAGCCCGCTCATGAAGTGGACCATCATCTTGAACAACCCATTGCCCATTTCGATGTTGGGTACGACGACGATATCGGCTTGCCCCGCGACGAGGCTATCGATCCCCTTGATGCGGGCGGCATCGGGTGACACCGCCAGATCGAAGGCGAACGGCCCGTCGATAATGCAGCCGTCAATTTCCCCTTTTCGGGCGCGGTCGATGATTTCCGCGCTTTCGACGCTGGACGGCATGGACGGGTTGACGACCTCGGCCCCCGACAGGACGGCGACCTTGGGGTTGGTGTTGCCTAGGGCGTGCGCCATATCGACAGCGTTGCGGATAATATCCATCCGGGTGTTGATGGTGGGCGCCACGTTGACCGCGCCATCGGTAATCAACAGCACTGTGTCTCGGCCAGGGATGGTCATGTGAAAAACGTGGCTGATGCGGCGCTCAGTGCGTAGCCCGGCGTCGCGTTGGATGACGGCACGCATCAGGGCGTCGGTATGGACATAGCCTTTCATGATGATTTTGACCGCACCGGATGCCGCCAGCGACACCACCGCGCCGGAGATTGCCGCTTCGCCCGTCAAGTCGACGGTTTCCACGTCCGCGATATCCCAGCCGATGACGTCGGACAGCGAATGGATGATGTCGGCGTCGCCGATCAGCACCGGGGTAATGATTCCGGCATCAAAGGCCTGGCGGGCACTTTCCAGGACAATCTCGTTATCGGCGCCGGCGATGGCCATCGGACAGCGGGGAAGGTGTGTCGCTTTTTCCAGCAGATACGGCGGCACTTCGAAGGGCGTTTTGCTTAGCATATCGAACTTTGCCAGTGCCCTTTGCCGCGGGTCAACCGGGTTGTTGCGGTTTCATGTCGCCCGGATTGATTCCGGCAACCTCAACCGGCGCCGTCATGGCATCGCGCCGGAAGGGCTCGCCCAGTTCCTGATTGAGAACGATCTCAATAAAGGTCGTAACGCCGTCTTTTTGAGCCTCACAAGACTCTTTTAGCGCCGCAGTGAGCTCCTGCTGGGTGCGGACCTGCACCCCCTTCAGCCCACACCCTTCGGCGACCTTGGCGTAGCTCAGTTCAGGGTTCAGCTCGGTGCCGACGAAATTGTTTTTGTACCACAAGGTGGTGTTGCGTTTTTCCGCGCCCCACTGGAAATTGCGGAAAATAACCATCGTGATACCGGGCCAGTCATCGCGGCCACACGAGGTCATTTCGTTCATTGAGATACCGAACGCGCCGTCGCCTGCAAAACCGACCACGGGCACATCGGGACAACCGATCTTGGCGCCAAGGATGGACGGGAAGCCATATCCGCAAGGACCGAAAAGCCCCGGCGATAAATATTTCCGGCCTTCCTCAAAGGTGGGGTAGGCATTGCCGATGGCGCAGTTGTTGCCGA
>JABMOG010000063.1 GCA_013204265.1 Rhodospirillales bacterium
CCAGAAATCCTCTCTTATGCAATACCGCTAAGTTGTTCCATAGGCGCTGACGTTAGACAGGATGCGGCAGCCGGGAGCGATTTCCATTGCAATTTTTGAGCCTTCCGCCACGTACGCCGGAATTTTCGAGATGGGGACGGAAATGTCATGCTTGATGACTGTCGCCTCCACCGATTGGGCTTCCGGCAAACTCTCACGGATACGCCAAAGATTATCCGCTTGAAGGCCGCTCTCGGCAATCACGGCGTCGCCAACGAGTTCTTGTTCAAAGGCCTCGCCCAACCCGGTCTCCAACGCCTCACGAACGGCCGCATCGTCGCCGTAACAGACGGTTTCAATGAGGGCATATAAAGGCGCGGGTTCGGCAAACGGGTCGACGATATCAACCACATGCCTAGCGGTGATTTCCATGCCAAGGCCGGTGAAGACCTCGAAGGCGACAAGGGTGCCTGCGAGATGGCCTTGCATAATGGCGAAAAGCTTCAAAAGATCTTGCCAGCTATCCGCCGTTGCCATGGCGGTCACGCGATCTTTCGGCGCCGGGACGAGCGCCAGAACGGCCGCCGTAATCACCCCCAACGTCCCTTCCGATCCGATGAACAGGTGCTTAAGATCGTAGCCAGTATTACATTTTCTCAAGCCACGAAGGCCGTCCCAGATACGGCCATCAGGCAGTACTACCTCCAGCCCAAGGACCAGGTCCCGTGTGTTGCCGTAACGCACCGTGTTGTTGCCACCGGCGTTGGTGGCGATATTTCCACCGATACGGCAACTGCCCTCGGCCGCCAAACTGAGGGGAAACAGGAACCCGCCGTCACGGGCGGCGTTCGGCACCTCGGCCAGGATGCAACCGGCCTCGACGGTGATGGTCGCGTTGTCCGCATCGAGTGCGCGAACGGCGGTCATGCGTTCCGTTGACAGCACGATCCCGTCTTCTGGCACACCGCCGCCGACCATGCCCGTGTTACCGCCCAGCGGTGTGATGGGAATACCGGCCCGATGACAGATTCCGACGACTTTCGCCGTCTGCTCCGTCGATGCCGGGCGAACGACCATCCGACAACTGCCCCGCAAAATTTTCCGCCATTCCGTCACGTAAGGCTCGAGCTCGGCGGCTTCGGAGAGCCAGCCATTCGGGCCGACGGTTTCCTTGATGGCATCGAGTGCGGATGACCAGTCCATTGAACCATTCGTGTTCATGCCATTTTCCCCACTAACTCATTGTCAGTGACCCGACGCAGACGGTGCCGGCAGGCCCTCAATTTCGGCGACGAAACAGACCGGCAGGCCGCTTTCGTTAGCCCGTTTCAGGGCCGCGTCCAGGTCCGCCGGATTGGTGACATGTTCTCCATGGCACCCAAACCCGGCGGCAGCAAGATCATAGCGGGTCGGGTTGAGTTCGCATTCGTTAAGACGGTCGGCGCCGTACTCGCGAAGTTGAATCTGATACTCGGCGTTCCAGCGCGCATCGTGGCCGATAACGGCAATGAAGTCCGTGCCGTAGCGGTGCGCCGTCTCGAACTCGGCGAAGTGGAAGCCGACGGTGCCGTCGCCCATGAGCACGACGACGGTGGCGTCGGGCCGGGCGATTTTAGCCGCCACCGCGTAGCAAAGTGTACCACCGATGGCGCCAGACGGCCCGTTGATGATCCGCGTTTTGGCCGAGACAAATGCCTGCGCCCACTGCCCGAACTCACCTCCGTCAACAATCAAAATTGGATCGGCGACTGCATCGAGCAGCCGTTGCACGGCGGCGCAGAGCACGGCGGGCCGCATCGGACCGTCGCCCGCCTCAACCGGTTCGACGGGCCGCACGGCGATGGCGGCTGCCATTTCGGCGCGCCAGGCCGTACGCTTTGTCCTGTTCTTACCCATTTCGGCAAGGGCTTGCGCCGTGGCATCGGCATCGGCCCGGTGGCCTAGCGTCATGCGAGTGCCAAAGGCCCGACGGGCCCGTTCCAGCACATCCGTTTCCGGATCGACGACAAAAAATTTGCAATTCGTGCTCATCGCCGGCGGCAGGCCGAAGCCGGTGGCATAATCGATGTTCTTGCCGAGGCTAACGATGACATCCGCTTTCGACAGAACGGAAGCAAAATCACCCAGGCAGGGATCCTTCAGGCCGCGCGGACTTTCCATGGGGATCACCGGAGCGTCGAGGGCATCGGCGAGCTTTTCCAGGAGGCCACGGGCGCGGGTCCGGTTCTGCAACGGGCCGGTCAGGATCACCGGGCGTTCGGCCGCCGTAACCGTGTCGAGAATGGACCGCAAGGCGTCACCGCCGGGCCTTGTCACTTCCGGCGCGAAATCTTGCGGAGACGGAAGACTTGCATCGGAGACATCAGCATTCAACAGATCGAACGGCAGTGCGACATGCACCGGTCCGGGCCGACCCGACGCCGCGACACGCATCGCCATGGCTATGTCGAGGGCCAGGTTTTCAGCATGTTGCGGGCGCAGAGAAAGCTTCGTTAACGTTGTAGAGATAGTGATCTGATCGAGCTCCTGGAAGGCCCCTTTGTCGTCTTTGGAAAGCGGTGAATCGCCACTCAAAAGGACGATGGGGGTTTCGCTCATGCGTGCCATGTAGAGCGGCCCCAAGCCGCTAGCAAAACCGGGCGCGGCGGTAACCAGGGCAATCCCAACCTCTCCGGTCAACTGCGAATAGGCCTCTGCCATATAGACGGCGGCGCCTTCATGGCGAGTGTGGATCAGGCGGATCCCAACGTCGATACAGGCATCGAAGATGGGCATGATCTGGTTTCCGGACAATGTGAAAATCACCTTCACGCCGGCATTGGATAACGCGGTAGCGACGAGATCAGCGCCTCTCATGATTTTCTCTCCTTGGCCGGGAGGCCTGTTTGAATATTCGCCGGAAGGTTCCGGTAATGGGCCGCGATGTCGCGCGGTCGGGCCAGCCAGATTTCGTCACGCCGTCGGAGGATGTGTTCCAACGCTCGCCGCAGGTGAAGAAGCCGGAAGGGCTGTCCCATGATAAAACTATGCAGCGAGATGGCGAAGACCAGAGGGTGTTTGGCGCTATACGCGAGTTGTTCGTCAAACCCGTCGGTGATCATATCGGCGAATTCCTTGGCTGTATTTCGCCGGTAAATGACCGAGGGCTGGTCATTGAGTTCGATCGGGTAAGGAATCGACAGGATGCCGCCGTCCGGGGTGGCACCCCAGAAGGGCTGATCGTCGCACACCCAGTCCAGAATGTAGCTGAACCCGGACTTTTTGAGCAAGTGTGGCGTTCGTTCCGACGGCGCCAAGTAGGGACTCAACCAACCCTCCGGTGGACGCCCTTCGGCACGGTTGATAGTCTGCCGGACGGTTTCGATTTCTGCCAATTCCTCTTCAGCGTTGAGATTCTGTAAGAGTATCGAATTGGTCGTTCCGTGGCCAATGATCTCGTCTCCGCGAACGCGAAAGGCGTCCATCACATCGGGGCAATGATCGTAGGCGGCACTGTTGGCGACGACGCCAAGCGGGATATCCAGTTCGTGGAATAAATCAAGGATGCGCCAGACGCCTACCCGGTTCCCATACTCGCGCCAGAAAAAGCTGCGAAGGTTCGGGGGTGGAGTCGAACGGTCGAGGTCCACGCCAGATCCATCACCAAAAGTGAATACCTCTATATTCAACGCGAAATAGACGCATAGCCGCTTGCCGTCCGGCCACGAGAAATCGGGTCTGTTACGGAGAGGGGAAAATTCAAACCATTCGTTGCGCATCAAGTTTGCCTTTACTTGCGCCGTTTGTTCTTTTCAAAAAATTCCGCCGCCGCGTTAATACGGCCCGACGTCATCATCAGAGCATTTAGGTGTTTCGCCATAACCAATGCATCCGCAATTGGCATGCCCGCTGTCGCGCGTTGGGTTTCCTTGGTCAATTTAACCGCCGTCGGATCAAGCCAGACGAGGTCCGCAACAAATTTATCTTTCCCCGCGAGTAGTTCCTCCGGGGACTCAAAGAGTTGGTTGATCAAACCGATCCGGTACAGATGGTCGGCATCAAAAAGATTCGCCGAAAGAAGAAGCTCAAGCGCCTGGCGAGATCCTAACAGGTGGCTGAGAATGGCGGTATTTACGGCTGCAGGGAACCCACCGCGCATCTCAAGCGCACCGAACTTTGCGCTGCGGTCGGCGAGGACAAAATCGCAACCCATGGCGAGCGTAAACCCGCCTGCAACAGCGTACCCCTGCACGACCGCGACGGAGGGTTTCGACATTTTGCGCAGGGCTGTGAAGATACGGGTATAGGCCTCGTCATTGGCAAGGGCATCGTCCAATGTGGAACCAGCACTCGCCTCATCAAGGTCTCGCCCTGCGACGAAATGGTCGCCCTCACCGGTTATCACCAGACAGCGGCAATCGAGGTCGGCTTCCGTAGCATCAATGCCGTCGGCTAATTCCCGAATTGTCGCCCAGTTAAGCGCATTCCTTTTTTCAGGTCGGCTTACAATGAGGGTGGTTACGTGATCTGCATGGCGCCGAGTAATCATTCAGGGTCCAATTCATTCCAGAAGCAGGTTTGCCAGATTTTTGTCTTTCTGGATTTTCAAGTTTCGCCGTATGACCAAAATGATCGAAACAACGGTAAGTGCCAAAAACCCCCAGCATATCGGGTTTCGAATGAAGATCGAAAAATCGCCACGACTGAGTTGTAACGCCTGACGGAAACTGTCTTCCAATAAAGGCCCAAGGATAAATGCAATCAGAAAGGGGGCGGCTGGGATATCGAACTTGAGCATGAAATAACCAACCAGCCCCATGATGAACATGATCAGAATATCGAACATGGTGTTGCCGACGGCGTAACCACCAAACACGCAAAGAACAAGAACAGCCGGATAGAGGAAGCTGTTTGGCACATTCGAAATCCGTGCGAACAGTCGAATACCCGCCATGCCGACAAACAACAGGAAGAACGAACTCAGCATAATCCCCATGAAGATGGCGTATATCAGCGTGAGGTTTTGTTCAAACAGGATAGGCCCCGGACGCAGGCCGTGAATCATGAATGCGCCCAGGATAACAGCGGTAATCACATCGCCCGGCACACCAAGAGCCAATAGCGGGATCATCGTCGATCCACAGACACCATTGTTGCCCGCTTCCGAAGCGGCAACGCCTTCCAGTTCTCCTTTGCCAAAATTGGCGGCGTTTTTTGATGTCCGCTTGGCTTCGCTATATGAAAGAAAGGCGGAAGGCGCCCCACCGATCCCCGGAATAGCCCCCATAACAACGCCGATCAGGCTGCCGCGAATAATGCTTTTGAAGCAGCGTTTCCATTCACTCATGGTGACGCCCTCCTGGCTCAAACCGACAAACGGTTTGTGCGATTCATATTTGCGGGTGTAGTGATCGATGATTTCCGGAATAGCAAACAAACCGATGAGAACGGGAATGAACTTGAGGCCGCCCATCAATTCAGCCTCGCCAAAGATCATTCGCTCGGTTCCATAAATCAAATCCAGGCCCACCGTTGCCAACAACAGGCCGAAACATGCCGAGATCAATCCGCGCGCCAGATTGTCCCCGGCAACGCCTGCGATGATCGTCAACGAAAATAGAATCAGGGTAAAAAATTCAGGAGGGCCGAACTTGAGGGCGAATGAGGCGATGAAGCCGGTGAAGAATATTAAGGAGATATTGGAAATAAAATCGGCGACGCACGATGAATACAAGGCCATATGCAAGGCTTTGTTGGCCTGTCCCTTCTGAGCCAAGGGAAACCCGTCTATGACCGTACAGGCGGCGGCTGGCGTCCCGGGAGTCTTAATTAGAATTGCCGGTATTGAACCGCCATAAATCCCGCCCTTGTATACGCCGAGCAGCAGGAGAATGCCGGTCACCGGCGCAAGGTGAAACGTAAACGGTAGCGTCAGCGCGACGCCCATGGTCGCGGTCATGCCTGGAATGGCGCCAACGATACAGCCAATCACCACACCGATGAAGACTACCGCAACGTTGTCAATTGTTGCGAATATCTGAAATGAAGCGGCGAGTGTTTCGATCACGGTGACGGCTCCTATGAAAAGATGCCAAGGGGCATCGGGATGTTCGCCACCTTGAAGAAAAAATAATAAAGCGCAACCGGAAGCAGCACGGCGAGCGGCACCATAATTTTTACCCTGCGTTCCCCACAAAGCAGGATGAAGGTGATCGCCGATATGGAAGACGCCAAAACCATGCCGAACCACTGGATGAGAAAGTAATATAAAAAGAGGTTGGCGATTGCGATTAGCACCATCAGCATGGAACGGCCCATCGGATGATGATGGGATTGTTTTTCTTCGATGGCTGCTATGTCATCCTCCGACAAGCCTACCTTCGCGTTCCGTAACCCCTGGAAAATCAATTGAGCCCCTAAAGCAAGGGCGAACCAGACAATAATTTTGATCCAGAAATCCGGCGACATCGCCAGAACCTTGTTGGATTTTGGAACCTGTACACTAATGGGGATGATGACAAGCAACATCATAACGGCGCCGACTGTCAGAACAGCACCGAGAATCGCGTCTGAAAAACGGGCGAAAAACATGGTTAGACCTTCGGATTTAATTTTCGATCAGAAAAATGGCCGGAAGGAAGCCATTTTCCTCCCGGCCATTATCGCGCTCACCAGTTAGGGAGAAACTGGCTACTCAATCCTCATGTCCAATTCGGTTACCAAGTTGTTGAAGACATTGAACTGCTGGTCTACGAACTTCTTGGTGGCCGGTCCATCCAGGATGTTGGGAACCGAACCTAGGGCCTTGGTAAATTTGTTCCAGGCCTTATCTTTTTTCACTTTTTGCAGAGCCGCGCGAAGCTTTGCGACTACTTTCGGATCCATGCCCGGAGGGCCGTAAATTCCGCTCCAGCCAACCAAGACCTCAAGTTCTGGATAGCCCAACTCGCGAGCCGTTGGTGCATTCGGTGCAACGGCGTGGCGTTTTTTGGTGGTAATCACCAAGGGACGAAGTTTGCCGCCGGCGATATGACCGGCCAAGGCAGACGAGTTGGTGCAAATCAGATCAACGTGTCCACCAACGGCGGCGGTCGCAGCATTTCCACCACCTTTGTACGGCACATGGTTCATTGCTTCTTTCGGATTCTTAACGCCCGTCAGTTTCAGAATCAACGGTACCGCGACATGCAGCATCGAGCCGACGCCCGCGGAGCTAAAGCTCAATTTACCGGGATTGGCCTTAACGGCATCAATAAACTCCTTCAGGGTTTTATAAGGTTTGCTGGATGCCGTCGCACAGATCACCGGATTTAATTCGATAACCGCGAGCATGGTGAAGTCATCGTATTTATAAGGGATGTTTGCCCTCATCGCCGGGGATACGGTTTGTGACCCGATGCGCGCCAACAACAAGGTATAGCCGTCCGGTTTTGATTTGTTGACAGAAGCTGATCCCGTTATACCACCGGCGCCCGTGCGATTAACGACCATAACGGGCTGATTAAGATAACTCGGCAACACGGAAGCCATGGTTCTGGACGCCATGTCAGATGCGCCACCGGCACCATACGGTGCAACTAGAGTAATCGGTTTTGAGGGATATTCCGCCGCGGTAGCCGCTGACAAAGAAACAACGCTCATGAATGCGAACGCAGTGGCGCTTGCGGCCAGGGAACTAACAAACTTTGTAGTAGAATTCATATGAAACATCTCCTGCAAAAAATCCCAAATCGGAAAAATTTCCGAGAAGGGTCTTTGATTTTTCTTGCACGGGTATACCCGCAACATCTTTTTTTGAACTCGCTGACTATGGCATAGACTCAATTCGGCAGTCAATAATTCAAAACATAGTTTCGCACTGCAAAACATTTCTTTTCTCACTGCCCACCAACGTCCCCGGAAACACGTGATATCTGTTCAATCATGCTCACAAGCTTTTCGCCCATTTGTTTTAGCTGGTCCGGGTTAATCCGGTTCGCATAGCCGCCACAATTAAAGGCGAGGATTGTTCCATCCTGCAATCTTAGCGGTGCCCCAACGGCACTATATTCAGGCACCCAATCCCCTGCAGACGAAGTATACCCGTTGACCGCATAGGTCTTAATCGCGTTATCAATTCCTCTTTTGATTTCCTGCCATCGCGTTTTGTCGTCGGCGCGAACTTCCTCCAACAGATCTTGGCGTTCCTTTTCCCCAAGGGCCGCGATATAGGCGCGACCAAGCGCCGTGGCCGCAATGTCACGTGCCACGCCAATGTCCAGTGGCCATGTCGCCATAGTGCGGTGGCGGGCACGTTCGACGATGATTATGCTCAAGCGATCACGCATACCAAGCGCAACAGCACCGCGAACCGAATCCGCCAATTCTTGCATAAGGGGGCGGGCCAGTTCCCGGATCGATAGCTGGCGCAACACGGGATAGCCAAGCGTTAAGATATGAGGATGTAAAAAATACCGGCCTGTATCTTCATCAAGGTGCAGATACCCTAAAGAAAGGAGAGTAAAAGTCAGTCTCGACAATGTCGGCTTGGGGAACCCTGTGCGCCGCGCAAGCTCGGCGTTGCTCACTCCGCGATCTTCGGCTCGAAATGCCTGAAGAACCTTGAAACCTCGTGCCAATGACTTGATGTACTGCCTGTCTTCGGACGCTTTAGCAGAAGCCGCGAGTTCAATATTTTTCCGAGTTCCCAAACCTCCTCCTAAAATCTTTCAGCTTTGGCGGTAAATCCCATTACTTGACAAGATAGCATGACATGAGAAATAGTGAACAACAAATTGCAAAACATTGTTTCGCATTGCGAAAATCTATTACTTCCGCCGTTTCAACCCGCTCTTTTTGACGATTGACCGTCAGTGAGGCTTTAAAATTGTCAAACGTCCTGCCATTTATGCTTCACCCGAAGTCTATCGCTATCGTTGGCGCCTCATCCGATGCCAACAAACTTAATGGGCGACCGTTTCATTTTTTGCGGCGCGACGGCTATAAGGGGAAATTATACCCCGTCAATCCAAAGTACGCGGAAATTGACGGGGTCCGCTGCTATCCTGATGTGGAATCATTGCCGGAGGCCCCGGACCTTGCAATTATTGCCGTTTCACAGAAGTTGGCCGCTGCGGCTATTGCCGCACTTGGTCAGAAGGGCACGCCTGTCGCCATCATTTTCAGTTCCGGTTATTCAGAACTTGGAGCCGAAGGCGCAAAGCTCGAGCAGGAACTTCTGCAAACCGCGCAGAGCAACAATATTCGGATCTGCGGACCAAACAATCTTGGCCTGATCAATGCCTTTGAGAATGTCACCGCGACTTTTAGCCAGTACGCCGATAAAACCCCGATCCCCGGTCCCGTCGCATTTGCCAGCCAATCCGGTGCCTTCGGTACAGGGATTGCCGCCTTAGCACGCGGTCGCGGTATCGGACTGGGATACTTCATCAATACGGGAAATCAGGCAGACATCACGCTGATCGACGCCCTAATTGAAATCGCGGATGATCCTCGAATTACCGTTCTCTCCGCCTACATTGAAGGGCTTCGTGATGGGACGGAACTCATCCATCTCGCTCACAAGGCTTTGGACCTCGAAAAACCGCTTATCATTACCAAAGTTGGCCGAAAAGCGGCCGGCGCCCGTGCCGCGGCGTCGCATACGGGCTCACTGGCTGGCGAAGACCGGGTATTTGATGGTGTGCTCCGCCAACATGGGGTTATTCGCGCCCGCAACGAAGAACATATGCTTGATCTGGTCTCGGCTTTTACGTGTTGCCCCATTCCAAAAGGTAACGGCCTGGCCATGATCACCCAATCAGGTGGCGCCGGGGTTCTGATGGCGGACCGCGCCGAAGAACTGGGTCTGGAGGTGCCGATCCCCACACCCGAAACCCAGGCAAAACTGCAAAGTGTCATTCCCTCTTTCGGATCGGCATCGAACCCAATTGACGTAACCGGGCAATTTTTAGCTGAACCCAAAATCCTCAGCGAGTCGGTTAAGATCGCGCTGGATGATCCTGGCATCCATTGTTGCATTGTCTGGCTGCAACTGTTGCATGGTTCCGCCGATCTGCTTGTCGACGTTTTTAAGGGTATCCAAACGGGCGTCGACAAACCGTTTATAGTGTGTTGGCTGGAAGCGCCGGAAAGCGCCTTACGCCAGCTACGCGATGCGGGGATCTGTGTGATTGGGGCCACCGAACGCGCGGTCGATGCCATCGCAGGGTTAGTGCAATACAGTCAGGCACGGGCCCGCCATGATGGACAACCGCCCCCCCCTTCCGCCCACAAAAACGAGCAGGAACCCGAGCAGGCGATGGCTATTCCTTCCGTGAGAGCCGCCAAATTATTGGAAGACATGGGAATCCCGCTGGCCTCGGCGGAACTGGCGACTGGCCCTGATGCTGCTCGCGAAATCGCTGACCGGTTCGGTTATCCGGTCGCGATCAAAATTGAATCTCCGGACATCCTTCACAAAACCGAAGCCGGCGGCGTTCGCCTTGGCCTGACGGATGGCGAAAGTGTGGTCGTGGCCAGCCAAGAAATTATGACGGCGGCCCGGGCGTATAACCCAGCCGCGAAGATTGAAGGCCTTATTGTCCAGCGCATGGTGAAACCGGCGACGGAACTGGTTCTAGGCGTCCGGCGTGATCCCGTATTCGGGCCTGTCGTCATGGTTGGTCTTGGTGGAATTTTTGTCGAAATTCTGGAAGATGTCGCCTTTGCGGCTGCGCCTGTCACAGCTCGACAAGCGGAACTGATGCTGAATGGCTTGCAGGGACGTGCCATCCTTGATGGTGTGCGTGGAAAACCGCCGGTTGACCTCCATGCCTTAATCCAGGTGATCTGCGACCTTTCCCGCTTCGCGCTTGCCCATCCAGAGATCGTGGAATTGGATTTGAATCCGGTGTTTGCCGACAGTAACGGCATTATTGCCGTTGACTGGATGATGATGTGCGGCACCCCCAACACAACAAACCGCAAGGCTGTCCCGTGACGACTCAACGATCATTGCTGATATTTTTAGTCGCATCGGTAGCGGCCGCGACCTTAGCAATGCCAGTACCTGTGGAAACCTCGGCGAATGTTCTGCCTGCGTTGGCCCTTACCATTTTTACAGTTGGATTATGGGCGACGGGCGCCCTCCCGGAATTTATTACGGCCATGGTTTTTTTCATCCTTGCTCTTGGATTCTCAGTCGCACCGCCTGAAGTTATTTTTTCAGGGTTACGTTCGAGCGCATTTTGGCTGGTTGTCGGCGGCGTGGTGATTGGCGTTGCCGCCGAACGTACCGGCCTCGGACGGTATTTGGCGCACTTCTTCACCCGCCGTCTTAACGCCTCTTATTTTCAACTCATTGCCGGTATCGTGGTCGGTGCCGTTACCTTGGCCTTCTTGATCCCGTCGTCGATGGGGCGTCTTGTCATCCTTATGCCCATTATCCTCGGGTTGGCGGACAACCTCGGCTTTGAGCCCGGATCAAAAGGACGGACCGGCATAACCTTGGCGGCAACGTTTGGCACCTTTTATGTACCGTTGACCATCCTTCCCGCCAATTTACCAAACGTCGTTCTCGCTGGTGTCTCTGACACACTTTATGACCTATCGATTACTTATGGCGTCTACTTGCTCATGAACTTCCCTGTTATCGGCGTAATCAAGGGCGGTTTTTTGATAACCATGATCTGGTTCATGTTCCGCGAGGACATTCCAAACGCAACCAAACGCAATGATGAACCCCTGAAGCTCCATTCTGATGGTCGGCGTTTGGCGATGATTTTATCGATTGCTCTTATCGCCTGGGTAACGGATTTCGCGCATGGCGTGGCACCTGGATTTGTCGCGATGGGCGCCGCTTTTTGTTGTATGTTTCCGGGTATCAGGGTGATCCGGCTCGGCGATATGAAAACCAGCGGCGGCTACCAAACGCTGCTCTACGTAATCGCCATTCTGGGTGTCGGCGCGGTTATTTCGAATTCCGGGGCGGGCACCTTTATTGCGGATGAGATTCTTAAGGTGGTTCACTTCGCACCTGGTGAAACTGTCCACACCTATGCTGCATTTTCCGGGCTGAGTATGGTTTTTTCACTGTTTGCGACCTTGCCCGGTGCGATTACGATCGTCGCCCCATTTGCAGGACAGGTGGCAGACAGTTCCGGCCTTCCCTTGATCGCCGTCCTGATGATGATCGTCAATGGATTCTCAACATTGTTCCTACCCTATCAAAGCGCCCCGATCATGGTTGGACTTCGCCTTGGTAACGTCAGTCTTACCACAGCCACGCGCGTGATGCTGCCCTTGGCTGTCATAACGATCGTTCTCTTGTTGCCTCTCAATTTCCTTTGGTGGCAATGGCTCGGATTTCTTCCATGACAAGATCAACCTGCCCGACTGAAGGAGAAAAAGTATGCCATTAGTGCTTTTAGAATATCCTGCGGACCATGTCGCACTTTTGCGTATGAACCGGCCGGAAGCCCTGAACGCATTGAACACCGCAACCCGCGTCGAATTGGTTGATCATTTTCGCACATTGAGTGAAGACGATAACGTTCGTTGCATTGTTATCACAGGCAATGAAAAGGCCTTTGTCGCCGGCGCCGATTTGAAGGAAATGGCTGATAAAGGTACTGTCGATATGACGCTCAGCAAGGTGAGGGAACTTTGGCGTGTTATCGCTGAATGCCCGAAGCCTGTTATCGCTGCGGTCAACGGCTTCGCGCTTGGCGGCGGCTGCGAACTTGCCATGCATGCCGACATCATCATCGCTGGCGAAAACGCAAAATTCGGCCAGCCGGAAGTCCGTGTCGGCATCATGGCGGGCGGCGGCGGCACCCAGAGACTGACGCGGGCCGTTGGCAAATTCAAGGCCATGAAAATGTTGCTGACCGGGGAACCGGTGAGTGCAGCCGAAGCTTTCGAGATGGGCCTTGCCAGCGAAGTTGTTGCCGATGAGCAGGTTCTTAATCGGGCCTTGGAAATGGCGAACACGATCGCCGCCCTACCACCCCTTGCAATTCGTCAAACAAAAGAGGTCATCCTTGCCGGAGCGGACTGTCCACTGGATGCCGCCCTGACGCTGGAGCGCAAAGCGTTCGATATTTTGTTCGATACGGAAGACCAAAAGGAAGGCATGCGCGCCTTTATTGAAAAACGAAACCCTGAGTTCAAAGGAAAATAGAAATGACGATTGAACCAACCCAAGATAACCTCGTCATCGGCGTCGTTGGCGGTGGAGCCATGGGCCGCGGCATTGCCCAAGTTGCCGCTACGGGCGGCTGCTGCGTTAAGCTTTTCGATACCCGCCCGGAAACTTCAAAAGAGGCTGTTGAGTTCATTAACAACATGCTTAGCCGCGCCGTTGAAAAAAACCGAATGAGCGCTGATGATGCAAAGACGGCAATGGCGCGGATAGAGATCGTCGAAACCATGTCCGCCCTTGCCGACAGTCACGTAGTCATTGAAGCAGCGATTGAGAACCTGGACATAAAGCGACAGATTTTTGCGGAACTCGAAAGCATCGTTGGTGATGACGTTATCCTGGCATCCAACACGTCGTCCCTTTCGGTAACAACGATTGCTGCCAACTGCAAACGCCCGGAGCGGGTTGCCGGATTTCACTTCTTCAATCCGGTCCCATTGATGAAACTTGTCGAAGTGATTGACGGGGTGCGCACCGAACCCTGGGTCGCGGATTTCCTTGTTGGCTTGGGGACGCGTATGGGCCGAGAACCGGTTCGCGTTGCCGATGCACCCGGCTTTCTAGTCAATCAGGTCGGGCGTGGATATACCATCGAGGCGGCTCATCTGTGTAGCGAAGGCGTCGCCGGTTTTGCGGACGTTGATCGCATCATGCGTGACACCGCCGGCTTCCGCATGGGGCCCCTTGAACTGATGGACCTGACAGCCATCGACGTCACCCACCCGGCAACTGAATTGATCTATGAACAATTCTTTCATGAGCCCCGCTATCGGCCATCAACCCTGATGAAAACACGGATGGACGCGGGGCTTCTGGGTCGCAAAACCGGCCAAGGGTTCTATGCCTACGAAGGCGGCAAACAGCAAACGCCGGAAGAGGAAACATCACCAGAATATGATGGCCGCGCAGTTTGGGTGAGCCCCTCAAACCCGGAAACCCGTGAACAGATTGTTGGTCTTTTGAAAAAACTGAACGCCAGCCTGGATGACGGTGAAGAACCCGGAGAGGAATCGTTAATTATCGTTGCTCCCTTGGGTATCGATGCGACAACCGCATCCCTTGAAGAAGGGCTGGACCCGGAACACACTATTGCCCTTGATACCCTTCTCGGTTTGGATGCCCGGCGTACAATCATGAAAACTCCGGTGACGGATCCCGCGTTTACGTCCTCCGCACGTGGTCTTTTTGCCAGCGACGGCACCCCGGTCACGGTAATCCGTGACAGTGCCGGGTTTGTCGCCCAACGCATCCTGGCGATGATCGTCAACATCGGCTGCTCTATCGCCCAATCCGGTGCCGCGACTCCGCAAGATATCGACAAAGCGGTAACCCTTGGTCTTGGTTATCCTCACGGCCCGCTCGCTTTCGGTGATTTTCTGGGGGCTGACCGGGTGCTTGAAATCTTGATTTCAATATTTGAGATGACCGGAGATCCCAGATACCGGCCAACGCCGTGGTTACGGCGGCGCGCCCTGTTAGGGGAATCTCTTTTAACACCAGAAAGTTGATTTTAACAATTAATCCGCCTTCTTTAGGAGTTCTACAAAATGTTAGACGCTTATATCTACAACGGTCTGCGCACACCTTTCGGCCGCAATGCCGGTGCCCTCTCCAAAGTCCGCCCCGACGACATGTTGGGCGGGATCATCCGCGCCGTCGTCGATTCATCTTCGTTCGCCGAAGATGCCATTGACGACGTTATTGTCGGCTGTGGCAATCAGGCAGGAGAAGACAGCCGTTGCGTCGCTCGCCATGCGCTGTTGCGCGCCGGCTTGCCCATTGAAACGCCAGGAACGGTTATACAGCGCAACTGCGGCAGCGGACTGGGCGCCATCATTTCCGCGGCCCATGCCATTACCTGCGGCGAAGGAGAGATTATGATCGCGGGTGGCGTCGAAAGCATGACAAGGGCACCGTTTGTCATCGGCAAAGCCGAACAAGCCTTCACCAAGCAAATGACCGTTTTTGACTCCGCCCTTGGGGCCCGGTTTCCAAACCCGGAAATCGAGAATGAGTTTGGTGCCGACACCATGCCGCAGACATCGGATAATCTTGCTGCTGATTATGATTTGAGCCGCGAGGATTGCGACACGTTTGCCTATCAATCCCAACAGAAATATGCGGCGGCCAAAGCCGATGGTTTTTTTGACGGAGAAATTCACGCGGTTACTGTTCCCGGCGGGCGAAAGCAACCCGATACTGTCGTTGAAGAAGATGAGTTCCCCCGCCCTGATACGCTGCTTGAAAAGCTTGCGGCTTTAAGAACTTTAAACCCCAGCGGCGTGACCACGGCTGCCAATGCATCGGGCCTCAACGATGGCGCTGTCGCCATGATTGTTGCCAGCCAGTCCGCTGGCGAAAGCGCCGGAGAAACGCCTCTCGTCCGCATTCTGTCAAGTGGTGTCGCGGGTGTGCCGCCCCGGATCATGGGCTATGGCCCCGTACCGGCCGCCAAAATAGCCTTGCAGCGCGCCGGCCTCACGATGGCCGATATGGATGTGATTGAAATCAACGAAGCCTTCTCCGCCCAGGTTCTGGCCTGTCTCAAGGGCATGGGTATCGCCTTTGATGATAGCCGGGTCAATCCCAACGGAGGCGCGATCACAGTCGGCCATCCGTTGGGCGCTTCCGGCCCCCGGATCGCCTTAACGGCGGCACGCCAGTTGCACCGTATAGAAGGCCGCTATGCATTGGTCAGCATGTGCATTGGTTTAGGACAGGGGATCGCCATGGTGATAGAACGCCCGGGCTCATGAACGCAACAACGCCAACCTTTGACTGGCGGGACCCGCTCTTACTCGATTCTCAATTAAGCGAGGAAGAACGGCTGATCCGCGACAGTGTGCATGCGTTCGCACAAGACCGTCTGATGCCGCTGATCCTGGAATGGAACCGCCATGAGATTTTTGAGCGCGACCTTATGCTTGAGTTCGGTAAAATGGGGTTTCTGGGTGGAACCCTGGAAGGCTACGGATGTCCGGGTTTAAGCCATGTTTCTTATGGTTTGATGTGCCGTGAGTTGGAGCGCGTCGATACCGCGTTTCGCTCCGCGGTAGGCACCCAGTCAGGACTGGCCATGGGGTCTATCTACAGCTTTGGCGACGAAGAGCAGAAGCAGCGATTCCTCCCGGCCATGGCGCGCGGTGAAATTCTCGGCTGTTTTGGCTTGACGGAACCGGATCACGGATCAGACCCTTCCGGTATGAGAACCCGGGCAAAAAGCGTCGATGGAGGATACCGTCTTTCCGGCAACAAGACCTGGATCACTCATTCTCCCATTGCCGACCTTTGTGTGGTCTGGGCCAAAGATGACGAAGGGAAGGTCGGAGGATTTATCGTCGAACGCAAGATGGACGGGCTTGAAACGCCAAAAATACAGGGCAAATTCGGCGTTCGCGCGTCACCGACCGGAGAGATTAGCCTGACTGATGTTTTTGTCCCCGAAGAAAATCGCTTGCCGGAAGCCAAAGGTCTGGGCGCACCGTTATCCTGTCTAGGTCGGGCCCGCTTCGGCATTGGTTGGGGCGCCATGGGAGCCGCCGAATTTTGCTGGCACGCTGCCCGGTCCTACACCCTAGATCGCAAACAGTTTAGCCGGCCATTAGCCGCTAACCAACTGATCCAGAAAAAGCTCGCCGACATGCAAACGGAAATCACGCTTGGCCTACAGGCTATCTTGAGAGTAAGCCGCCTTCAGGACGAAGGGAATGCGACCCCGGAAATGGTTTCATTAGTCAAACGCAACAACGCCGGCAAGGCATTAGAAATTGCACGCACCGCACGTGATATGCATGGCGGCAATGGTATCTCCGATGAATTTCATGTCATCCGCCACATGCTGAACATGGAAGTGGTTAATACCCTAGAGGGCACGCACGATATTCATGCGCTGATCCTCGGGCGCGCACAGACCGGGATACAGGCGTTCTCGGCCTGACCGTCCTCAAGCCGTTACGTCATGGCGTTGGATCAACCACGAATTTGCAGCGTCCAGATCAGGCTCAACCCCAAGACCCGGGCCGACGGGCATGGCGAAGCGACCACCTGAAATTTTCGGAAATGGCTGAGCCAGGGCTTCACGCAACGGGTTCGGGTTAACGTCTATCTCGAGCAGGCCATCGCCGCCCGCGGCGGCCAGAATATGAGCGGATGCGACCAACCCGATTCCGCTGCCCAAGTAGTGTGGGCAATAGCGAAGCCCCGCTTCCAAGGCCCGTCTTGCGACTCTTAGGCATCCCGTAACACCGCCCCACTTACAGGCGTCCGGCTGGATGATATCGAACACGGCTTGATCAATGATCTCGACAAATTCATCCGTGCCTCTCACATTTTCCCCTCCTGCAATGGGGATGTTCGTGGCTTCGCCAACAGACTGCCATTCCGAACGCGGCGCGTCAGCAGCAAGGGGTTCTTCTATCCAATCAGGCGTAAGATCTTCAATGCCCGCAAGCACTTCCCTGGCGCCATCCACATCCCAAGCCTGATTGGCATCGAGCATCAGCCGGTCGTCGGCTAGAAGGCTTCCCCGGACGGCGCCGACAACAGCAAGATCATTTGCTACACCAAACCCCACTTTCACCTTAAATGCCTGATGCCCGTATATTTCCCGGCAGCGCGCAATCGTATCGACCGCTCCCTCCGGGTGAATTCCGCTTGCATAGGCTGGCACGTCGATCACGGTCTTGTCCGAAAGCATGTTGTGAAGCGCCCGGTCTTCCCGTCTGGAAATCATATCCCAGACGGCGATGTCGACACCGGCGATCACTTGCGCCAATGGCCCCGCTTCACCGCTTTGCAAGCTGAGCACATGAGCCCTTTCCGTGAGAAATTCGAACACTTGTTCGGGGCGCCCGAATTTCTTTCCCCATAACATGGGCGCAATAACCGTTTCCAATAGCCGGGCGCGATGCTCCGCACCACAACTGGGGAAATTACACCAAACCTCGCCCCAGCCAGATGCACCGTCACCATCCGAAACCCGAACCAGAACGGCTGGACGGTCGCGCATGGCGCCAAAGGACGTAACGACTGGCTTTTCAAGAGGCGCGCGGTACACAAAGGTTTCCAGGCGCCGAATTTGGATCGCGTTTATCTTAGCCTCCTTCAAGTATTGTCGGGAACTCGATGATGGGCCCCGAGCCCTGCCCATACATTGATCCGTTAAACACGAATGCTCAATGTAGGATCTGGATAAAAACCTGCCCCCGATTTGAACCTTTATTCATCCCTGTTCTTGGATATTCTTTCCCTGTTAATCAGTTTAGGGAATTCTACCAAATTCACTAATAAAATCAGCCTATTATAGTGCGTAAATGGTTTGATTTTGTGACAATTACTGAAATTTCCCTGTAAATTCCCTGTTTAACAGGGGATTTTGCGGAGACGGGTTCGCCCCAGACTGCGCCCTCCGCCAATTACTAAGTTTTTGTTTTTATTGTATTTTAATCCATTTTGACCACCCGGAATAGCCCCGACTTTTCCGGGACTCAGCGCCCCATGACCGTGTGTCCGGTTCGACAGGGATAAAATGGTCCAGCCCAGGGGCCGCCCCCGAATTATCTCATTGCGGGCGTTTTCCGGCGCCAGATTAAGTGAGCCGCAGGGCCCGCGCAAAGTAAGACCGGGAGATACCCGCCTCATCGGCAAGCTGCTTTATCCATGTTTCTATCCAAGTGTAAGTGAAAGTTGCTTCGTACCCAGCACACCACACTAACCAACCGTCAGAGTTTTCCGTTGTCATAGGTGATGACCTCTGCCACGGTCTGCCCATACAGAAACTGGAACGGCACGCATGTGGAATTATCAAAATCCCGTCAACATCGTCTTTGCCAATGGCGCGATTGATAATATCGGCGCACTTCTGAATGGTCGCGGGTACGCTCTGGTCACCTATGACGAGCCGATATTCATGGCCCTGTGCGATAAAATTCAGGCCACCGCGGGACCAGCCCAGGCCGTTATCGGCAACGTCACCCAGAACCCGGATTTCCACATGCTGGGTGAAAGCTGCCGGATGTTCGGGCAGGCAACAGAGGAAATCGATGTGATTGTCGCCGTCGGCGGCGGGTCGGTCATCGATGCTGCAAAGGTGCTGTCGGCATCCGGCGGGGATTTTTCCGCCGTGAAAGATTTTCTGGAAACCGGTGAAGGCGGCGAGCAGCTTACCCCGGTTCCGATTATCGCCGTGCCAACGACGTCGGGAACGGGCAGCGAAGTCACATGCTGGGCCACGGTCTGGGACACCGATGCGCAGAAAAAATATTCCCTCAACCTTCCGGCTCTGTATCCGGAACACGCCGTCGTCGATCCGGAATTGATGTTGGGGGCGCCCAGGGGATTGACCGTCAGCACCGGCCTCGATGCGTTGTCCCATGCGCTGGAGAGTATCTGGAACGTCAACGCCAATCCGGTGTCTTCCGCCTTTGCCGTAACGGCGGCCAGCGACGTTCTTGAGGCCTTGCCGGCGCTTGCCGATGATCTCGATAATCTGGAGCTTCGCGCGCGGATGGCTCGGGCCGCGACGATTTCCGGAATGGCGTTCTCCAACACCAAAACGGCGCTGGCGCATTCCGTTTCCTACCCGATCACCCTCAAACACGGCGTGCCGCACGGTATTGCCTGTTCGTTCAGTCTGGCCATGGTGATGCGATGGGTCGCCGGCAACGACACCGATTGCGACAGCAGCCTTAAACGTATTTTCGGACAAGACCTGACAGCTGGTGCCGATATGCTGCAGGCATTTCTGGAAGGGTTGGGGAGCGGCACGCGGCCTGAAGACCACGGCGTCAAGCCCGACGAATGGAAAGACCTCGTCGAAGGGGCTTTGGCCGGTGAGCGGGGACGGAATTTCCTTGGTGACCGGGACTCTGTGCTGGGCGGACTGTAAGAGGTTGCCAGGATGGAACTGACCGTCGCCGGTGTTGTGCTGCTTGCAGCATCCATCCACCCCTTGCGCGAACTGATTCTTAAAAACACAGCCTTCCCCGAGGCCGCCTACCTTGGCGTCATTCTGGTGTGGGTGGTGATCGTCAACGTTCATGCGTTTGTACTGGATGTGGACCTCAGGTCCGGCTTGGCTGTTTTACCATTGATCCTGATCTCAACTGTCGGGTTGATGTTCTATTACATCGGCATTCTGACGACGTTGAAGACTGGAGACCTTTCCGTCTATTACCCCATCATCCGTGCGGCACCGCTGTTTATTGTCATCTTCGGGTGGTTGATCCTTGGGCAAAGCTACGGCCCCGTCATGTTGGGGGGTGTCGCCCTGGTCATGGTGGGGGCGTTCTTCCTGCAGTACCGACGGGGAGCCAGGATGCTGCAACATCCGGCGACGTTTCTCACCGCGACGCTGGCCATGGTCGGCATGGGTACGCAATCGCTGGCTGATTCCGAAGCCATTAAAGTAGTCGAACCTACGGTTTTGCTGGTGTGGATGTATTTTTTTCTGGCACCCGCATGCGCCCTTTATTTCATCATTCGAAAGCCGGCGGATCGGCCGTTGTTGACCCACCTCTTCGGTGGCTGGGGAAAAACCCCGTTTCGCTATCTATTAGCAGCGGCAACGTCGTATCTGTCCTACTACCTGATATTGGTGTCCTATCAGATGGGTGGAAATGTCGCCGCCGTGAACAGCCTGCGCCAGGCATCAATCCCGTTGTCGGTAATTCTGGGCGGGTATTTTTTGAAAGAGGCCGACACGGGCTCCCGTCTGGCTTGGGCGCTTGTCCTGGCGGTCGGGGTCGCCGTCATCATTTTCGCCCGTTAGGGGAACCTGTTAGCATTAGAATGTCGTGGATAGGGGAACAGCGTGAAGCATCGTGGCTATCATGATATCGGCGGACTGCCCGGCAGTTCTATCGAGCGGGACGAACGGCCCATGGTCTTTTGGGAAAAGCGCATGGAAGCGGTGCGGGACTGTATTTCACGATCCGAACCGCCGTTGATGTCGGTTGACGAGATGCGCCGGGTCATCGAGACCATGGGCAAGGAGGCCTATAACACACTGGGGTTCTACGAGAAAAAAGCGGCGGCCGTCCGGGACGTGTTGATCGAGAAAGGCGTATTCGATGCCGGTGAACTGGCGGCCCGCATTGAACGGGTCCGCGCGCGCCGCGAAACGGCCATCAAGGATTTGCCCGACAGCTTCGATCACCGTCACGACCATGATGACATTAAAGATGACGACCCCACCCCCAGCGAATACAGCGTAATTAGCGAGGCGGTTTATGACGTCCTTGTCGATAAGGAGTTGCTGTCTGCGGAGACCGTAAGCCGGATGATTGAGCGCATGGAACAAGCTGGACCGGCATTGGGCGCACGTATTGTCGCCCGCGCCTGGACGATTCCAGGCTTTAAGAAAACCCTATTGCAAGATTCCAAAGCCGCGCTTCTGGACATCGGTGTTGAGCCCCTTGAAGCGCAATTCGTGGTTCTGGAGAACACGCCGGAAATCCACAACGTTATCGTTTGCACACTCTGTTCGTGTTACCCGCGTTCGATCCTGGGGGCGCCGCCGGCTTGGTATGTCAGCAAGGCTTATCGTTCCCGCGTCATCCACGAACCCCGGGCCATTCTTGCCGAATTCGGCACCCACATTAACGACCAAACGGAGGTGCGCGTCCATGACAGCACCGCAGACCTTCGTTACATGGTGCTGCCCATGCGCCCAGACGGCACGGAAGACCGGGGTGA
>JABMOG010000064.1 GCA_013204265.1 Rhodospirillales bacterium
ATTGCGCGCCGTCGGGGTAGACCATCAGCAACTCCCCGGTCTCGGTGCTGAAGACCATCACGAAGCCGACATAGCGGCCCTCGCCGTCCGCTGGCACCCGATCGCGCCGCAGCCGATCGCCGTCGCGCCGATAGCGCAGCGTGTCGGAATTGACCCGGATGGTCCCGACGCCGAATTTTGGGATCACGCCATCCATCGATTTAAGTGCAAAGATATCGTCGGGGCGGTCGGTCGCGGCGATCATGTCGGTCCGCACGCGATAGATGCCGCGCCCGGCGGCAAGCTCGGCATAGGCCTCCTCCATCGCCACGATCAAATCGTCAATGGTGAGCAGCCCACGCACCTGTTCGTCGGTCAGCAACAGCGCCATAATGCCCCTCCTGTGACAGGATGGCGGCCCTTCGTCCAATCACGGAACGGTGGGCCAGGAAAAACCGAACCCATCTTATGCTGTGCCCGGGTTTGCGCAACAGCCGGAAATTTGCTTCACTCCTCACAGAGGAAAAGGGAGACCAGTATGAAATTGTTCCATTTAGGCGGATCGGTGAGCGCAGCCGCGATAGCATTCACCGCCGCAATTGCCGCGCCGGCAATGGCAGTATCCGTTAAAGATACCTACAACAACAGGACCGTTACCATTCTCGTCGGATACGGCGCCGGCGGAACCTACGGTCAGACATCGCTTCTGCTGTCCCGTCACCTGAACAAGAAAATTCCCGGCAACCCGACCCTCATCGTCCAGCATATGCCGGGCGCGGGCGGCCTGAAAATGACCAACTACGCCTACAATGTCATGCCAAAGAATGGCCTTTTTGTGCTGATGCCGCCGGAAATGACGGCGGTCTCGCAGCTTTTACGGCCCAAGAAGGTGAAGTACGCGACCAACAAGTTCACCTGGCTCGGAACCGTCTTCGGCGCGAATCAGGTCTTCCTTGTGCGTCGCGACACGGGAATCCGTTCGATCGCGGATGTGACCAGGAAGGAACTCATCGTCGCCTCTACCGGCACGGGTTCACCGACATTTCTCGTGCCCAAGATGATGAACGGGATTCTGGGGACGCGGTTCAAAATCGTCACCGGCTACAAAGGCTCCGCCAAGACCATTCTTTCGATGGAACAGGGCGAAACCTTTGGCATGACCAGTTCGTGGATTTCCTGGACCACCCAGAAAGCGGACTGGATCGACCGGTCGCCCAACTCCTTTGCGGTCATTCTGTCTCAGGTCGGCTTCACGAAAGAAAAGGAACTGCAGGATGTTCCGCTGCTGAGCGAATTGGCCAGAAACCCGGACGACAAAGCCGCCGCGGCGATGCTGTCGACGGCATCGGTCATCGGACGGGGGCTCGCCTTCCCGCCGGGCGTGCCGCGATCGCTGGTCGAGCCAATCAGGAGCGCCTTCTGGGCTACCGTCAACGATCCGGTATTCAAAGCCTACGCGGGAAAACGGAAAATTCCCGTTACGCCGATGAAGGGCGCTGAACTTCAGAAAATCATCGCGGACACGATGAACAGCATGTCGCAGTCGGCGATTGCCAAAGCAAGGAAACATATTTTCGCAAAATAACGGGAAAGCCGCCTGACGACCAAACGGGCCGGGAAATTCCCGGCCCATCCTGATCAATCAGGCGCTGTCCGGATGAAGGATTGGCGTTTCAGGATGCGAACGTACCAGGTGGCGAGCTTGGGATAGGTGTCGCGCCAGCCGGGGACCACGTCGCGGAATTCCATATAGCCCAGCGCGCAGGCGACCGAGATTTCACCCATCAGAGGCGGATCATTGAAATCGCCTGCCGCTGCATCCAGGACGGCAAGCGCGGCCTTTGTCTTGCCGGCTTGTCGATCGACAACGCCCTGGGAGCGTTTCTCACCGGGCCGCTGATCTTCCTGCGACGCGGCTATTACTGCCTCGCCAAGACCATCCCCCAACGCCTCCAGTGTAAGCACCGCCCAGCGTTCGGCACCCTTCTCCGGGATCAGCTTGGGACCGTTATTCAGGGAATCCACATAGGCGCAAATCACCGGAGAATCGAACAGCACATCACCTGACTCCAATATCGCCACCGGCACTTTGCCCAAGGGGTTAATGCCCGGAATGATCTCAGCCCGCTTTTCACGCGTGATCATTTGCCATTCGACCTCGTCGAACAGGCCTGTCTCATAACTCGCAACCCTCACCTTGCGCGCGAAGGGCGAATTCCCCGTTACATAACATTTCATCTGAGTCTCTTTGTCTTGTTCAGCCGGCGCCGGCCCTCTCCATTACCCACCACTGTTGCAGAGAACAGCAGGATGAACAACGCGGCTCTGTTGTTTTTTTTTACGGAAAAAAGGGATCAGTAAATCGCCAGCAGGGACTCATGGATAAAGCCGGTCTTGTTTTGCCAGGTCCTGACCTTCAACCACTCGCCGGACTCGGCCAGTTTTTCGACCACGATGCCCCGTTTGACCCATCCGACACGCCTTGACGATTTCGACGGGCCGGCCCGCAGGAGGCCCCCGCTGGCGACCACGAACCAGTTCTGCCGGTCGCTGCCGGTAGGACAGGCGGTGGTGTCGAGCGCCTTTGTCAGCACGCCATAGCCTTCTTCCTCCGCCACGCCCGGGATACAGCGATACCGCGCGAACACCGCCTGGACCAACGCTTTATCGTAGGGGCGCCGGAGCGCGTCATGCAAAACGTCCAGCAGTAGTTCATCGCTGGTGACGGCAACATAGCCATCGCACGGGCCGGCCAGTTTACGGAGCGCGGTTTGCCGGGACGCATCGGTCGCCTCGGGGCTCTGATATTTCTCTATCCAGCCCTGAAGGTCGCCACAAGCCATCGCCGGCGGCGCAAGAGCCGACAGGGCGAACAGGGCCAACCCGGACAAAATCGCCAGAGCGGCTACATTTTTCCTCAGGATCATGGTCCACGCAGGATCAATACGAAAACGTCCGACCTATTTAAGACCTAAATTTGGCAAAAAAA
>JABMOG010000065.1 GCA_013204265.1 Rhodospirillales bacterium
GCGACGAAAACCAGTTGCACGCCGCCGTCGTCGAACTCATCGCGTTGGACGACGCCGAAATCAAGGATTCGACGGTTCAGAACTGGTATCCCGGTGATGAGAACGGCAAGGGTGGTATCTATAATTTCGTTACCAAGCGGGGAATCTGCCGGGGCCGCAATTCCAAGATTTCCTGGACCCAAGTGGAAACCGGCTCGGCCATCACCTGGAAGTACCCCAGTTGTATTTTGCAGGGTGAAAATTCGGTCGGCGAATTCTACTCTATCGCCATCACCAACAACCGCCAGCAGGCTGATACCGGCACCAAGATGATTCATTTGGGCAAGAACACGTCCTCGAAGATCATCTCCAAGGGCATCTCGGCGGGCCGCGCGGATCAGACCTACCGTGGGCTGGTTCGAATTTCACCCAAGGCCGACGGCGCGCGCAACTTCACCCAGTGTGATTCCCTTCTGATCGGCGATCAGTGCGGTGCCCACACGGTGCCCTATATCGAAAGTAAAAATAAAAGCGCTATCGTCGAGCATGAGGCAACGACGTCCACTATCAGCGAAGACCAGCTGTTCTATCTGCGCCAGCGCGGCATCCCAACGGAACAGGCCGTCGCCCTGGTCGTCAACGGGTTCTGCCGCGAAGTGTTGCAGCAATTGCCCATGGAATTCGCCGTCGAAGCCCAGAAACTGGTCGGCATCTCATTAGAAGGCAGTGTCGGCTAAGGCCTGCGCTCGGAAACAAGAAAGTAAAAAAACATGTTAGAAATCAAAGGACTACACGTCAGCGTCGACGGCAATGAAATTCTTAAGGGTTTAAACCTCAGCGTCGGCCAAGGCGAAATTCATGCCATTATGGGACCGAACGGGTCTGGCAAAAGTACGCTGAGCCACGTTATCGCCGGGCGAGACGGTTATGAGATCACCGGCGGGCGGATCATTTATAAGGGCGAAGACCTGACCGGTCTGGAGCCCGAAGAACGTGCCGCCAAGGGCATCTTCCTGGCCTTTCAGTACCCGGTGGAAATTCCCGGCGTCGCCAATACGACGTTTCTGAAAGAAGCCATGAATTCGATCCGCCGCTACCATGGCGAGGACGAGTTGGATGCCATGCAGTTCGTCAAGATGATGCGGGAGAAAACCAAGGAACTGGGCATTTCCGATGATATGTTGAAACGTGCCGTCAACGCCGGTTTTTCCGGTGGCGAGAAAAAGCGCAATGAAATCCTGCAAATGGCGGTCTTGAAACCGACGCTGGCGGTGCTCGACGAAACCGACAGCGGGCTTGATATTGATGCCCTGAAAATTGTTGCCAAAGGCGTCAACAAGCTGCGTTCGCCGGATCGCTCGATGCTCCTGATTACCCATTACCAGCGATTGCTGGATTACATCGTGCCGGACAAGGTGCATGTGCTGGCGCATGGCAAAATTCAACGTTCCGGCGGCAAGGAACTGGCCATGGAACTGGAAGAAAAAGGCTACGCCGAATTCGGCGAGGCGGCGGCTTAAAACCCACTGCCGGTCCTGAAAAACAAGGAAGAACAATAAACATGTCGAGTGCGTCACCTAGCAACTTGTCATTCGTCGACGGCTTCGATGCCGCCGGGCCCGCCCTGCCGGGCGCCGAGCTCAAGTGGCTGAAGACCCTGCGCCAATCGGGTTTTGAGCGTTTCAACGACCATGGTCTGCCGTCGTCGAAGCTCGAATCCTGGAAATACACGCGGCTCAGATCCCTGGAAGACACCAAATTCCTGCCCGTCACCGATGAAGACGCGGTGGCAAGCGTGGATCTGGTGCCGTCCGTGTTGCCGGCATCCGATAGCCGCACGCGGCTGGTTTTTGTTAACGGCCGCATGCGCCCGGAATTGTGGGTGGATGGTGATTTACCCGATGGCGTTTCCGTCGAATGCCTGCGTGATATGCTGACCCGCGGCGCTGACTGGACCGAAGACTATCTCGGCAAGATCGCCCATGCCGACACGGGCAATCAGGCCCTATTAGAGCTCAATACGGCGATGATGGATTCCGGCTTTGTCCTCAAGGTCGAGCCCGGCGTCAAGGTCGAGCAACCGATCGAGGTGGTCTTCATCGGCGGCCTCACCAAACACCCAGTCGCCTATTTCCCGAGGAACCTTATGGTCCTGGGCAAGGGCGCGGAAGCAACGGTGGTCAAACACCATGTCGGAATGGGCGTCGGTGCGTACTTCGCCAATTCGGTTTCGGAAATCGATGTCGGCGAAGGCGC
>JABMOG010000066.1 GCA_013204265.1 Rhodospirillales bacterium
ACACACAAAATCTATCCCTAGTGGGTGTGTGCGTCAAGCGGATAGGCAAGCTTTAATGATCCTTCCAGCGTTCGAAAATCGACGCGGGAACGCATTGAGCAAGCGCTCCAGAACTACGACTACCGCCCCAACATTTTTGCCGTGAACCAGAATCGCCGAGCGACGAGGAATATTGGCATTCTTGTTCCCTATTTAGCCGATCCGTTTTTCGCGGAAATTGCCCGGAATATTGAACGAAAATGTATCAACGCGGGTTATTGGCCGATTCTGATGAGCTCACACGGTCAAACGGAACTTGAAAATGCGGCCCTGGAATCGCTGCTTTCTCTCAAACCCGCCGGCGCCCTTCTGGCGCCCCTTGGCCGGGCGTCCGATTTTGAGCGCGTTCGCCAATTCACCCTAGAGGTCCCGACCGTCATCTTCGACAGCCAGGTCGAGGTGGGTGAAGCCTTTATCGGATCGAACAATTTTCAAAGTATTGGGTTGATTGTAGAGTATTTGTGCCGGACCGGCGAACCTCCCTGCTTTTTTGAGATGCCACCCGTCAATCCAAACGCCAACAAGCGTCGCGAAGCCTATGCGCAAGTTATGGAGCGGCTTGGGTACGTTCCACAAGTCATTCAATTCGCTGGGCAAGGATGGGAGTTCGAGCGTGTAGGTCTGGAGGAAGGCAAGCGTCTCATTTCGGAGAACGCGCTGCCATCGAGAACTGTGTTGTGCAGCAACGACCGAATCGCTATCGGGTTTCTCGCTGCGGCCTACGATCAAGGCTTGAGGGTTGGCCGCGGACCGGGATGCGCCTTGCGCGTTGCCGGACACGACGATCATCCATGGTCCAAATTCGCCTGTCCGGGCCTGACCACGGTGTCGCAGGATTATTCGGCCATTGCGACTCGTAGCGCGGAAACACTGTTTCGCATCATCGAGTCCAATGGCAAGGCCGAAAAGTACGAGTCGACACTTTTCGAAGGAAAGCTGATCATGCGGGCCTCCGCGTAATTCCGCCTGGCGCCGAAAAATGACCGTCTTTCCCAAGTTTTACGCGCGTAAACATTTTGATTGACTTTTCTTGTTGTGATCGCGACAATTGCTTCTTAATGGGTTCACTGCGAGTTACTTTAATGCAACCTCAGGGAGAAATGCTATGAAATTAAAGAGGAAATTAATCGCCGCGACCGCCGTCGCATCGCTGTTGAGCGTCGGCGCACAAGCGGATGAAATTACGGTCGCCACGGTGAACAACGCTGACATGATCGTCATGCAGAAGCTTGCTCCGCAGTGGGAAAAGGCGACCGGCAACACGATCAACTGGGTCGTCCTGGAGGAAAATGTCCTGCGTCAGCGGACCACTCAGGATATTGCAACAAAAGGTGGCTCGTTCGATATCATCTTCATTGGTGCTTACGAAGCTCCGATTTGGGGCGCCAACGGCTGGCTGACATCGTTGAACGATTTTGGCGATGACGCCGAATACGACGTCAACGACATCTTCCAGCTGGTACGGAACGGTCTGTCCGCGAAGGACAATCTCTATGCTGTTCCGCTCTACTCCGAGACCTCTTTCACCTTCTATCGGACAGACGTCTTCAAGGCGGCAGGCGTCGAAGCGCCGACTGAGCAAATCACTTACACCGAATTCAGGGACATCGTTTCCAAGGTTCATGACCCGGACAACGGCGTTTACGGTACCTGTCAGCGCGGTAAGGCTGGCTGGGGCGAGAACATGGCCTTTATCGGCCCGCTTGCCAACGCTTTTGGCGCCCGCTGGTTCGACATGAACTGGAACCCGCAGCTCGACTCGCCCGAGTGGAACGCCGCGGTAACCTATTACGTTGACCTGATGAACAAATACGGTCCCCCGGGTGCATCCGCCAACGGCCACAATGAAAACCGTGCTCTGTTCAAGGACGGCAAGTGTGCGACCTGGGTCGACGCAACCTCGGCAGCCAATGACGTTCGCAATCCGAAGACCTCGACCGTTGCGGACAAGACCGATTTCTTCAAGGCGCCCAAACAGGCGACTGCAAAGGGCACTGGTTGGTTCTGGTCCTGGGCACTTGCCATTCCGGCGACCTCTAAGAAGGTTGACGCCGCCAAGGACTTCCTGAAGTGGGGCACTTCGAAAAAGTACTTCGAAATGGTTGGCGAAACCGAAGGCTGGGTTGCCGTGCCGAGCGGAACGCGTCAATCGGTTCACGAGGATCCGCGTTTGCTGGAAGCCGCGCCTTTCGCGGCGACTATCAAGGACGCGATCCTCTCGGTGGATCCGGCCGATCCGTCGCTGCTTCCCGTTCCCTACACCGGCGTTCAGTTCGTCGCGATCCCCGAGTTCCAGGGCATCGGCAACTACGTCGGGCAGCAGATCTCGGCGGCTCTTGTCGGGCAGCAGTCGGTTGAAACTGCTCTGGCCAACAGCCAGAAGTTCGCGGTCCGCGAAATGACCAAGGCCGGTTACATCAAGTAACCTCCTGCGTGGGCGGGCCGGTCCCTGCGGATCGGCCCGCTTTACGATATTTTCCGAGTCCTTTTCGGCGTAGCTTTGTAGAAAGGGCCTGGGTGGGCCTTTCCTTCAACGCTTCAAAGAAAGTCTGACGGGAGGAAACCATGGCAACCAAGGCTTCCCGCACCGCCGCAAGGATAATGATCTCGCCGGCCGTGCTTCTCCTGCTCGGCTGGATGATCGTTCCGCTTGGGATGACGCTCTATTTCTCGTTTCTGAGATACAACCTGATCACGCCCAGCGACAATCCATTTGTGGGGTGGGAGAACTACAAATGGTTCATTACCGATCCGAGCTTTACGGCCGCAATGTTCAACACGCTTGTGATGGTCGGAGGTGTCCTGCTGATCACGGTCGTCGGGGGCATCTTGTTCGCCCTGCTGCTGGACCGACCGATGTTCGGCCAGGGCTTAATCCGCATCATGGTGATCGCACCGTTTTTCGTGATGCCGACCGTTTCCGCCCTGGTGTGGAAAAACATGTTCAT
>JABMOG010000067.1 GCA_013204265.1 Rhodospirillales bacterium
AATAGGTGGCGCGCGGAAGATACCCCCGTTGTACCTTGTGTGGGCCCTGCGCCCCGGCCTCGACCCACTTCAGGCCGTGCTGGATGGCGTATTCAATGGCCTGGTAATAGCAGGCCTCGAAATGCAGGAATTTGTAATCGGCGTCGCAGCCCCAGTTGCGCCCGAACAGAGTGTCGGCGCTTTTGAGGTTAAGGGCACCGGCGACGGGCCGCCCGGCATCTTCCACCATGACCAGGACGACATGATCGCCCATCCGTTCGCCGAGCAGCGAGAAAAATTCCCGGTTCAGGTAATTTTGCCCCCATTTCTTGTCGGTGGTGTCGCGGTAAAAACGATAGAAGGCGTCCCAATGGGCCTCGGTTATGTCACTGCCGCTGAGCAGCCGGAAATCGAGACCGAGAGCGGCGACAGAGGCCCGTTCCTTGCGTATTGCCTTGCGTTTACGCGATGTCAGGTCGCCGAGAAAGTCATCAAAATCGGTGTAGCCACGGTTTCCCCAATGGAATTGTAGCCCCATCCGCATCAGCAATCCGTGTTCGCCAAAACGCCGCCATTCGTCTTCGGTCGGGAAGGTCACATGCAACGACGATACCCCCAACCGCCCGGCCAGCGTCACCATGGCTTCGGCCAGGGCTTGGGATAGATCGTTCTGGAGGGGAGGGGCCAGGTCGCCCCGCACCAGCAGCCGCCTGCCGGTCGCCGGCGTGAACGGTACGGCCGATTGCAGTTTCGGATAATAGCGCCCACCGGCGCGCTCAAAGGCATCGGCCCAGCCCCAATCAAAAACATATTCGCCGTAGGAATGGTTTTTCAGGTACAGCGGTGCACAGGCGACTAGCTGCTGGGTTTCGTCCCGGATAACCAGATGGCGCGCAATCCAGCCCGAGTCCGCCGACGCCGATCCGGAATCTTCGAGCGCCGAGAGGAACCCGTGGTGGCAGAACGGATGGTCCACCCCGGCGCAGGCATCCCACTCGGCAGCCTCGACCTCATTGATCGAGCCCAGCACATTGACCGTCGTCGGTTCGCGTCCGTCAGGCATGGGTTAGATGTGATGCTTTTGGGGCGAGGTGACAAGGGGGGAGTTGGGAAGCGAACCGCAATAAGGGCACGATGGTGTGCACATACATTTAATGGTTGTTTAAATGGACTTTTTATTGATATGTTGTGTGCAGGGGGTGGGGTAACCACTAAATATTGAATTACGGCCATGCACCTGGGACATGTGGCCATTGTCTGGACGAGGGGGTGCAAGGCATGAAATCACGAAAATTTCTGAACATATTAGGGTGCGTGGCGGTTCTGGGGCTGGCGGGGTGTAGCCTCCAATAAGGACTCTTCCGGCTTTACAGGTTTTTCCTGGTTCCAGGATTCACAACGCATCACCGGGCCGGATCCCCTGATCGACCCGGACAGTTTTGAAAAGATCGATCTAGCCGTCCTGCTGGACCCGAATAATAAGGTTGGCTTCGCTGAAGAAAGTTTTGGAGACCAGCGGCGAATTCTCGAAGAGGCCTTTGTAAAATTTTACCAAAGGCCCTCAAACACGGTTCGGGATCGCAACCGGATTCAGGAACGAATCATCGCCGCTTCGAACCAGCGTTGCGGGCAATACAAGAATTTCATCAAACAGTTCGATGCCGCCGTGAACCTGACCCTCGGCGGGCTGACGACAGCGGCGGCCGGCGCCGGCGCCATTTTTACGGCGGCCAGCACCGTCCGCGCGCTTTCCGGGGTTGCGGCGATCTTCAGCGGCTTTCGCGCCGAGGTCAACGATGCTTACTTCCAGAACCTGACGATCCAAGTCATCACCGACGGCTTCGAATCGAAACGCCGGGGAATTTATGAGGAAATAGTCAATAAGCGGAAAACGAGCACGTCTCTGATCGACTATCCGGTGGAAAAAGCCATTGGCGATGCCATAGTCTATCATCAAAACTGTAGTCTTATTGCGGGTCTTGAGCAGGCGGCTTTGTCCATTCAACGCGCCGAGAATCCGGGCATGATGGCAATGACCAGAACTTTCAAGCAAATGACCACCATGAGTGCTTGGGCGGACGTTGTCGCCGGAAAGAAAGAGGTCGGAGAAGCGAAACTGGTTGAGGCTGGAGTGAACGGCACATTGATTGGGGACGTAAATGCGCTTGATGCTTTCAACCAAGCGGTGGGCATGTTCAAAGCCCTGACAACCGTCAAGGAAAAGCTTATGAACGTGGAAGTGACTACGGGGATCAAGGGTTTTGTTAAAGCCAATGCTTCCGCCGAGGAACAGGCCCTGCAGGACAAAATCGTGAAATTCGAGGGTAAGAAAAACGGCGAGGCCTTGCTTAAAAAGGTCGCGGCCCTTGTCAATGCCGTTAGCACCGAAGGAAAATTTAATGATACGGAAAAAGATGTTAGGGAAAAATGGGTGCAAGAATGGAACGATATTGAATCAAAAAGGCGAACCGGAAAAACGATTGATTTTCTTAGGGTCAGTAAAATCCAAGCGCAAGCATTAGGCTTGGCAAGACACTACAAGGACCTGACCCAGGGATGGGCCCCCGCGTGGGAAGAAGCCAACACCTTCCTGGCGGAAAATGAAACCCTCTTCAAGATGATCAATAAACTCAATAAGGAGCCGTTAGACCTAAAAAAACTTGACCCTCCTTCCGACCCAACAAAGAAAGGTGAGCAACCCGCACCCGAAAAGCAAAAGAAGAGTGAAGTGAACGATTCGCCACTACCGGAGATAAATGCAGAAAAGGCGGCTTGTCAGCTTCAGTCCGAAATCAGCAGCCAGACGTGGTTCAAGGAGATGAAGGAAAAAGGCGGTTTCGTTGTTCTTTTCCGTCACGCCGAGGACAAGAATGTTAAAAGAACAACACCTGTTCCCGTCGGAGAAGGAGATCCTGGCGACATAACGTGTAATGATTCGAGCCAGGGGCGGAGAAATTTGACATCCCCCGGCATCAAGAATGTCGAAGCGGTCGGGAATAGCCTCAGCAAATCAGGGATCAAATTTGATCGAGCCTACACCAGCCCTCGTTGCCGGACCTATGACACGGGGCAGTACCTCGTTAACAAGATTGGAAAAGGTCTCAATTTGGGCAAGGAGGAAGGACTGCAGTTAATAGCAGGGAGGACGAGTGCCCAACTGGGTGAAGGACTGGCGGCTTTCCTAGCGGACAATAAAAAACTCCCGGCATTGTCCTCGCTCAACAACGTCCTCCTCGTGTCACACGGGGAAAACATTAAGGGGTATCTCGAGAAGCTGCCCGGCGGTATGCCGGTCGGGACGATCGGCAACCTCGAAGCGGCGGTCTTGAAACAGAATGCTAAGGACGGAAAAGTCACCTACCAGTGCGCGGCGCGGGTGCCTCACGACAAGTGGCCCGCTGGGAAATGAATCCCGAGCCTTTCTGAATAAGACTATTTGGGAGGACTGCCGGATCGGAGTGAAAACCCGAGGGCCATGATCAAGGCGAAAAGGATCTTAGGGAAGGGGATATCTGAATTCCCGTTTTAAGGGAGTTCCTGATTTCTAATCTTGGAAACATAGTGTTAATGTTTCCGGGTTAGATAAACCGAATACGGTTTTGCATCGTGCTGGTGAAAAAACCTGGGAGCCCTTCCATTGAAAGCGGGACCAATCTTCTGGTTGAACCTGGGAGCCCTTCTGCTGTCGGCCTGTGGCATGGCCGGGGGACGTTCCGGAAATACGTCCGGCGAAATGCCTTCGATAACATTGACGGAATGGGCGGAGAAGGCCTGTGGCCCCGCTACGGAAAGCTCATTAGGCGGTTTGGGCTCTCCTCTTGATAGGTGTTACGTCCCGGGTGTGACCGCACATGCCAAGGGAATTCATGAAGGCCTCAGATCACTTCAAGAAAACACGAAACGCGCCCACAATAGATTCAAAGTGAAAATGAAATTCTGGGAAAAATCGGAAAACCGGTTTTCCGACGATGTCTTATTCGCTATTAAGTGCCTTCCCAACCAGGATTATGTGGCTGGGAATTACGTCGCCACGGATATGGTCATCGATTGTTTGCGGGATCAATCCTGCACAAAAAATCCTTATGCAAAAAAACTTGAACCCGATGATATAGTTCCACTTCGTCAGGGCGGCAAAGGTGAATGCGGAAAACGCAATCCCTGGAGCCGGCAGGCGGATTTGGTTAAGGCAGTCAAAAACGGCGTAGAATGGCGGCTGGATAATTTTCAATCTGCCATCACTCGGCAACCAGTAACCGAAAATTATCTTGTCGAAGCGGAGATCGCAAAGGCCATAAACCGGCATTTCCAGATAACCCCCAACAGCGGATTACTCGCCTGGCGAAACCGCGAGCGCTATGAGGCCGTGGACTCGATAGCTTCTCTTAAACGGCACTTGCAACTGCTTGCGCCTGGAGATTTTTCCGGAGAACGACCCGAAGCCGCTTGCCGTTTGAAAAAGGCATTGCGGAAACAGCATTTAACGCAATTTCAAGAGGCTTTCCAGATGCTGTGGGGCAGGCAATTGCTCAACCTCGCGGCGATCAAAAAAGCCGCTTCCGAAAGCTGTGTTAATTCAGGTTAACTAAAAAGAGCTGTCGAAAAAGAGCACTTGTCCAGGACTTTTCTTGCTCCTCTCACCCCAACTCAAACACCCCATCGATCTCCACCGCGACGCCTAGCGGCAGTGAGTCTGCGCCGACAGCGAAGCGGGCGTGTTTGCCGGCTTCTCCGAAGACCTCGACCATCAGGTCCGAGGCGCCGTTGATGACTTTCGGGTGATCGGTGAAGTCAGGCGTGGCGTTGACGAAGCCGCCCAGTTTGACCACACGTTTGATCTTGTCCAGGTCGCCGCCGGCGGCGTCGCGGGCCTGGGCGATCAGGTTGAGGCCGCACAACCGCGCCGCCTCGATGCCCTGCTCCAGGCTGAGCTCCGCGCCGACCGTGCCGATAAACCGTAATTCGCCGTTCCACACGGTGACCTGGCCGGAAACGAAAACCTGATTGCCGCTGACGACATAGGGAACGTAATTCGCCGCCGGCGCCGAGGGGGCAGGCAATTCGATGCCAAGTTCGGCAAGTCGGGTGTGTATCTGTCCGGCCATGGTGGTATTAGACCTTGAATGATTGCCCCTCGTGGGGCGCCAGGCATTTGGTTTTGGATTTGCGCGCCTTCAACATGGCCTGGGGGGTTTCCAGTTTTGCGTCGATGGCGTCGTCGTTCTGGTCCGGATCGTGATGAAACAGGAATAGCTGCTTGACCTTGGCGGTGTCGGCCAGATTGACGACCTTGGAAATGCAAGAATGCCCCCAGCCTTCCTTGGTCATATATTCTTCGTCCGTATAGGTCGTGTCGGTGATCAACACATCGGCGCCCTCGACGAATTCAGCCAATCGCTTTTCATAGTGCGGGTCGTAGAACGGGCTGGTTTCGACGTACATTTCGTTGTCGGTAATGTAACAGACGGAACGTCCGTTGTAATTGACCCGGTAGCCTAAGCACTTGCCGGGGTGGCTCAACAGCTTGGTTTGTACGTCGATATTCGAGACGACGAGGTTTTCTTCCTCCAGGTCGTGGAAATAGACGCGCGATGCGAATTGCGCCAGCGTAATTGGGAAATAGACGCTTTCCATCTGGGCGGAAACAATATGGCGCATGGTGATGTCGCCCTGATTGGCGCCAAGAACCTCAAATTCGTTGCCCTGGATGTACAACGGGGTAAAAAACGGGATCGCGTTGATGTGGTCCCAATGGGGGTGCGAGATGAAAATCTTGGCGTTAATGCCCCTGCGGTTCTGGGCCATGAACCAGTTGCCCAGGTTCTTGATGCCGCTGCCGCAATCGAAAATGAAAAACTGCTGGCGCGGGAATTCCAGGGTCATGCACGAGGTATTGCCGCCGTATTTCAGGGTTTTTCTGCCCGAAACGGGGAGGGTTCCGCGCACCCCCCAGAATGTCATGTCGATGTGGTCGTCGAGAATTCTGTTGATCTTGTCGGTAAAGGTTTCGGGGTTGATCGGCTTGCGGATAAAACCGTGCGCCCCGAATTCGTAGGACCGTTTAAGGTCGAATTCGTAAGCCTTGGCCGAGACCACGATGAATTTCGTATTTTTCAAGTCTTTGTGGCCCAATACCTGCTTGCACAGCATCAGGCCATCGACTTCCGGCATCATCAAATCGCCGATCACGCAATCGGGTTTTTTGCGGGCAATGTCGTGGATAGCCTCGGAGCTGTCGGTGCTGGTGGTGACGGAAAATCCGGCATCTTTCAGCAGGGCCTCCATCAGCTTTACGACGATGGGATCGTCATCGACAATATAGAAGCTTGTTTTCTTTTTGCTTTTTACCATCTGGCCCTGGATTAAAAGGTCCGCACAATCGGACGCGGGAAAAAAACTTTCGAATCCGGCAACAGGGCCGCACTAGAAAGGCTCTGTTAATAAGACTAATTGCCCTGTTTGCGTGTGTCGATAGATGATTTAGATAGGGAGTTATAGTAGGGATGTCGAGGAATTTAAGGTTTCGCTCTCTTTACGCCTAATACCAAAGCTTCAGCGGTAAAAAAAGGCGGGGCGCGCGTTAGGGAGAGCCCCCAACACGCGCCCCAAGTTTCCCAGGGAGGATTCAGTATGAACTGTGGATTTCGGTAAATGGGTCATGCTGCTCAAGAACATCCTGACGTGCCGCCGCAGGTCTGGCATTTCATGCAAGTACCGTTGCGAACCAGGGTGAAATTACCGCACTCGCCGCAGGCGTCGCCTTCATAACCCCGCATCCTGGCTTCGCGGATCTGGTCGAGGCGGCCATCGGTGTGTTCGATCACGTCGCTGCCGACTACGGCACGGGCGCTTTCCTGCACTATGGCTTCGGATACGGCGGGCACCTGGACCGCGCCCACGGTTGAGGCACCGACGGCACTTGCCGCAGCGGCTGCCGCAACTTCAGCCACACTGTCTTTGGCCCCCCGGATGACCAGAAAATTGCCGCGCACATAGCCTTGGCTGGCGACACTACGGACGGCTTCGATCGCCGGATCCGTGGCGGGAAGGAAGTTTTCGCCTTCACCTGTGCCTATGCTGCCGGGTTCCAGGTCTTCGGGCACTACGTGGGCGAGGTCGTTACGGCCCAGATAGCTGACCGCCAATTCGCGGAATATGTAATCCAGGATCGACGTCGCCATCTTGATGGTGTCGTTGCCGGTGACCGTGCCCGATGGCTCGAAGCGGGTGAAGGTGAAGGAATCCACGAATTCTTCCAGCGGCACGCCGTATTGCAGGGCGATGGAAATGGCGATGGCGAA
>JABMOG010000068.1 GCA_013204265.1 Rhodospirillales bacterium
CATATGGGCTGGAACGAACTGGACATCCGCGCGGTCGATCATCCGTTGTTTGACGGCATGGAAAATGGTCAACACGTCTACTTCGTTCACGGCTATCATCTGGTCTGTGAAAACAATGCGGAAATTCTGGCCTGCGCCGATTACGGTGGCCCGGTGACGGCGGCGGTTGGCCGCGATAATATGATCGGCCTGCAATTCCATCCGGAAAAAAGTCAACACACCGGCCTTAAGATTATTGGTAATTTCCTGAAGTGGAAACCTTGAAGCGATGATTTTCTTCCCCGCGATTGATCTGAAAGACGGCCAGTGTGTGCGCCTGTTGCGTGGCGACATGGACAAGGCGACGGTGTTTAACGATGACGCCGGTGCCCAAGGTGCTGCTTTTGCCGCCGCCGGCTGTCAGTGGTTGCATGTGGTCGACCTGAACGGCGCGATTTCTGGTCGCCCGGTCAACGAGGCGGCGGTGGTAGCCATCCTCGATGCTTTGGAAATTCCGGTCCAGCTGGGCGGCGGTATCCGCGACCTGGAAACAATCAATTTCTGGCTTGAACGCGGCGTCCGCCGGGTCATTTTGGGCACGGTTGCGGTGCGCGACCCGGACCTGGTCAAACAGGCCTGCCGCGACCACCCTGGCCGGGTTGCGGTCGGCATCGACGCCCGCGGTGGGCTGGTCGCCGTTGAAGGCTGGACCGAGGTGTCCGAGATCACGGCGCTGGAGCTGGCAAAGAAATTCGAGGACTGCGGCGTCGCCGCCATCATCTATACGGACATCGCACGGGACGGGGCCATGCAAGGCCCCAACACCGAGGCTACGGTAGAGCTGGCACGGTCGGTTTCCATACCCGTTATTGCATCGGGTGGGGTGTCTTCGCTCAAAGACCTTGAGAACTTAAAGTCGGCGGGCGAGGGGCTTTTGGAGGGTGTCATCAGCGGCCGGGCGCTCTATGACGGACGCATCAATTTATCAGAAGCGGTCAACCTTCTGGCGGCCAAGGGCGCTTAGGACATGCTGAAAGTCAGGATAATCCCCTGCCTCGATGTTGCCGCCGGGCGCGTCGTCAAGGGGGTCAATTTCGTCGATCTGGTGGACGCCGGCGACCCGGTTGAGCAGGCGCGCTTGTATGACAGCGCCGGGGCGGACGAGCTGTGCTTTCTCGACATCACGGCAAGCTCGGACAACCGCGAAACCATTTTCGACGTCGTCCGCCACACGGCGGAACAGTGCTTCATGCCGTTGACCGTCGGCGGCGGCGTGCGAAAAATCGAAGACATCCGAAAATTACTTTTGGCCGGCGCTGACAAGGTGGCGATCAATACGGCGGCGGTAAAAAACCCGGACTTCGTCGCCGAGGCGGCTAATAAATTCGGCAGCCAGTGCATCGTCGTTTCCGTCGATGCCAAATCGACAGGGCCGGACTCTTACGAAATTTTCACCCACGGCGGGCGCGAGGCGACGGGGATTGAAGCCATTAATTGGTCGCGGCGCATGGTCGACTTAGGCGCCGGGGAAATTTTGCTGACGTCTATGGACCGGGACGGCACCAAGCAGGGCTTCAACATTGGCCTCACCCGCGCCGTGTCCGACGCGGTGACCGTGCCGGTGATCGCGTCCGGCGGTGTCGGCACGCTCGATCATTTGGTCGAGGGTGTCGTGCAGGGCCATGCGTCGGCGGTTTTGGCGGCCTCGATCTTTCACTTTGGGACCTATACAATTGCCGAGGCCAAGGCCCATATGAAAGCCGCCGGTGCGGCTGTTCGCAACGACCCGCCGGCGCCCTAAAGGAACAGGAAACATGTCTGACGAAATCATGTCGCGGCGTTTTATCGACGAGCTTTTCGGGACCATCAAAAGCCGCCAGGGCGGTGATCCGGAGAAATCCTACACGGCGAAGTTATTCGCAGCCGGTGTGGAAAATATGGCCCGCAAAATAGGTGAAGAATCGACTGAAGTCATCGTTGCCGCGCTACGCGAAACACCGGCCCATGTGGTGTCGGAAAGCGCTGATCTTATGTATCATTTGATGGTTTTGTGGGCGGAGCAAAATATTACCCCCGACGACGTGTTCGAAGAACTGGCTAGCCGGGCTGGAAAATCCGGCATCGAGGAAAAAGATTCCAGGGACGACGAATAAAAGAGAATTACGCCATGGTGTATGATCCGGAAAATATTTTCGCCAAAATCCTGCGCGGCGAACTGCCGTGTGACAAGGTCTTTGAAGACGACACCGTGCTGGCTTTCAGGGATATAAGGCCGATGACCCCGGTGCATGTTCTGGTCATTCCCAAGGGGCCTTATGTGTCTCTGGACGATTTTTCCGCCAATGCGTCGGATGCGGAAATTGTCGGTTTTTACCGCGCCGTCGGCAACATCGCCCGCGATCTGGGCGTGCTCAAAGACGGCTGCCGCTTTCTCGCCAACACGGGCGAGGACGCCCGCCAAGAGGTCCCGCACTTTCACATGCACATCTTCGCCGGCCGCGATCTGGGCAGTATGATAAAACGGGTTTGACCCGGCGGGCCTGGTTTAATACACACCCGTCATGGAATGGCTCGATAAAATCCCCTTAGGACTCCTGGTCGCGGCGGCGGTGTTGATGGCGTTGGCGCCCTTCACGCCGGAGCCCCACTTGCTGGAAAAATTCAAGATGCTGAAGGCCGGAACCCTGACCCGGCCCCTCGATATATTCGATGTTTTCTGGCACCTGATTCCAACATTTCTATTGATTGCCAAGCTGGTCCGCGGCTCGGTTTCTGGGGCCTAGGCGCCCCCGATTCCCCTGTTTTGGCCGGACCGCCCGTCCGGTGCACCAACGGGCCGTTTCAATATAACCAATGATTTGAAACCCTTGAGTCCTATGATAAATAGGGGATTCACGCGCCTTCGGAGGCTGTGTAGAATATTAACGTTGGGATCGGTTTAACCGCGTAACACACTCGGATCACCCTTGAGCACAACAGGCAACCTTCTATTCCCCGAAAGCGACGACAACGGCTGGATCTCAAGCATCCAAAAGGCGCTGCCCGAGCCCGAGCCTGACAAAACCCCGGACTTTGAGACCATCGAAGACCCGGTGGCGATCGAGGCCGAGGCTCGGTTTGCGGAACTCGCCGCTAAAACGGCGGAGCACGAAGCTATTTCCGCCGCTGGCTGGTCGGCCGAGGCGATACCCCAGAATACCCCTCCGGCGACGGCGCAAGACGGACTTTCCGCTGCCGCGCTCAATGCCCTCGATGCCGTCATCGACCGCGAAGCCCTCAAAGACCCAGGCCTCGCCGCCGTTGATGATCCGGTCGCCCTGGAGGCCGCCAGCGCGTTCGCCCAAGCCGCCGCTGAGGCGGCCACCCGGGATGCCGTTCAAAACGCCGGCTGGACAGCCGAAGTCCGCCGCGTGGCCGAGCCCTCCCCGGTTCTCGCGGAGGAACAACAACCCGACACCCCGGACGTAGAGTCGGAATTTTCGCCCGAAGCCCTGGCGGCACTGGACTCGGTTCTGGCGCGCGGCGATGTGCAAACCGGTCTGGCAGCCGTTGCCACCGACCCGGTGGCGTTGGAGGCCGACGCGGCGTTTTACGAGGTCGCCGCCGATGTCGTCACGGAGCACGCCATTTTTGCCGCCGGTTGGTCGGCCATGGCCCGCAAGCCGGGTGACGGGGTGGGGGTTGCGATGCTTACGCCCGGTGAAAGACTGGCTTTGGACGCGGCCCTGGCCGAGGAAGCTAAAAATCCCGGTTACCTGACCCAAACGGATGACCCGGTGGGCCTGGCGAGTGACGCTGTGTTTTCGGAAATCGCCGCCGATGTGGCAGTCCGGGACGCCATCCAGCTGGCTGAGTGGACGCCGCAACCGACGCCCGGAAAGTCCGCGCTGGAAATTGCAGAGGTAGTGCCGCCGGAGGTGCTGGACGCCTTGTCACCCCTGTCGCCATCGGAACAACGCGCCCTGGATGCGGTACAGGCGGAACAATTTGCTGCCGAAAGTGGCCCGGCCTCCGGCGCGGACCCGGTGGCGCTGGAGGCGGACTCTCTGTTTACCGACATGGCCGCCGATCTGGTCATCGAGGACGCCCTTCGCATTGCCCGCCGCGAAGCCCGGCCCGATCCCAGCATGGTCGTGCAGACCGATACCCGCCAACAACCTATTGGCCCTGGGTTTTGGGAGGTCGAGGATCTGGTCCGCGCCGAGGCGGAAATCGCCTTCGATGATGTGGCCTTCGATCTGGCCTATAACACCGTCGATAGCCTGGTTACCGGCGAGGCGGCGGCGCTGACCGCGTTCGATCAGGCCATTGCCTCAGGCGCCGATCCGCAAGAAGCGCTGGCGCTGGCCATCGCGGCGGCGGAACAAGTTGACCCCAGAACCTTTGGGCCGACCCAGGTCGCCGCCATTGCCATCGGGCCGAACGATGGCCCGGTGGCGGCCTTGCCCAAGGGCGAGGCGGCGCCGGAAGAAGACAAAACCGGAAACACGGCCGGCCTTTCCGGGACAAAAGACACGGCGGAGGCCTCCCCCGAAGACAATGGACCCGAAGAGCCCATTACGTTCGCCCGGGTCGGCGAGGGGTTCGACACTTTGCCCAACGAAGACCTGCTGTACGGCGGCCCCGACGGCGACACCCTTGGCGGCGCGGCGCGGGACTTTGAATTTACCCTGGACCTGGATCAGGTCTCCGGGGCGGGCTCACACTTTAAAAAAACCGAGCGCGATGATGTCGATGTGACCGCGACCACTACGGCCGAGAGCAACATTGACGGCACGGCGGGGGCGGATACGCTGATTGGCACGACCGCCAGCGATAATATTTTCGGCTATGCCGGCGACGACATCCTTATCGGCGGCCAGGGTGCGGATACCGTGACCGGTGGAACCGGCGCCGATCAGTTCGTCTTCGAGGGCGGGGCCGGGGCCGATGTGTTGGCCCATGCTGCATCGCTTGGCACTGATATCATCACGGATTACTCGGCCATTGACGGCGATACCTTCGGTCTTTCGGATGCGGATTTCGGCTTCGGCGCGGCGGGAACGCTGACAGGCGGGACTGATTATTTCGAATCTGCCACCACGCTGACGGGCGCGGCGCAAGATGTGTCGGGCGGCGCGGGCGGCGCGGCGATTGTTGTTCTCGGCGCGGGTTCGGGAACGGGGGGTGTCGATATTTATTACACCGCCGACGCCAGCGCGATGACGACGGAAAACTCCTACCAGATTGCCGACGTCACCGGCACCAACACCGGAGACCTGAGTGCCGGGGACTTTAACCTCAGGGCTTAGCGGTGCCTTTTCACGCGCATTGTTTTGGTTATTATCAGGGTGCGCATGCGTGCGCGGGACAAACATCGATCAAGGAACAAACCTCTATGACCGACACGGATAAGACCGCCTGGCCTGCGGAGCTATTCAATCTGTTCGCAGAAGCCGGGGTGACGCTGTTTCCCTATATCCCCGACGCCGGCAATGCGCGCCTGATCGAGCTGGCCGCCGCCCACAACGAAACCCACCCGGTGCTGCTGACCTCGGAAGAAGAAGGCGTCGCCGTATGTGCCGGGGCCGATCTGGTCGGCAAGCGGGGCGTGCTGTGCATGCAATCGTCCGGTGTCGGCAACTGCCCAAACTTTTTGTCGTTGGTAAAGGGCGGCGACTTTCCGATTTTAATGATGGTCTCCATGCGCGGCGATTACGGTGAGCAGAACCCGTGGCAATACCCCATGGGCCAGGCGGTCGAACCGGTCCTGCACGCGATGGGGGTCCTGACGTTCGTGGTCGAGCGGCCCGAGGACCTGACCCCTGCCGCAATGGCGGCGCTATCTGCGTCGGGCAAGGGCGGCCAGTCGGCGGCGTTGATTTTGTCACAAAAATTTCTCGGCGCCAAAGCGTTCTAAAAAAGTGAAGGCAGGAAAACAAAAATGAGCAAGCCAACCCCCACTCTGGATCGCCGTGAAGTCTTATCTAAGCTGTTTCCATCCCCCGACGACTACCTGTTCATTAGCGGGCTGGCCGGGTCGGCCCGTGACGGCGCCGGGCTGACCGAAGACGGCGACAACCTCTACACCATGGCCGGAACCATGGGCGCCGCCGTCCCCATGGGGCTGGGCGTCGCCCTTAGCGCGCCGGATTCCCAGGTCGCGGTAATCACCGGCGACGGCGAATTGTTGATGAACATCGGCTCGATCGCGTCCGTCGCCAACATGGCGCCGGGGAATTTGTCGATTGTCTGCATCGACAATGGTTGTCATGGCGAAACCGGCGGTCAAACCGGGCACACGTCCGGGCGCACGGATTTGGCCAAAATGGCAGACGGTGCGGGCCTTGCCTCGGTCATGGTTCTGGAAACCGAGGACCAGTTGGCGGCGGCGGCAGAATTCCTGGTGGAGGCCCCAAGCCCACGTTTTTTGCTGGTCCGCGTTACCGATGGCCCGCCCACGGTCTTCAAGCGCAACATGAACCCGGCCCAATGCCGGACCCGGTTCCGCAACGCGTATCTGGGAAATCACTGAGCAGGCGGGCTGAACGTTTTTTCAGGCGAATTTGCTAGTCAGCAATGCGCCGCGGCCGGGCCGGATGCGCCGGTACGACAGCGCCTCGGCAATGTGGATACGCTCAATGCCGACATCCTCCGGCCCCGCGCCGTCCAGATCGGCGAGCGTGCGGGCAACCTTCAGCACCCGGTGATAGCCGCGCGCCGACAGCCCCATTTTTTCCGACGCCTCGACCAGCAGCTTGCGGGCCGCCTCAACCGGCTGGGCGATTTGGTCGAGCAGCCCGCCGTCGGCGTCGGAATTGGTGCGCGTCGATTTATCCGCGCCAAGGTTCTGGAAGCGCTGTTTCTGGACCCTGCGCGCGGCGGCGACCCGGGCCGCGATGTGATGGGACATCTCGGGCGGCGCAGGCAGGCTAAGGTCAGCGGGATTAACCGCGGGCACGTCGACATGCAGGTCAATGCGGTCGAACAGCGGCCCGGAAATTCGCGACTGATAGGTGTCGGCGCATTTTGGTGCCTGGCTGCAGGCCTCGGCCGGATTGTCGAGATGGCCACAGCGGCACGGGTTCATGGCGGCGACCAGCTGGATACTCGCTGGATAGGTGACATGCGCGTTGACCCGGGCGATTGTCGCGCGGCCGGTCTCCAACGGCTGGCGCAGGGCCTCCAAGGCGCTGCGCTGGAATTCCGGCAGCTCATCGAGGAACAGCACGC
>JABMOG010000069.1 GCA_013204265.1 Rhodospirillales bacterium
CGTTCGGGCCGCGCCCGCCACGCCGCCGGGAAATTCGGTGCCCCCGGCGACCCATTGGTCGATCAGGTGCTTCGGAAACAGCCACTTGCCGGTGACCCGGGTGGCGGGAATGCGCTTTTCGCGCACCAAGTCATAGACCTTGCGTTCCTTGATGCGAAGGTAGTCGGCAACCTCGCGGGTGGTCATAAACTGGCTCAAGTGCTCTCCTGTTTCTTTGTGCATTATACTGTGTTTTTTACGCACTATCTCTAAACTTTTATTAGAGCGATACCAAATAAAGGCGGACAAAGCAGTTTTGATCACTTACATAAAAGGGACGAAGAAGGGAAAAAACGGCCCGGGGTGGCGTAACGCCCCCGGTGCCTTGGTCCGGCGGGGAAACCGCCGACCGCCAACAGAGGAACCAAGCTTCCGATGAAGCTGAACCAGCAAGAAGTTCTCGTATGCAATTGCGAGGGCACGATGAGTATTGACGGCAAGGCGCTGCGTAAAGCCTGTGCTGCCGCACCGGGTGCCGAGGCGAGCGGGGAGTTGTCCGTTGCCAGCCACCTGTGCCGGGCTGGGATCGAGGAATTCCAGCGCGCCGCCAAAGGGGCGGACGAGCTGTTGGTCGCCTGTACCCAGGAAGCGCCCTTGTTCCTGGAGGCCCTCGACGATTTCGGCGAACAAGAGGCGGGGAGCGGCAACGCCGCGACGGGGACAAGACAAGAGGCTCCTGCTATTCGCTTCGTCAACATCCGCGAAAAGGCCGGCTGGTCGAAAGACGCCGCTGGCACGTCTGCGCAAAAAACCAATTTGACGGCCAAAATCGCCGCCCTGTTGACGGAAGCCACGCTCGACATCAAAGACAGCAATTCGGTCACCATGACCTCCGAAGGCGTGCTGGTGATTCTGGGCCGCGATGACCACGCGCTGGAAGCGGCGAAAAAACTGTCGAACCGGCTCGACGTCACCGTAATCCTGGAGCCCGGCACAAAGGCCACTCCGCCCCGGATGATGGATGTTCCGGTGTTTACCGGGCGCATTACCGGCGCCGTAGGCCATCTCGGCCAGTTCCAGATTTCGGTCGACAACTTCGTCCCGGCCAGCCCGTCGTCGAAAGGCGAACTCAAATTTGACGGTGCGGGCCAAAAAGGAACTTCCGAGGCTGATCTGATTTTGGACCTGCGCGGCGCCGCGCCTCTGTTCCCCGCGCCGGAAAAACGCGACGGCTATTTCAACCCCGACCCCGGCAACCCCGGTTTGGTGGCGAGCGCGCTGTTTGAGCTTACCGACATGGTTGGGTCGTTCGAAAAACCCCGCTACATTGATTACGACGCCGCCATCTGCGCCCATTCCCGCGCCACCATCATCGGCTGTGCGCGTTGCATCGACAACTGCCCGACCGGGGCCATCGTATCGGCCGGCGACAAAGTCGATTTCGACCCTTATGTCTGTGCCGGGTGTGGCACCTGCGCCAGCGTCTGTCCGACCGGAGCGGCGCACTACAACCTGCCCGCCGGCGAAACCCTGTTCAAGCGCCTGCGCACCATGCTTCGCAGCTACGCGGCAGCGGGCGGCCAGACACCCCGATTGTTAGTCCACGACACCGGGTTCGGCGAAGACATGATCGCCATCCTGGCCCAGAACGGCGACGGGCTGCCGGCCAATGTACTGCCGTTCGCCGTCAACCAGGTGACCCAGGTCGGGATAGACTTTCTTTTGGCCGCAAGCGCCTACGGGGCGGAACGGGTTCTGGTGCTGTTGTCGCCCGAGAAGGCGGATGAGCGCCCGGCGCTGGAGGCGGAATTAGCCCTCGCCGAAACCGTTCTCGATGGCCTCGGGTATGGCACCGGTCACTTCGAAATTGTTGAGGACGCCGACCCCGACGCCTTTGCTGGGCGCTTATACGGGCACACTGCCCTGACATCCCTGCCGGCGGGAGACTTCCTGCCTATGGGCCGCAAACGCTCCGTCCTGTCGCTGGCGTTGGCTGAGCTACACAAAGCCGCACCGAGCCCGGTCGACACTGTTGCGCTTCCCGTCGGCGCCCCGTTCGGCGCCGTCCATGTGGATTCTGAGGGCTGCACCCTGTGTCTCGCCTGCGTCGGGGCCTGCCCGACCGGCGCCCTTCGCGACAACGAAAACAAACCGCAACTGAATTTCATCGAACAGGCCTGCGTGCAATGCGGCCTGTGCCGCAATACGTGTCCCGAGAGTGTCATCACCTTGGCGCCGCGCCTGAACTTCCTGGCCTCTGCCGGGGAGGCCCGGATGCTCAATGAGGAAGACCCCTTCGAGTGCATCCGCTGCGGCAAGGCCTTCGGCGCCAAATCGTCCATCGAGGCGATGGTCAAAAAGCTCGAAGGCCATCCCATGTTCCAGGAAAAGGGCGGCACCGACCGGCTCAAGATGTGCGATGACTGCCGCGTCTTTGCGCTGGCCGAGGAAGACGCCCACCCGATGGCATCTGCCGCCCGCCCGGCACCGCGCACCACCACCGATTACTTGAAGGAACGCGAGGCATTACGCCAATCGGCGGCAAAGGACATGGCCGACAAGGGATTGGCGGTAGCTGACCCGGAAGGAGACACCTGATGATTGATCCATTTGGACGCGAGGTTTCCTACCTCCGTGTTTCGGTAACGGACCGCTGCGATTTCCGCTGCGTCTACTGCATGTCGGAAAACATGACCTTCCTGCCCAAGGCCGATGTGCTGAGCCTGGAAGAACTGGACCGCTTGTGTTCGGCTTTCGTGCGTAACGGCGTCAGAAAACTGCGCCTGACCGGTGGCGAGCCGCTGGTCAGGCGCAACATCATGAGCCTGTTTAAAAACCTGTCCCGGCATCTGGTTAGCGGCGACCTCGAGGAGCTGACATTGACCACCAACGGTAGCCAGCTTGCCAAATATGCGACCGAGCTGGTCGATTGCGGCATCCGGCGCATCAACGTGTCACTGGACAGCCTGAACGCCGACAAATTCAAGGAACTGACCCGCTGGGGCGAACTCGACAAGGTGCTCGCAGGAATCCGCGCCGCCAAGGCGGCCGGTCTCGCCATCAAGATCAACACCGTGGCGTTGAGCAACTTCAATGAAGACGAAATCGAGGACCTGATCCGCTGGTGCGGGGATGAGGGTTATGACATGACCCTGATTGAAACCATGCCATTGGGTGATATCGGCGGCGACAGGATCGAACAATACCTGCCGCTCTCGAAAGTTCGCGCCAAGCTTGAGAACACCTTCACCCTGACCGACATCGACCACAAGTCCGGCGGCCCCGCGCGGTACGTGGACGTCAAGGAAACCGGACGTATGCTCGGCTTCATCACGCCGCTGACCCATAATTTCTGCGAAGGCTGCAACCGGGTCCGGCTGACCTGCACGGGCACGCTGTATATGTGCTTGGGCCAGGACGACGCCGCCGACCTGCGCGCACCCTTGCGTGCGTCTGAAGGCGACGATCTGTTGGACGCCGCTATCACCGAAGCCATCGGGCGCAAACCCAAAGGCCATGACTTCGTCATCGACCGCGCAGGACAAGCCCCTGCCCTCGCCCGCCACATGAGCGTCACGGGGGGTTGACCCGGACCGTGCGGCGGGCACCTATATAAGACTCTACCCCTAATGACGGACCCCGATCATGAACTTGCCGGTTACACTGCAACGGTTGATGTGCTGGCTCGGATTTCACAATTTCCGGGTTCTTGAGGTCACGTTCGGATTCGGCGAAGCCGGCGACGTGGAAAAGGTCGAGTGCCGCCTTTGCGGACTCATCCTGTCGCGCGAAAAAAGCCGACACTAGACATCCGTAGCACCTTCCCTCACCAGGCTGTTCGCCTAGCTGTGAATATACAATTCCAGTTGCTCGATCGTCGTTTTCTGTTCGTCGATGACGCTTTTGACCAGATCGCCGATGGACACCAGCCCGACCAGTTCGCCGTCATCCAGAACCGGCAAATGGCGCACCCGCCGACGGGTCATCACCGACATGCACTCATCAACGGTCTGCTCAGATCTGGCGAAAATGACGGGAGTCGCCATAACCTCGCGAATGGGTGTATCGGGTGAGGATTTCCCCTTCAGGAAAACATTGCGTGCGTAATCCCGTTCGGTGAACATTCCAATGGGTGCGCCATCCTCTACCACCACCAAGCCACCAACATCGTTGGCAGCCATCGTCTTGATGGCGTCGAGAACGGTACTGTCCGGGTCGATGGTCAGGACATCGCTGCCCTTTCGATCAAGCAGCCGCTGTAGCATCGTCATCCGAAAATCTCCTTTTATAAAAGAAACCGTATGAATTGCCTGCGAAGCGTTTGCTATTAATAGATCAGTATACCAGATTTTTACCCTCAGTTGAATACGGACGAAGAAAACTCAGGCAACGGCATGAACAGGGTACTGGTACTTTTGAAGGCGGCGATCGAGGCCCATCAAGCCGATCGCCTGATGGAGGCGGAAGGTTTGTACCGGCAAATCCTCGCCGTCGACCCCGGCCAGGCCAACGCCAATCATCTTCTCGGCGTCATCGCCGAGCGCAGCGGGCGCGGCGAAGAGGCGGCCGAGTTGATCGCCAGGGCCATACAATCGGAACCCGCCAACCCGTCTTATCATTTCGACCTCGGCAACGTTTGCAAGGCGCTGGGACGTTTTGAAGCCGCCGTCGAGTGCCACCGCGAAGCTATCCGCCTGAAGCCCGATTTAGCCGAGGCCCATACCAACCTGGGGCTGGTGTTGGAGCATTTGGGGCGCGCCGAAGAAGCCTGCGCCTGCCACCGCGAGGCGATCTGCTGGCGACCCGATTTTGCCCAGGCCCACGACAATCTGGGTTGTGCGCTTCAAGACCTTGGCCTTTTAGCGGACGCCGTGGCCAGTTATGGCGAGGCCATCCGGCTAGAACCCGAATTCGCCAACCCGCATTACAACCTGGGCACGGCACACCATGAAATGGGCCGGGCAGGAGACGCCACCGCTTGCCTCAACGCCGCCATCGCCCGCGACCCCGGCCACGTCCGGGCGTTGGGAAACCTGTTGTTGACGCAGCAATACGTGTCCTCGGTGCCACCGGCTCGGTTCATCGACACCGCCAGGCTGTGGGCGAAAGCATTCGAAAAATCGGCCCCACTCCCCGCCCCGGCCAATACCCCTGATCCGGATCGCCGCCTGAGGGTCGGGTATGTATCGGCCGATTTTCGCACTCATCCGGTCGGCTTCTTTATCGCCAATATCCTCGCCGCCCATGACGCCGGGTACACAGAAATTTTCTGTTACTCCGCCTCTGATCGCACCGACGGCCTCACGGAACGGCTGCGGGGCGACGCCAACCACTGGCGCGATATTGCCGGGCTCAGCGACAATGACGCCCAAGCGCTGATCCGCAGCGACGGCATCGATGTACTGGTTGATCTTGCAGGCCACACCACGGGCAACCGGCTCGGCATTTTCGCCGGGCGCACGGCCCCGGTGCAATTGGGCTGGATCGGCTACTGCGCGACAACGGGGCTGGCTAATATGGACTACGTGCTTGCCGACGCCACCGTGGTTCCGGCAGGCGAGGACGCGCTGTTTAGCGAACGGGTCTGGCGACTGCCCGGATCATATCTATGCTTCGCACCCCCCGAAACCGATATTCCAATGGATTCGCCACCACCCGAAATGGATGCTCCCGTCACCTTCGGCAGCTTCAACAATATGGCCAAAGTCACCGATGAGACGGTCGCGCTATGGGCTCAGATTCTGGGCGCCGTGCCCGGCGCACGGCTGGTGTTCAAGGCCAAGCAAATCGACACTCAACCCGGTGCACGCGAATACCTGCTGCAACGCTTCACTGCCCACGGCGTTGCCGACGGGCGCGTGGTGCCGGAAGGCGCATCACCGCGCGATGTTTTTCTCAGCCATTACAACCGCATCGACATCGCGCTCGACCCGTTTCCCTTTTCCGGTGGGGCGACGACGCTGGAAGCCCTATGGATGGGGGTGCCGGTCGTAACCTTGAAAAACGACCGCTGGGCCGGGCGGGTCAGTGAGACTCTGCTTAAGGCCGCCGGTCTGGATCGTTGGGTCGCGGAAGATGAAAAATCCTACCGGGACCTGGCACTAGAATTGGCCGCCGAAGGCCCGCGCACGAGGGAAAAAAGGACACAACTGCGCCAACTGCTGGAGGCCTCCGCGCTGTGCGACGGCGCTGGCTTTACCCGGTCCCTGGAAGCGGCCTACCGGGACATGTGGCGGGCGTGGTGCGAGGCGACTTAGGCTCTCCGTACTTCGGTCAGGTAATCCATTGCCGCATCGACGCCGCCGCCGGCGTTGTCCAGGCCAAACAGCCTGAGCCCCATTTCCACCCCGACCAGGGTGCCGCCCAGGGTCAGATCGTTGAAATCGCCGAGATGGCCGATACGGAATATTTTTCCAGCCATTCGGCCGAGGCCCGAACCCAGCGACATGTCGAAATTGTCCAGCACGACGCTGCGAAATGCGTCGGCGTCGCGACCGTCCGGCATCAGCACGGCGGTCAGCGATTGGCTGTACTCTTCCGGATTGGCGCACAAAACCTCCAGCCCCCAGGCCCGCACCGCGCGCCGGGTCGCCTCCGCGTGCCGCGCGTGCCGGGCGAAGACGGCCTCAAGGCCTTCCTCGTCCAGCATGGCCAGCGCTTCTTTCAGCCCGTAAAACAAATTCGTCGCCGGGGTATAGGGGAAAAAGCCTTTTTCGTTGGCCGCCAACATGTCTGCCCAGCGCCAATAGGATTTCAGGAACCCGGACGATTCCGACGCCGCCAGGGATTTCGGGCTGACCGCCGTGAACGACAACCCCGGCGGCAGCATCAGGCCTTTTTGTGAGCCGCTGACGGTGACGTCGACGCCCCATTCGTCGTGGCGGTAGTCCATGCACGCCAGCGACGAAATGGTATCGACCATCAACAGCGCCGGATGCGAGGCTGCGTCTATTGCCGAGCGCACGGCGGCGATGTTGCTGGTCACCCCGGTCGAGGTTTCGTTGTGCACGGCACAGACGGCCTTAATCCTGTGGCCGGTGTCGGCCACAAGGCGGTCTTGCACCACCACAGCCTCGATACCCCTGCGCCAGTCGCCGGGCACGAAATCAACGCTGATCTCCAGGCTTTCGGCCAAGGTCTTCCACAGGTTGGCGAATTGTCCGGTCTCGAACATCAGAACACGGTCACCGGGCGACAGCGTGTTGACCAGGGCGGCCTCCCACGCGCCGGTGCCCGACGCCGGAAAGATAACCACCGGGTGCTCGGTTTTGAACACGCCCTTGAGGCCTGTTAGCACCTCAAGCCCCAGCTCGGCGAACGCCGGTCCCCGGTGGTCAATGGTCGAGCGGGCCATGGCCAGAAGAATCCGTTCCGGCACATTTGTGGGGCCAGGAATCTGAAGAAAATGACGGCCGCTCTGGTAGGTCATGACACCTCTCCCCTGCATCCGATCAGGCGACCAGTATATACCGGATTTAAGGTCTTAGCCCATTGAGATATTCGTTCAGCCCTTCGAGACATTGATGGAAGACGGCCAGGTCCTGGGCGTTCTTGGCCTGGCTGAAGGCGCCCTGCAGGGCGGCGATGATGAACGCCGCCGTGGTATCGACCTCGATCCCGGTATCGACCGTTCCCTGGTGCTGCCCGTGGCGCAACGCCTTGGCCAGCCCGCGCCGCCAGTCGCGATACAAAACTTCGATGCGGCTGCGGAACCCGTCGTCCACCGGGGCCATTTCCTGGGCCAGGTTGTTTAACGGACAGCCCCGGACCAGCATTTCCGGCACGTCCTTTTTCAGCCGCTTGGCGATCACCGAAGCGAGCGCCTGTAACGGGTCGTCCTGGCCGTCGAGCGGGCCGAGCCACCAATCGTTGAGGTAGTCCCTGAGCGGGCCTTCGACGACGGCGTACCCGAGTTCCATTTTGGACGCAAAATGGTGATACAGCGCCCCTTTGGTCAAGCCCGTCTCAGACAGAATGGCATTCAGCCCGGCGGCCTGAAAACCGCCCAGATGAATGGTGCGATACGCCGCCTCGGTCAACAGCCGCCGCGTCGATACCTGTTTTTTCCGGGGCCTAGCCATACCGCTCAGTATGTTCCTGGCAACCTGACAAGGCAAGGGCCATTGGTTCATTCCTCCTTGATTTTACAGGAAAAAAGTACGACACAAACTAGACTTAAGGAATAAAACCGATGAAATTCGACACCATCGCCATCGCCGCTGCGGGTGGGCGCCAAGCCCAAAAGGCACTTGCCAATCTGACCCGGCGCTACGAAACCGTTGCCGAGGAAGACGCCGACATCGTCGTAGCCCTTGGCGGTGACGGGTTCATGCTGGAAAGCCTGCACCGGCACATGAAAGCCCCCAAACCGATCTACGGCATGAACCGGGGCTCCGTCGGGTTTTTGATGAACGCTTATCAAGAAGACGGCCTGTTGGAGCGCCTCAAAAAAGCCGAGCCGGCCAAGGTCCATCCACTGCGCATGACGGCGACAGACACCGAGGGCACCGAGCATCAGGCGCTGGCCATCAACGAAGTCTCGCTTTTGCGCCAGACACGGCTGGCGGCAAAGTTGCGGATCAACATCGACGGCATCGAGCGCATGGCGGAGCTGGTCTGTGACGGGGCGATGGTCGCGACACCGGCCGGGTCGACCGCCTATAACGTGTCCGCTTTCGGGCCTATCATCCCCATCGGTGCCGGCGTTTTGGCGTTGACGCCGATCAGCGCCTTTCGCCCCCGGCGCTGGCGCGGCGCACTGTTGCCGGAAACCGCCAATGTCGTATTCGAGGTTTCCGATCCGACAGTGCGAAAGGTAAGCGCCACCGCGGATTTCACCGAAATTCGCCAGGTCGCCCGGGTGGAAATCTGCCGCGACCCGAATACCGCCGTAACATTACTGTTTGACCCGGAACACGACCTGGAAGAACGCATTCTCAAAGAACAGTTCCTGCCTTGACCCGCCTTCCGGCTTTTCTGAGGTTCGAGCCCAGGCTGGTTTTTGCTGCTTTTCTGACATTGCTGCTGGGCGGTGTCGGCGGCGCTCTGTTCGACTGGTGGACCATGCCGCTGGCGTGGCTGATCGGGGGCATGGTGATCACCACCATTGCGGCGCTCGCCGGAGCGCCGCTGGCATCTCCGGGGCGTTTTCGTAACCTGATGATCGGTGTGTTGGGCATCATGCTGGGCAGCGCCTTCACCCCGGACGTGGTCGAACATGCCACCCAATGGTCAACCAGCATCCTTACCCTGATGGCCTTCGTCGTCGTGCTGGCCGCCGCAGTCGCGGTGTTTCTCAACAAGGTGGCCGGCTTCGATCCGGTAACCGCGTATTTTTCCGCGGCCCCCGGAAGTTTTGCCACGATGGTCATCATGGGCGTCGAAATGGGTGGCGACGAGCGCAATATTTCGCTCATCCATGCCATCCGCATCATGCTGACGGTGCTGGTGATCCCGTTCTGGTTTCGGTTTTACCACGGCTATGTACCGGGTGGCGGGGAAAACCTGCCGGGGCTGGGTTCGGTTATCGACTTCCCGCCCCGTGAATTCGCCATTCTGGCGGCGTGCGCGCTGGGCTATCCCCTGGCCAAGTGGATCCGTTTCCCCGCCGCCGCCTTGTTGGGGCCGATGTTCCTCAGCGCCATCGCGCACCTGACCGGGTTGACCTCGGCCAAACCGCCGAGCGAACTCGTCAACCTTTCACAATTGGTCATCGGCGTCGGGCTGGGGTGTCGTTTCGTCGGACTGCATGTCAGGCGGGTGATCGGCACCATGATGCTCAGCGCCGGCGTAACGGTATTCATGCTGTCGCTGGCCGCCACCTTTGCTCTAGGTCTGGAATATTTTACCGGGCTGCCGTTTGCCGCCCTGTGGCTGGCTTTCGCGCCCGGAGGGCTGGCGGAAATGACGCTGATCAGCCTGGCCATGAACATCGACACAGCATTTGTATCAACCCATCATCTGGTGCGGATGTTGTTTCTGGTGTTTGTCACGCCGTTGGTCTTCGCCCTGATCCGGAACCGGATAGGGGTCAAACCCAAAAAATAGGGTCAGGACTTGTGGTCGGCGCCGACGGCACCGGCGACATTGGCGAAACCGTCCCGCGCCAACAGCCCCGCCAGTTCCCGGTTGATCCGGCGGATCACACCGGGGCCTTCATAGACCAGCGCCGTATAGCACTGCACCAGTGACGCCCCGGCCCGAATCTTGGCATAGGCCTCGGCCCCCGAAGATACCCCGCCGACACCTATTAGCGTAATGCGGCCTTCGGTCAGCGCATAAAAATCCGACAACACCTTGGTCGATGGTGCGAACAGGGGGGCTCCACTCAAGCCCCCAACCTCATCCCGGTGGTGGCCCTGCAATCCCGCCGGGCGGTCGATGGTGGTATTGGTGGCGATCAGGCCATCGAGCTTTTTTTCCAGCGCCACGGCGGCGATGTCCTGAATATCGTCCTCGGTCAGGTCGGGCGCGACTTTAAGCAACAGTGGTGGTGGGTTTTCAGGTGCCGCCTTGCCCCTGGCCACAAGCACGGCGTCGAGCAACTGGATCAAAAGATCCTTGTTTTGCAACGCCCGCAGCCCCGGCGTATTGGGCGACGACACGTTGACGACCAGATAATCGGCGACACCGGCAAAGGCGCGAACACCGGCGACGTAATCGGCGACCGCGTCATCGCTGGTTTTGTTCTTGCCCAGATTGACGCCGACCGGCCCGGCGCGTTTCGAGCGGGGCGGCAAATTTGCCAAAACAACTTCCATCCCGCCGCCGTTAAAGCCTAGGCGATTGATCACGGCGCGGTCGCGGGCAAGCCGGAACAGACGCGGTTTCGGATTTCCCGGTTGCGGTTTCGGCGTGACGGTGCCGACCTCGATGAAGCCGAAGCCCTGCCCCAACATCGCGCCTGCGACTTCGGCATTCTTGTCGAACCCGGCGGCGAGGCCGACCGGGTTGGCGAAATCGAGCCCACACACACGTTGCTGCAACCTAGGGTCATGGGCCGGCCGACACCCCGGAACCAGGCCCCGCTTGAGGGCGGCGATGGCGAGGCCGTGGGCGGTTTCGGGATCGATACGGTTGATAAACGGCCACAGCAGGGAATACAGGCCGCTCATGCGCCGACCCCGGACAAGCCCAGGCGAGAGGGGAAAACATGCAGACCATCCGGTCCCAGCACCAGATCATCCACATTGAGCACGGCGGTGACAGCCAAGGGTCCGTACAGGTGGGGAAACAACGCACCGCCCCGCGAGGTTTCCCATTTGAGCGCATCACCAAGGGCACCGGCATCAACGCTCAACAGGACAAGACCGTCCTGGCCGGCACGGTGTTTGGCGGCGCTGACGACCACCTGATCGGCCCCGGAAAAATGAATGAAGCCGTCGGCGATATCCTGTGACGAGCCGCCATAGGCACCGATGGCCTGGGCCGCGGTCCATTCGGCCCGAGTACACATGTGATAGATAACCGCACCGCCTACCATTGCAGCTTCTCGCCGCCTTCGATGGTCAGGTCGCCACCTTCGCCAAAGGAAATGGCCTGGTCGGGCGAAGTATCCGGCGCGGCATCCTTCGGGGGTTCGGGGGCAAGCTCTGGCTCTGGCTCTGGCTCTGGCTCTGGCTCTGGCTC
>JABMOG010000070.1 GCA_013204265.1 Rhodospirillales bacterium
GAAGTTCGGCGCCAACATCGCCGGTGTCTTCGGTATTGAACTGGCCTGGGGCCGTTGGCCGCTGACCATGCATTCTGCCGGTTGGGGAATGCTGTTCAACGCCACGGTCTGCGTCGTTGTTTCGGCGATGACACAGACCGATCAGGCTACGGCGCACCGCATGAAGTATCACAACTTCCTGCGCGAACACGCGTCTCTGCCGGCGTCGAAACAGGGCCTCAAGCCGATTGCCTGGATCATTACCCTGGCTTGGTTGTTCTTCGGAGTAGGGCCTGGCGCGGTTATCGGTAACGACATCTTCGGTGCACCGAATGCCGGTTACGCCGCGTGGACCTTCGGCATGCCCTCGATCTGGGCGTGGCAGATCCTGTGGTGGGCTTTGGGCGTCGGAATGATGTGGTTCCTGGCCTACAAGATGGAAATGTCGACCTTGCCGACGAAGGAGGTCGAAGCACTGGTTGATGATATCGGCGACGCAGCAATCGCCGGAGATTCCGCTTAAATATCGAGCGGAATGTCACCAAAATCGGGGGAGGGTTCTTCGGAACCTTCCCCTTTTTTTTTCTGGTTGATGATCCTATAAGACATCATGGAATTTATTTTTTCACCCGACGCTAAATGGCTGTGGATCGCTGTTATGACCATTGCGTTGTTTTTTCCGGTTCGCAAGATGATCTGGGTGATGACCGTGCGCCGTGCCGTCAGGAAGGCTGGCGAAGAAACCGTTGACGCGGCAGAACAGGCGCGGCTGATGAAACGGGCGGGTTTCACGTCCGGGCTTTTGTGCTTCGTATTTTCTCTCTTTTATGTTGGAAAGATGTTTCAGCCATGATGGGCTTAGAGAATCCCCGCATCCTCAAGCGCTTCGTCATCCTTCTCGGGGTCGCCACCTTCGTGATGTTCTCCGTCTGGATGATGGTCAACAATTACAAAGGGCAGACCGGCGGCGATTACGAGGTTCGCCAGGGCGATATCCTGCTGTCGGACGGCAAGTTCGAGGAAGCGATCAAGACCTTCGAGGCGGCGCTCGCCATTCAGCCCGACCACCGGGGCGCACTCGGCGGACAGGCGGTCGCCCTGATGGGGTTGAAAAAATACGTCGAAGCCGAAAGCATGCTGACCTATCTGATCGATTACCTGAAAAAAACCCTGACCCCTGACGATCCTACGGGGCGCGGCGCGCTGGCGGCGGCTTATGGCAACCGGGGCATCATAAAAGACCGCCATGAGCGCTACGAGGGAGCGTTGAAGGACTATATCGAATCCATACGCCTGGACAGGGACATGGCCGACGGGCCGGGGGTCGTCGCCCAGATTCTGTATTACGAAAAGGAACCGTCGAGCATCCTCAAGCGGGCCAATTACCTGTACAAGCAACTGAAATTGCCGAAGGCCCAGCGCAACATGCGCGACCCGGAAGAAGACGCCAAACAGCGCGTCTATAAACCGTAGAATTTTTTTTATTGGCCCCGGCGGGCGCCGGTTATCGCGGGTGCCTAAAAAACATCGACCACGCCCAGAACGTCGTCAAACAGAACCCCGAAAAAGAACATGGCGGCGATGCAGCCGAAAAGCAGGTGCACCCATTCGGCGTTGCCTTCGTCGTCGCGGAACTTTATTCCATGCCAGGCGATGGCCCCGGTGGCTGCCAGGAAAACCAGATTAATCAGGAGTTCAAATTCGCCGGCGGCTTCAAACATGCCGAAAAAATACCCCGGATTGACGCGGCAAGCAACCGGGCTGTCAGGGGCGGCGGAGCTGACGGGGTTTAGACGAAATATTCTTCAGAACCGGGCCATTCTGGCTTGGGTTTGGGCACAATCAAGCCGTCTATCGGCAGTTTTTTCTTCGGCAGGTCATTGATATCGAGATAGGGCGGGAACATGGATGCCGGGTTCTCAACCGTCATATTGGCGACAATGATGCCGCCGCCCAAGAAACTGACGAGACAGACGACTGCTATACAGAACCGGAGCATGGATCGGGACGGCACAGAGCCGTACTCATGGTCGTAGTGGTGAAAGGCCTGGTCGTTTTCATCGATGCTGCCGTTATCGCAACCGCGAATGATATTGCGCGCGTAATGCCGCGCCCAGTGGGGCACCTGGCTGCGGGTCATGTAGTCGGTAAAGATTTTCGAGATAAGGGCTTCGGGCAAATCCTCGCCGTGCCAATCCCGGTAGGCCAATTGCAGAAGCTGGAATTCGCCCACTTGTAACTGGTTGGCGGCGTCGATTACGACCCCGCGTTCCTTCATTTCCTCATCATCGTGGTCGGGCCGAAGCAGTGTTTCCAACAGCCCCGAAAATGGACCTTTTTTGCGTTTGTCAGGCATCAGATAATAAGTGTACTACAAATCCGCTATTTTTACGAACGACCGGTTGTCACGGGTTAGTGAGATGGGTGCTTTTGAGCATCGAAAAACCGCAGCCACACGGGTAAGATCAATACCATGACCTATGACATCATCCAGCCTCATGCATTAACCCCCGCGTGCGGCGCCGAAATCAGCGGCGTTGATTTGTCGGACGACCTCAGTGAACCGGCCATCGCGGAGATCCGCCGTGCGTTGCTGCAATTTAAGGTAATTTTTTTCCGCGATCAGAATATCACGCCGGACCATCACCTGGCCTTCGCCCGGCGTTTCGGTGACCTGGTCGATTATCCGATGGTTACGGGGCTGGATGGGTATCCCGAAATCGTGCCGGTGGTGAAGCTGGAACATGAGACCCATAATTTCGGCGGTATCTGGCATTCGGACACGACGTATCTGGCGGAGCCCCCGCTTGGCGCCATTCTGGTCGCCCGCGAATTGCCGCCGGAAGGCGGCGATACGCTGTTCGCCAACATGGGTATGGCCTATGAGGCGCTGTCGGATGCCATGAAGGCCATGCTGGGCGGGCTGACCGCTATCAACAGCTCGGCCAAGGACGCCGTCGCCAAGTCGCGCAAGGACCGCCAGAAAAACATGGGCGCAGTGCCGGACCCTCTCGTCGCCGAACATCCGGTCATCCGCACCCACCCGGAAACGGGCGAAAAAATCCTCTACGTCAACATCGGTCACACCATCGGCATAAAGGGCATGGATGCGGCGGAAAGCGGTCCGCTGCTGGAATTCCTGTTTGCCCACCAACGCCAGGACGAATTCACCTGCCGGTTCAAGTGGCAGCCGGGCTCCATCGCTTTTTGGGATAACCGTTCAAGCCAGCATTACCCGATCAACGATTACCACGGCCATAAGCGCGTCATGCACCGCATCACCCTGGCCGGCGATACCCCGGTTTAGATTTCTTTGTCGGGTGTGCGTTTGGGGTCGTCGAGCAGGATACGCATAGCGGCGCCGTCGAGGTCTTCGAACTGACCTTTTTTCAGCGCCCAGATAAAGGCCCCAAGCCCGAGCAGGCCTAAAAAAAGGGCGGCGGGAATGAGGTAAATCAAGGCCGCCATCTCAGCCCGCCTTCCAGGTCATCAGCCGCAGCCGCAGCGCGTTGAGGGTAACAATCAGCGAGCTGCTCGACATCGCTATCGCCGCGATCAGCGGCGTCGCCAGCCCGGCCATGGCCAGCGGCACGGCGACGCAATTATATAGAAACGCCAGGGCGAAGTTCTGGCGCACCAGCCGGTCGGCGAGGCGCGCCGTGCGAATGCTTGCCGGCACCGGGGCCAATGCCTGACCCTGGAAAATCATGTCGGCGGCGGTCTTGCTGACGTCGGCGGCGTCACTGGGGGACATGGAGGCAAACCCGGCGGCCAGCGCGGGCGCATCGTTGAGCCCGTCGCCGACCATCAGCACCCGGCGGCCTTCGCCGGCGAGGGTGCGCAACCGGGCAACCTTCTCGGCGGGCAGAACTTCGGCCTGAAAATCGTCGATGCCCAGTTGCCGGGCGACATCGGCAACGACATCGGCGCGGTCGCCGGACAACAAAATCAGCCGCAGCCCCAATCGGCGCAGAGCCTGGGTGGCGGCAATGGCGTCCGGGCGCAGGGTGTCGGCGAGAACGAAGCGCAATGCCGCCTGTCCCGGCCGGGCCAGCCAGATTTCCGTGCCGGGCATTTCATGACCTGAACCGGGGTCGCCCTGTTCGGTGACACCGCACCATTCGCGCCGCCCGAGGCGAATATCCGTTCCATTCAAGACGGCGCACAGGCCCTGCCCCGGCACTTCGGTGACGTGTTCCAGGTTGGGCAGCTCAAAGGCCTTGGCCGCTTCGACCAGGGCTTTCGAGACCGGATGGGTCGAGCGGGCGGCGATGGCGGCGGCCAACGCGAGATCGCCGGGGCCGATGTGATCTCCGTTGACCAGACTCAGGCTGCCCGTGGTCAGGGTGCCGGTCTTGTCGAGAACGACGGTGTCGACCTGGGCCAGCCGTTCCAGCCCGTCGGGGGATTTCAGCAGGACGCCATGCTGCATCAGGCGCCCCGATGCGACCACCTGGACGGCGGGTACGGCGAGGCCGATGGCGCAGGGGCAGGTGATGATCAGCACTGCGACGGCGGCCATCAGCGCGGGCTCCCATCCCGCCCCGGCGAACAACCACCAACCCAGGAAGGTCGCAAGGCTGAGAATATGAACGCTCGGCGCATAGATCCGCGCGATTCGGTCAGCCAGTCGCACATAGCGCGCACGGCCCTGCTCAGACGCCTCCATCAGGCGCACGATTTCGGCCAGCAGGGTGTCCTCTCCGGCGGCGCGAACGCAGACCCGGATCGGTTGGGACAGGTTCAGGGTTCCGGCGAACACCTTGGCCCCAACCTCGACGGGGCTTGGCAGGCTTTCGCCGGTCACCAGGCTGGTATCGACATCGGAAATGCCTTGGGTGACGTCGCCGTCGACCGGGATACGTTCCCCGGCGGCGACGGCGACGAACATGCCGGGCGCAAGCGCCGAGACGGGCACACGTTTCTGCTGGCCGTCGGCGTCGATGACATTGGCTGTGACGGCGGCCAGCCCCAGCAGTTGTTCCGCCGCCGAACGCGCCTTGGCCCGCGCCCGGTGGTCGAGATAGCGCCCGACCAGCAGGAAAAACAATAGCGTCACCGAGGCGTCGAAATAGGCGTGTTGGCCGCCTTGCATGGTCTGGTACAGACTCATACCGCAGGCCAGGATTACGGCCAGCGAAATCGGCACGTCCATGTTCAACGCACCGCTGCGCAGCGCCGCTGCGGCGGAGCGGAAAAAGGGCTGACCGGCATAGGCCACGGCGGGAAGGGCGATCAACGCGGAAATCCAGTGGAACAGGGTGCGGGTGGCGTCGCCCATGCCGCTATCGTGCCCAGCCCACACGGACACCGACAACAGCATCACGTTGCCGGCGGCGAACCCGGCCACGGCCAGCGCCCTCAGCAGGCGGCGTTCTTCCATCGCGCCGGATTTCCCCAGGCGCGTGGGGTCGAAGGGGGCGGCCGGAAACCCCAACGCCTCGACGCGCTGAATAAGGGCAGGCCCGGATGTTTCGCCTACTCGCCATTCGCAAATCAGCCGCCGGGTGCTCATGTTGACGCGCGCCCGGACCACGCCGGGCATGGCGTTGAGCGCGGTTTCGATACGGTGGATACAAGCGGCGCAATGAATGTTTTCGACCATCAGGTGAATACACCGCACGCCGCCTGGCAGGTCGATCACAAAAGGCGCTGCATCATTGGGCGCGGCAGCGGTGGTCATGGCGTCACCATCACTTCATGGCGCATCCGATAAACGGTCTCGCCCTTGCGCAGGATTTCTATATTTGCGTACCAGCGTCCGGCCAGGGCAACCGTTACCGGCACCCGGTACCGTCCCGGCGCGGTCTCAAAGAGCGCAACCGTGACGTCGAAACCCTCGCGCACCGGACGGCGGAAATGGGCGCGAGCTTCCACCCCGGTGATCGGGGTGTTGTCCTTGCCCGTCAGGTGGAGGTCGAGGACTCCCGCGGCGGGGCCGCTGGCCGTGAAGGCGACGGTGCTGGACCATCCCAGACGTGCCTGGGCGGCTTGCGCGTCCAGGGTGCGGTTGTAGGCGACGCCTTCCTCATACGCCGTCTCAGTCATCAATCCGGGCCAGCTGTCGAGCGCGAAAAATACCAGCGCCCCGTTGGCGGCGAAAACGACACCGAAAAAGGTCAGGACCCAGATCAGGGCCATGCGTCCGGTGAAGGGGCGATGGCCAATCATTCCGGCCCCCGGAAGATGCTGTCGTAGGTGGCGGTCTCATGGATGTTGATGCTTTCCAGAATGAACCGGATATCGCGGGCTTCCTCAGGCAGGGAGCCGCGGGGGGCGGTGACCAGCAACCGGAAACTCTGGAGCCGGTCCGGCTTGACGGTGACGTAAGGGGAACTGCCGCTCAGGTTTTCGGAACCGACTACTCCCAATGTGGCATTGTCTATGCCTTCCACCATTATCGAAAATGTGCGCTGGGCGCGGGCCTTGTTGAGAACCTTGAAGGTAAACCCGTTGCGGATAGAGCCGTCTGAGAGGCGCGTAAACAGTGGATTACGGTCGCGCAGAACGTTGATATCCAGATCGGAACGGGTCAACAGCGTTGCCAGCATGACGCCGCCGACCAGGGCCAGAATGCTTAAATATATCAGCGTGCGGGGACGGAAAAACCGGACCGTGCCGGGCTCGCCACGGGCGCGCCGCTCGGCATTGGCCAGGGAATCGTAATCGATCAGGCCGCGCGGCCGATCAATGCGCCGCATGACCTCGTCACAGGCGTCGATGCACAGCGAACACGTGATGCACTCGAACTGCTGGCCGTCGCGGATGTCGATGCCCATCGGGCACGAAACGACACAGGCATTGCAGTCGATGCAGTCCGCCCGGTCGTCCCAGGTGTCTCCCTTGCGATAGGCCTGGCGCGGCTCACCCCGGTCTGCGTGGTAGGTGACGGTCAGCGATTCCTCGTCCATCATCGCGCCCTGAATGCGCGGCCACGGGCACATGTAGGTGCAAACCTGTTCGCGCATCAGCGCACCCATCGTATAGGTGGTGAAGGTCAGCACGGCGATGGTGATATAGACGGTGGACGAGGCATTGAGCGCTAAAAGCTGGACCGCCAGGGTCGGTGCATCGACATAATAAAACACCCAGGCGCCGCCGGTGCCCATGGCAATCAACAGCCAGACGATATGTTTGGCGATACGCTTGGCCGCCTTGGAGGATGTCATCGGGGCATTGTCGAGGCGGATGCGGGCCGAGCGGTCGCCTTCAATGGCCCGCTCGACGACGAGAAACAAGTCAACCCATACGGTTTGCGGGCAGCTGTAGCCGCACCACGCGCGCCCGAAGACGCTGGTCACCAGAAAAAGCCCGATACCGGCCAATATCAAAAGCCCGGCGATGTAATAGATTTCCTGCGGCCAGATTTCGATGAAGAAGAAGTAGAAGCGCCGCGCCGGGAAATCGATCAGTACCGCCTGGTCAGGGGCGCCCAGGCCACGGTCCCAGCGCAGCCACGGCGTAATATAATAAATGCCCAGCGTCACCAGCATGACCAGCCACTTGAAAGACCGGAACGCGCCTGTGACCCGTTTGGGGTGAATCCGCTCACGGCTCTTATATAGGGATCGGTTTTCCTTCTTGTTGACGGGCTCGACGTCAAAGTGTTCTGGATTTCCTGCCGGTTCGGGGTTTGAAACGTGATGCTCCATCCACTAGCGGCCACCGCCCAGCGAATGGACATAGACGGCAAGGGATTTGACGGTCACGGGGTCGAGTATTTTTCCCCACGCCGGCATGACACCGCGGCGGCTGTTGGAAATGGTCTCATTGATTGTTTGCCGGTCGCCGCCGTACAGCCAGATGGCGTTGTTCAAGGCCGGTGCGCCTAGTGAAGAATCGCCTGAGCCGTCCTTGCCGTGGCAGGCCACACACTGATCGTTATAGAGCGCCGCGCCGCGCTCGGCTTTGGGCGCGTCATGGCCTTGGCCCGACAGCTTGAGAACGTACTCCGTGACTTCCGATATCTGCGCCTCGGTCAAAATCTCATCGCGACCGAAGGCCGGCATGTCGGAGGTGCGGGCGTCGTCGTCGTCGGTGTTGCGCGCCCCGTGGGCAATGGTTTTCTGGATGTCGACAAGCGAGCCGCCCCACAGCCATTCGTCATCATTGAGGTTGGGGTAGCCGGCAAAGCCTTGTGCGCCGGAACCGTGGCATTGCGAACAGTTGACGTTGAAGGCCGAGCGCCCACCGGCCAGCGCGAATTCGAGAAGGTCCGGCTGGGTGCGAATTTGTTCCAGCGACGCGCCTTCCAGCTTCGCCCGAAAGCCCGCCTGGGCCTGCCGGGCCGTGGCGATCTCGGTGGCGACTTCGGCGCGCGAGCTGTATCCCAGAACGCCCTTGGTATGGCTGGAGATCAGAGGCCACGCCGGATAGGCAACCCAGTAGCCGACCGACCACACAACGCAGGCATAGAAAATCCAGCGCCACCAGTTGGGTAGCGGATTATCCAGCTCCTTGATGCCGTCCCATTCGTGGCCGGTGGTTTTGATTCCCGAAAAGGCGTCGATGTCTTTGTTTTCCGCCATTGCTCAATCCTCCTTGAACGGGATCTGGGCGGCGTCTTCGAATTTTTTCTTGGCGCTTGGCCGCAGGGCGTAAATCAACATGCCGAAGAACAGGATCATCATATAAACGAGGCCCCACGTCTGGGCGAAATAGGAAACGTCTTGGAAGGTCATGGTGTTGTCTCCTATCTCAGGTTTTCTTGCGCCTTGTAGGCGCTGAAATCGACCAGGGTACCCAACATCTGCAGGTAGGCGATCAGGGCATCCATCTCCGACGGGGTGCCCGGACGGCCGTCAAAATCACGGACCTGGGCTTTCGGGTAGCGTTTGACCAGCGCCTCGGCGCCGTCGCCATCGGGATCGACCTGGGCCACCATGTCGGCGGCGGCGGCGGCGATCATGTCGTCGGTGTAGGGGACGCCGACCCTCCGGTTGGCGGTCAGATGATCGGCGATGTCGGAAACCTTAACAGGGTTGTCCATCAGGAACGGATAACCGGGCATGACCGATTCCGGGACCACGCCTCGGGGGGCTGCCATGTGCTCGCGGTGCCAGTCGTCGGAATACTTGCCGCCGACCCGCGCCAGGTCCGGCCCGGTGCGTTTCGAGCCCCACTGGAACGGGTGATCGTACATGCTTTCCGCCGCCAGGCTGTAATGTCCGTAGCGTTCGTTTTCGTCGCGGAAGGGGCGGATCATCTGGCTGTGGCAGTTGTAACAGCCTTCGCGGATGTAGATGTTGCGCCCAACCAGTTCCAACGGCGTATAGGGCCGCATGCCCTGAACCTTCTCGATGGTGCTCTCTAAGTAGAACAGCGGCGCAATTTCGACAATGCCGCCGATCGACACCACGATCAGGATTCCGATCAGCATCAGGATCGAGTTCTTTTCAAGTTTTGAATGGTTAAACATGGCTCAATCCTTAGCTACGCCGGAACCGCTATGGGCTCAGACTCATAGGGTTTTTCTTCGCGCAGATGCCCACGCGCCGTACGGTAGACGTTGTAGGCCATGACCAACGACCCGGCGACGAAGAATCCGCCGCCGATGGTGCGGATCAGGTAGAACGGGTGCATCGCTGCGACCGTCTCGGCGAAGGAATATTCCAGAAAGCCGAGCGCATCATAGGACCGCCACATCAGGCCCTGCATGATGCCCGATACCCACATCGAAGCGGTGTAAATAACGATGCCGATGGTGGCCAGCCAGAAATGCGTTGATACCAGCCGCACCGAATACAGCCGCGTGCGGTTCCACATGCGGGGCGCCAGGAAGTAAATGGCGCCGAAGCTGACCATGCCGACCCACCCGAGTGCGCCGGAATGGACGTGGCCGATGGTCCAGTCCGTGTAGTGGCTAAGCCCGTTGACGGCCTTGATGGACATCATCGGGCC
>JABMOG010000071.1 GCA_013204265.1 Rhodospirillales bacterium
ATACGAGGAACTGGGCATGGAAGCGATCTGGAAGATCGAGATCAGAAACTTCCCCGCCTTCATCGTCGTCGACGACAAAGGCAACGACTTCTTCGCCGAATTCGCATGGCCCGGCCCGGCGCCCATTCACAACGGCTGACCATGCTCCCGCCCTTCCTCTTCGACGGCCCTAAAGACGCGCCGCTGACCATCGCATTGGCGCATGGTGCGGGCGCGCATATGGACTCACCCTTCATGAACGCCTTCGCCGAAGGACTGGCGAGGCAAGGTTTTCGCATGGCGCGTTTTGAATTCCCTTATATGAGGAAGCGCCGCGAAACCGGCGCCAAACGTCCGCCCGACCGGGCGCCGGTGCTGCTCGACACCTGGCGCGATGTGATTGATGAATTGGGCGCGGGCACTCTGGTAATCGGCGGCAAGTCCATGGGTGGGCGCATCGCCTCGATGGTCGCCGACGAGACCGGAGTTCGTGGTCTCGTCTGTCTCGGCTATCCGTTCCACGGGTCTGGCAAGCCGATGAACCCTGACCGCCTCGCGCATCTGGAGCACCTTAAAACGCGCGCGCTGTTTTGTCAGGGCACCCGCGATACATTAGGCAGCACGGAGGACGTCAAGGATTACACCCTTTCGAAATCCATTACCCTGCACTGGCTCGAAGACGGCGATCACGGGTTCAAGCCCCGCAAGGCATCGGGGCTCAGCGAGGCTGAGAACTGGCAACACGCCATTCAGGCGATTGCCGGTTTTCTCAAGGCGCTATAGGGGGCGGGATGATGTTCGGTTTCGAAGCATCCGTTCTGGCCGCGTTTATCGCCACCGCCGTCGCCATTATTATCTCGCCCGGCCCCGACACCATCATCATCCTGCGCCATGCCATCAACGGCGGTCGCGGCCCCGGGTTGGCGGCAGTCGGCGGGGTACAGTTGGGGCTGCTCATTCACACGGCGCTGGCGGTGGCGGGGATTTCGCTGATTATCACCTCGACGCCGGCGTTGTTGCGCGGCGTCGCAATCGTGGGGGCCGCGTACCTCGCCTGGATTGGGGTACAAAGCCTTAAAGGCGGCGGCGGGTTAACCTTCGACGTCGCGGGCAATGCGTCCGGTAGCGGGCGGGCGCTGCGCGAAGCGGCGTTTTGCAACCTGCTCAATCCTAAAGTCATTTTATTGTTTCTGGCGCTGTTTCCGAATTTCGTCGACTACCAGCGTGGCGACGTGCCGGAACAACTGATCACGCTGGCCGTCATTTTGATTGTTCTCAACACCCTGTGGTAGGCGCCCATGGCGCTAGCTGCCGGCACGCTGCGCCGCTGGCTCGCCAACCCCGCCGCACGCACCGCCGTCAACCGGGCCTCGGGCGGAATGCTGCTGCTCATGGCGGTGTTGATGCTGGCCCAGAACTTGTTATAGGAAATGCGCCATGCCGGTCAGTTCTGAGTACATCGATCACCTGCTGCAATTGCTGGAGCCGCTGGGCGCGGTGCGCACCAAACGCATGTTCGGCGGTGCCGGGGTATTTTTGGATGGCACTATGTTCGGGCTGATTGTCGATGATGTTCTGTACCTGAAGGCCGACGACGAGAACCGCAGCGATTTTGAAGAGCGCGGGCTTAGCCCTTTTACCTACACCAAAAAAACCCGCCCAGAGCCGGTCCAGTTGTCCTATTTCGAAGCCCCGGACGACGTCTTTGATGACCCCGGCGACCTCTGCGTCTGGGCGGCCAAAGCCTGGGAAGCTGCAAGACGAACGGCAAAAGGAGGAGCGGCAAAAAAATGACCATCCCCACCCCCCAGAAAAAAGATACACAAATCCGCAAACGCTCGGTAATGATCGCCGGGCATGCCACGTCGGTGTCGCTGGAGGCCGCGTTCTGGGAGGCGTTGAAAAACATCGCCCAGGCACGAGGCCTTTCCCTCAATGCGCTGATAGCCGAAATCGATTCGGGCCGGACCGATGCCGCACAGGCCAATCTGTCGAGCGCGATCCGGGTGTTCGTGCTGCGCAATAAAGCGTCTTAACGCCGCTTGAACAAATCCTTGAGCAGATCGACGGGATCTACCTTTTGTTGCTGTTGCTGGGGCTGGGGTTGGGGCTGGGGCTGAGAGCGCGGCGGCGGAGGCTCGTTGCCGGTCCCCGTACTGCCAGAGGTCGTACCCTGCTGTTGCTGCGCGCCGCCACCCAAAATCCCCTGCAGGATACCGCCGACGCCCTTGGGCAATTTCTTGAGCAGCCGGTCCGCACCCGGAATGGGCAACCCCCCGCCGGTCAGCTTCGAAGTATCGAGTTTGATATTGGGCGCATCAAGGGTGCCGTACACGGCAAACGGCACCGACGTGGTCACATTGCGCCGCGTGCCCTTGGAAATCAGCGCCGTCAGGGCGTTCTGGTCCAGCTTGACGTTGCCTTTGACGTCTATGCGCCAGCGCGGCAAGTCGATGGTGCCGGTCGCCGCACCGTCGCCGAGGCCCGACGCGATCCGCATGTCGCGGGTGTCGGCGACGCCGTTGCGGATGGTGAAGCTGCCGGACATATCCACCTTACTGCCGGATTTTTTACCGCCGCCGAGCAACCCGGTAACATTATTCATCGCCGACACCAGCCCCAGCGCGCCAGCCAGCATAGTGCCTGTTTTGCCCTGTTGCACGTCTATGCCCTTGAGGCGAAGGGTTCCGTTGCCGTTAAGGGTGTTGATCAGGGCGGCGACATTACCGCCTTCGGCCACCAAATTCGTCTGCAATCCCATCTTGCCGCTGGCCATGGAGGCCCCGGTCAAGGCGCTTGTGGCCTGGCTGACGCTCATGTTTTCCAGGGCGACCACCGCCTCAAGGCGTGGCCGCGCCGTCGTCGTCGCCTTGGCGGTTGCCTGCAACGCGCCGCCGAACAACACGCCGGTCAGTTTGTCGGCGGCAAGACGCCCACCACCTAGGCTGACGGCCAGATCGGCATTTTTCAGGATGTACTTCTCAAATTGCAGGGACGGTGTGGTCAGCGCCACTTGTGCGTCTATTCCGCTCAACCCCGAAAGATCGATGGGGTCGGTCGACCACCGCGTCCCGCCCGACCGAGTTGCGACGGGGATAATCTTCAGCCCCGGCCACCCCGGCCACAGCGACGCCGACTTGGCCGCCGGCAGGAACGCATCGAGGACGATGGCGCTACCCGTCAACTTGGCTTTAACATCGGGGCGTGGGCCGTCGAGCCCGACCACCACGTCGCCGCGCAGAGCAATATCACCGGCCTTGGCCGTCAATCCGGTCAGGGACACGCCTTTCGGCCCACCGCGAAGCCGCGCCTGAACGTCCAGATCGCCGACCTTTCCTGCAGGGCGATAGCCCGCCAGAGACCCCATCAGGCGCGCCAGATTGGGGTGGCGGAGATGCACGGACAGATCGGCCAAATCACCCACGGGCAGGGTGTTGATCGAGCCAGCCAGAGCGGCGCTACCGCCCGCAGCTTTGACGTCCAGCGTAACCTTGAGCCCCAGCAGATTGCCGTCAACCATGCCCGCAACCGTCACCGGGCCGAGCTGTTTGGCGGTGACCCCGCTGACACCGGCCAATTTGAGTATTTTCGCCGTATCCTTGGCTTCGAGCTTAAGCGTCAGTTCCTTCGCCGTCGGGATCAGCGACAAACCGTCCAGTTCCCCGTACACCGTCGCCGTGGCATCGGCACCGGCGAGATTGATTTTGAGTTTCGGCGACAATACGGGACCGTCGATCTGGCCATTGATATTGACCGCGCCGAGATTTTTAAGCATCGGCACGGGCTGTTGTCCAATGAGCCGTAATAGTTTGTTGACGCTGGCCGTCTCCACCGTGACGTTGAGCCCGGTCGCCGTCGGCACGCCGCCCAGATTGTCGAGCACGCCCTTCACCGACACCTTTGCCCCGGCCATCTGGTCCGCACTGAGTCGGCGGATATCCAATTTGCCGTTATAGAGGGTGCCGTCAAACACGGCGTTTTTGATCGCGGTGCCTCGGTAGGTCAACGACCCGATGCGGGCCGTCATATTGGCGTCCATCCCGGTCAGCACCGCAAGCGCCTTAAGGGGGTTTTCCGCCTTGGCTGCGGCTTTTGTCGCGGTCGTATTCTTCTCGGTCGTATTTGCGGCGCTGTTGGCCGGAGCCGCACCTGGGCTGGTTTTTTTCTGTGGCCGCGGCATGTAAGTATCAAGATTGAGGCTGTCCAGCGCGATGCTGACGCCTAAGGAAAGGCGACGGCGCAGGGCCACGGTCACACCGCCAGTCAGCTTAGAGGAATCGAATTGCAATTTGAGGCCCGTCAGTTGCGCCTGTTCCGGCACCACGACGAGGCGGGTCGCCAGTGTCATTTTACGCAGACGGTCCTGGGCGACGCCGTCAATCTTGGTGCCCAGCCAGTCGAGAACGCCGCGCATATCGTTGACCGTGCTTTCCAGTTCGCCTTCAAACCGGGGTTTCCCGTCAACCGCGGTAACGAATCCGAACAGCGCCATGTCCGAGCCACCGGGAAATTGCGCCGACAACTGCGACAGGGTGACTTCACCGTTAGCCAGTTCGGCATTTAGCACGCCGTTTCGAACGATCCCGCCCCGATAGGTCATTGCCTCGGCGGTCAGGGCCAGAGAGGCGTGCACGAATTTCGGAATGAAAAAAGACGGCGGACCTTTCGGTTTGGCAACCACCACTGCGGCACTCGGCGCCGACGGACTGGAACCCTTCGGCTTGGGCGATTTTTCGGAACCCGCCGCGGGTGCTGGAATTTCCGAGGCGACCAACCACTGATCCAGATCGACGCGGCCCGCCCCGAGGCGCACGGCGATACTTATCGCCTCACCCAATTTCATGTTGATGCCGCCGCTCGCCCGGGTTTCGCCGAGACGAAATTCCAACCCCTTGATCTCGGCGCCATCCATACCGGCGTCGATGTTGGCTTCGAAGCTGAAGGCCTGGCCCAGCGGCCCCGGCAGACTGACCGGTTGGGCGGCCTGGATCAGGGTCGCCAGAGACTTGGCCTCGCCCTTTATGGAACCCTTGATGTGGGGCGCATCGCCGGGCCCGACCAGTGTTCCGTTCATCTGCATTTTCAAATCGCCGTGCGCGATCCCCAGCCTGAGATTAAAGGCCACGGTGCGCGCGTGAATGATTTCACCGACGTTGATGTCAAACTTTAACGGCAACCCCCGCGCCGTCAGGCCGCCAGTGCTCTCGAACGGTCCCTTAAGGGATGCCGCGGAAAAGGTCGCGTTAATGGCATCAATTTTCTCAAAGGTGCCGGCGGCGGCGTCCCGGTAGACCAAAGTGCCGTTTTCAATGCTGACGTTGTCCAGCGCCACGCCCGCGGAAAATCCACCACTTGGCGGGGCGGCATCAGGCGCGGCCACGGGCACGGAACCAGGAGCCGGCGGCACCGGAGCGGTGGCCCCGCTGCCTGTGGAAGTTGGCTCGGCTGCAAACATCCAGTTGCGGCGGCCGTCGGCCAGGGCTTCCAACTCAAAAACCGGATTGACCAGCTTGATCCTCTCGACCTTGACCTGGCCACCCAGAAGCGGCGCCAGGGCGACCCGGACTTCCAGCGATTTCAGGTGCACCATTTTTTTGGCCTGCGCACCATCGACATTGGCAAGCGAAATGTCATTGGCGATCAGTGCCGGGGATGGCAGGACGGTGATGGAAATGTCGCCGTTAATGCGAATATCGCGGCCGGTGGCGCTGCGGACCTGAGCCTGGAGGTCGGCTTTGTACGCGTTCCAGTCAATCAGGCCCGGCCCGACCAAAACAACGCCGCCGAGCACCACCACCAGCACGCCAATGACCCAAAATATTTTCTTCAAAGCCTTACTCTCCTACTCCCGGACGGGAAGTCTCTCATTAAGGCCAGAGTGTAGTATCGCCGCGCAATTCAGGCAAATACCAAGCGTGTGTACCACCGGCAAGGTCAGTTCCACCGCGCAAGCAGGCGTTTATTTGATTTTGAGTTTCCGTGATAGTGTATCGTCCTCACAACACTTGTATTGTTTTTTAAAATCCAAGCTGGAATGTCGTCCATCGCCAATGTCCAATTCTGAAGACACGACAGACTTGAACGGAGCCGACGGCGAGAATTCCCCGGCTGACGTCGGCCATTTGTCCGCACAAAACGCCCTGGCCCTTGGGGCGCAGTACCACAACTCGGGCAACCTGTCGCAAGCGGAGGGCATTTACCGGCAGGTATTACAGACAGACCCCAAACAACCGGACGCCTTGCAACTGCTCGGCGTGATTGCTTTGCAAAGGGACAACAATGAACTTGCCGTGGATTTACTGACCCGGTCCCTTGCCATCGAATCCGGGTTTGCAAACGTTCACGCCAGCCTGGGCTTGGCGTTAAAAAGAACGGGTAAAATTGACGAGGCCATTGCCAGCTTCGATACAGCCATCACCATTGATCCGAATAATGTCGAGGCACACTTAAACCTGGGCTTCCTGTTCAAGGACACGGGCAACCCGGAGGCCGCGGTCGAAAGCTTACGGGCGGCCTTGGCGCTAGACCCGGAAAACCGCAAGGCCGCGTACCTCCTGGCGGCGTTGACCGACGAAATGACCGAAGCTCCGCCCGAGGGCTTTGTCGAACAGATTTTTGACGAACATGCCTTTGTTTTCGAACGGCGGATGCAGCAAGGGGATTCGCAGTTGCCCCAAATTTGCCGATCCGCCGCCGCACGATTTCTCAAACAGCGCGGGATCGAGACTGCCCGCCCTTTTCCCAACACGCTCGATTTAGGCTGCGGTACCGGGCGGGCGGGCGCCGCGTTTCGGGACACCACCGACACATTACACGGCGTCGATCTGTCCTTGAAGATGATGGAACAAGCCCTCGAAAAAGGTGTTTACGATGGTTTATTTCAAGGTGACTTCACAGGTTTTCTGAACCAGACAGAAGACACCTACGACCTGGTCCTGGCCGTGGACTCGTTCCTCTATATAGGGCCGCTCGAAGCCGTCTTTTCCGGTGTCGTCCGCGTGTTGAGGCCGGGAGGGTCTTTCGCTTTCACGGTCGAGGCCCTGGACTCGGGCAACTTTGCCTTGCGCGACACCTGCCACCACGCCCATGGCGAAGACTATGTTCGCCACCTTGCCGCCGAAAACCATCTCGACGTTGCACTCTGTGAGCCAATCGACAACATGCGCTTCGGCACCAAAGGAACCCTGTTCTGGCTGGAAAAACCCGGCTGAGCAGACCGGTCATCCCCTAAACGCCCAGGCATTCCCGAATTCACTGCGTATGGACCATTAAACCTCTGGCCATGCCGATATGGTGGGGTTGGTGGTTTGCACCGGAGGCCATCAGGCCGAAGAAACCCAGTCCACGAATACGCGCGATTTCGCTCGCAACCTTTGAGGTCACAATCAGGCGCGCTCCGTTTGGCAATGTCTCCGCAGTCGCCGACCAGTTTTCCAATTGATCCAGTTGCGGCGCATGGGCAATCACCATGTTCTGGATTGCCTTTAGCGTGCGGCCTTGCCCGGAAACGATGATTTCAAGCCCGCCTTCGATGATGTTTCCTCGTGCGCCGGCATCAAGCGTCACCAGATTCATATCCACCAGATGTTCTCTCAGGACACCTATATTGACCTTGCTCCAATCCGTTTTCGGATCGGCGGAAAGGATTGCGATGATTTCGGCAATAGCCCCGAAGGCATCCTGTCCGGGCAAAGTGGGCATGAGGCCCGTGGACGGATCCGGCGTCTCGGTCTTGGCGGGCATTTGCATAGCGGAATGCTTATGATCGCCCCCGTTCACGGGCGCGGACCCATTTATTGCAAACGCAGAAAATGCAGAAATTGAGGTGAGTGCTGCGGCAACAGCAGCGCAAACAACCAGCCGGCGAAGCGTTTTAGACATCTATTTACTCTCCAGAAAAATTTAAATCCGAGAGCGCAGTATCCAGAGAACCACCACATTTCATATGATCTGGATCATATAAACAATTTTGGCTGTAACAAAACTACAGTTGCCGAACGCTCAACAAGGCCTTCCTTTTCCAATTTTGCCAGTGTCCGGTATAGCGCCTCGTGGGTCAGGCCGAGTTCCACCGCGAGGTCTTTGAGGGTTCCCTTGAGAGGAACCGTTCGGCCATCCTCTTCGGCGGATAAGATAAAATGATGGATTAAACGCTGGCGGGCCGACCGTATGCTTCGTTGCTCCAATTTCGCACGAAGAACCTGAACCTGCCGCGCCAAAACCGCCATAAAGTTCTCGGCCAATTCCGGGTTATCGCGAAAGGCCGCAAACACCGCATCCTTGTCGAAGACACGAACTTCCGTTTCCTCAACCGCCACTCCATCGCAGTGGTACTCAGTTGCGAACAAGGCGGCTTCGGCAAACAGGCTGCCTTCCAAAGACGAATGAATGACAACTTTTTGACCTTCGGACGTGTGGCGGACCATACTCAAACGCCCCTTTATCACCTCGAAGATACCGAAAACCGTATCCCCTTTACGAAACAGGTGCTCATCAATCCCAAGTGTACGGACCCGGGAGGCATTGATCATTGATCTAGGCAGCCAGTCCATAAGAGCCCTTCCTAATTTCTCTCTAGGGAAGAATCAAAATCGCCCGGAAATCGTTGACGTTGGTCAGGGTCGGGCCGGTCATCACCAGATCGCCGAGGCCCTTGAAAAACGTATAGGCGTCGTTGGCATCCAGAAACGCCTGCGCGTCGAGACCCGCATCCCGGGCACGCGCCAGTGTCTCGGGGCCGATGAGGGCGCCGGCGTTGTCTTCGCTACCGTCGATGCCGTCGGTGTCACACGCGATGACGTGAATATTTTCGGCCCCGCCCAGCGCCAACGCCATGGCCAACAGGTATTCCGTGTTGGGGCCGCCGTGCCCGCCGTCGCCCCGAATAGTCACCGTAACTTCGCCGCCCGACAGCAGCACCGCCGGTGCCTGCACCGGGCCTTCGCCAGCGGCCACGGCGCGCGCGAGATCGGCATGGGCGCGGGCAACGTCGCGGGCCTCACCCTCGATCGCGTCGCCCAGTATCAGCGGCGTGATGCCTAGTTCCTTGGCCAGCGCAGCCGCCGCGTCGAGGCTGCCCTGGGGCCGGGCGACGATCGTCGTTTCGACAGCTGCGAACACCGCATCGCCGGGATTAGGCGTTTCCGCCGCATCCCCATACAGCCACGCGGTGACGTTGGGCGGCACGGGAACAGCAAATTTTTCCAAAATGGCGCGGGCGTCCGCCGTGGTGGTGGCGTCGGCGACGGTCGGCCCCGAGGCAATCACCGCCGGGTCGTCGCCGGGCACGTCGGAAATCAGCAGGCTGACCACGCGCGCAGGCGCCGCCGCCTGGGCCAGCCGCCCGCCCTTGATCGCCGACAGGTGTTTGCGCACGCAGTTCATGTCGGTGATGGCCGCGCCTGAACGCAGCAACGCCGTATTCACCGCCTGTTTGTCCTCGAAGCTCAAGCCTATTGCGGGCAGCGACAGCAACGCCGAGCCGCCGCCGGAAATCAGGCACAACATCAAATCATCGGGGCCCAGGCTTTCCGCCAGTTCAAGTATCCGCCGCGCCGCTTCGAGCCCATTGGCGTCGGGCACCGGATGGGCGGCCTCGACGATCTCGATCCGCTGGCATGGAACGCCGCAGCCGTACCGGGTGACGACAAGACCCGTAAGGTCGCCCGGCCCCCCGACTTTGTATGGCCAAGCATCCTCGACGGCGCGCGCCATGGCCGCCGATGCCTTGCCGGCGCCGACAACGACGAGGCGGCCAGTATGGGACGACAGGTCCGGCAAATGGGGCGGCACACACAGGGCCGGATCGGCAGCCGCCACGGCGGCATCGAAAAGTTGGCGCAGGGCACCGGCGGGATCGGGGTGGGTCACAAATTCATCTCCGTAATTGTCTGGAATACACTGCCCGTCAGACCCGGACGATTTTGCCGGGGTTCATGATGTTTTGCGGGTCGAGCGCCATTTTCAAGGCCCGCATGACGCTGACGGCTTCGCCGTGTTCGGACACCAGGAAATCCATCTTGCCGAAGCCGATGCCGTGTTCGCCGGTGCAGGTGCCTTCCATGGCCAATGCCCGCATCACCAGTCGTTCGTTGAACGCCTGGCAATGGGCAAGGTCGTCTTTGTCGTCCATATCGATCAGCAACACGACATGAAAATTTCCGTCCCCGACATGCCCGACGATGGGCGCCAGAATTCCGCTGTCATCGATGTCCTTGCGGGTTTCCAGGATGCATTCGGCGAGCCGCGAGATGGGCACACAAACATCCGTCGCCATTCCTTTGGCACCGGGTTTGAGCGCCAGACAAGCATAATAGGCATCATGGCGGGCCTGCCACAGGCGGCTGCGCTCTTCCGCATTATCGACCCATCGGAATTCCGGTGCGCCGAAATCTGCGGCGATACCCTTAACGGTTTCAACCTGTTCGGCGATTCCGTTTTTGGTGCCGTGAAATTCGAAAATAAGCGTCGGGCGGGCGGCATAATCGAGATCGGAATAATCCGCCATGGCCTGCATCTGCACTTCATCGAGAAACTCGACCCGGGCCAACGGGACTCCCGACTGAATGGTGACAATCACCGTGTTGATCGCCTTTTCCACATCATCGAAGGAGCACACGGCGGTGGTCACGGCTTCCGGGATGCCATGCAGCCTGAGCGTGATTTCGGTGATCACGCCGAGCGTTCCTTCCGAGCCGACGAACAGCCGTGTCAGATCGTAACCGGCGGCCGATTTCCGCGCCCGGCGGCTGGTTTTAATGATGCGCCCGTCGGCCAGCACCACGGTCATCGCCAGCACGTTTTCGCGCATGGTGCCATAGCGCACCGCATTGG
>JABMOG010000072.1 GCA_013204265.1 Rhodospirillales bacterium
CCGAGCAGCGCATAGGCGTCGGTCATCGAGTGCGCGACGGGGTTCACACCGCCGCTGAAATTGCCGCCCTGCCAGACCACGGCGTCGGGATAGCCTTCCGGCCGGACGTCGGTCGGCTGATACAGCCCCTGCAGGGTTGCGAACAGATCGCCGCCCTCGGCCTCCGTTCGAGCAATAGACATCAGATCAATCATTTACGCCTCTTTCGGTGAAAATTCGTATGTGGATGCAGGGTGTATTACGGCCGCAACGGGTCGGCTCGGCTCGGCAAAGCAGTGTGTAGGGACTTTTGTATGCTGTCCCCGATGTTCTTAGCCGCCGAAAACCACGGTGTTGCGGCGCAAAATAGGCCGGTGTGACGGCCGGTGCAAGGTCGTCAGGCATTGAAAATGCATTATACTGGAGACAGCTAGCGGCGCCGTCCTGGAGGTATCTGTGCGAAAAGTTCGATGGTCATTTGATGTCGATATTGTCGGGCGATGTAATCTTGCCTGTCCTTCGTGTCCCGTGGGCAACATGCCGGGCATGCCGTTGCAGAGCGGCTATATGAAGCCGGAATTTCTGGACAAAATTGTGACAAAGGCAATTTCCGAGTGCCATGTCACCAACTTTTCCCTCTACAACTGGACCGAGCCTTTTATTCATCCACATCTGCCGGAGATGGTGCGCGTTGTTAAGTCGCATGGCATTGGTTGCGATTTGAGCACGAATCTCAACCTGGGGAAGCAAATTGAGCCGGTCGTGGCTGCAAATCCGGATCAGATCAAAATTTCGGTCTCGGGCTTCACCCAGGAAAACTACGGGGTCACCCATCGCGGTGGCGATATCGAACTCGTCAAAGAGAACATGACACGGCTTGCCGAGGCCAAGAGGGTCACGCGGTCGAAGACACGGATTATCGTCGTCTTCCACCGCTATCTCCACAATCAAGAAGACGAATTGGAGATGCGTGCCTTCGCAGAGCAGTTGGCTTTCGATTTTACAACGTACTGGGCATATCTCATGCCGCTGGAAAAAAACCTCGCTTTTCTTGGTCGCAAAGACGCCCCGGCAGAGCTAAACGAGGAGGACCGCAGCCTGATTAATCGCCTCGCTCTTCCACTGGATCGGGCCATCGAAGTCTCACGCGCCGCGCCGGTGCGTGACTGTCGGTTGCGAGAACGGCAAATGGCGATTAACTCCGAGGGCAATGTTATGTTGTGTTGTTCGGTGTTCGACCAAAGCCGCTACACATTGGCGCCGTTTCTCGAGACCTCCCACGAAGAATTGCAGGCCATGAAATACGGGCACAGCATGTGTGCAACCTGCATGCAGGAAGGTTTACACGTCCTGATGACCTACGGGGAAGAGTCGCTTGACCAACTTGCGCTGGAAAATGTGCGCGATAAGAATCCCGGCCTGGATTTGGACGAAGTCTACGGCAACGATCCGGACGATAGTGCCGGATTGATAAAAACGTTAAAACGCGCGCGCAGCTCTACGAAGTCGGTGCTTCAACGCCTTGGCGGCGCGAATTAGTCTCACAGACGCTTGGAATCGACGGTCAATTCGCCGCCCGGCAGGCGCGCCAGGAGCGGAAATACGTCCTCGACCGAATTGACGAACGCGGCCAAATCGGCGTTTTCCCGGCGGGCGTAACCGGCGGCGACGATGCCGTCGATCACGGTGCGCAGATTGTCCCAGTAACCGGCGCTGTTGACCACGACGATGGGCTTGGTGTGCAGGCCGAGCTGCTTCCAGGTGACGATTTCGAACAGCTCCTCCAGCGTGCCCAATCCGCCGGGCAGGACGACGAAACCGTCGGACAGCTCGGCCATGCGGGCCTTGCGTTCGTGCATCGTGGCGACGATCTCCAATTGGGTGACGCCCTGATGGCCGACTTCGTGGCGCATCAGAAAGTCGGGGATAATACCGGTGACAGAGCCACCCCCCTCGAGCACGGCGTCGGCGAGGGTCCCCATCACCCCGACCCGGCCGCCGCCAAAAACCAGACGTATGCCCCGTTGCGCCAGTTCGAGGCCAAACGCGCGCGCGGCGTCTTTGTGCGCGGCGGGACCGCGGTCCGACGAGCCGCAATAAACGCAGAGTGATCGAATATGCTCCATGGGTGACAATGACCTGCTAGGTGTGACCTGATGATGCCGTGACTTGGGTGGGATGCGCTAAAATATGACCTCTTGTCCCGATTGCCATGAATCGTTCCGCGTAATACCGTGTTTCACTAGCCACAGAAAGTCAGCAGGGACGTAAAGTGAACCGATCGCTAGTCTATTGGGGTGTCGCGGCGCTTGTCGTTGCGGCGGTTATCGGCGTGATGGTGTTTTTTCAACTGCCGTCGCCCGACACGCTGCCGACGCAAGCGCAGCCGCCGGTGGCCGAGCCTAAAAAGGGCGAAGCGCCACCGCCGAAGGCCGCCGAAACCCAGGGTGACCCGGCGTTGCAGCCGATGGCGCCCGAGTTCGACATCGTTCGCGTCGACAAAGATGGCAATGTCGTGATCGCCGGCCGGGCGACACCCGATTGCACGATTATTGTTCGCGACGGCGATGCTGTCGTCGGGTCGGCGACGGTCGACCGGCGCGGCGACTGGGTGTTGATCCCCGACGAACCGCTGGCGCCGGGCGACCGCCAACTGAGCCTTTTTGCCGAGTGTGGCGATGCCGAACCGGTCGAATCCGATCGCGTCGTCGTGCTGTCGGTGCCCGAACAGGGCACCGGCGTCCTGGCGGTCGCGGTTGCGCGCGACGGGTCGGCGCCGGCCCAGGTTCTGCAAACGCCGTCCGATGGGCGCTCAACAGCCGATGGCGCGCCCCCCGAGGTTGCGGTAGCCGCGGTCGATTACGACGATGCCGGCGACCTCGCCTTGTCGGGCACGGCGCCGCCGGGCGGCACCGTTCAGGTCTATGTCGATAACGAGCTGATCGGCCGTGCGACCGCCGACGAGCAGGGGCGGTGGACGCTGACACCCGACCGCAAGGTCGATCCGGGGTCGTACAGGTTGCGCGTCGACCAGGTGGCGCCCGACGGTAAAGTGCTGGCGCGGTCGCAAATTCCGTTTGTCCGCGGCGAACCCCTGACCGGCTTGCCGCCGGGCCGGGTGATTATCATCCAGCCGGGCGACTATTTGTGGCGGATCGCCCGCGAGCGCTATGGCGCCGGCTTCCAGTACACCTTGATTTACGAGGCCAACCGCGCACAAATCCGCGACCCCGACCTGATTTTCCCGGGCCAGATCTTCATGGTGCCGACGGTCAACTAGGCAGCGGCCTCATTGCCGGCGTCCATCGCGGTGTCCGCTGGTCGGGTCAATAGCGATTGTGGTCAGAGCGACCGCTATACGGCAGATCCCGACCCCATGCGGACGTTTTGAACTCGACTGCGGTGCGACCGCTGGTGCGACCGCTAACGGCGCTTGGGCAGCCTTAGACGGGGTGAGGTAATTGGTGCAATATTTATCGGAGTACAATCGTGTGGCGTTTGAGACAAACCAATACGGCAAAATGATATTTCTTATTAAATTCACCGGAATGGCACCAGCGCAATTCACCATTTTAGGCCAGCGATCGCCCTATATGGCACCGGATCGTTTTACCATCGTCGGAATTTAATGACCGCCCCTAAAAGTTTCACTTGGCGGACCGAATTTGCGTGGGTGATGGCTGCGGCATTTCTAACCGCGGGAACTGCCGCAATGCCGGTTATTCAAAATCCTCTCTTTTACTTCCAAGACGATTTTCAAATCCAATTTATGCCGATGTTCGGCGAAATCGCACGCTTGCTCAAAAGTGGCGAATTTCCATTGCTCACCGACCGCATATGGCATGGCGGCGCCATCCTCGCAGAGTACCAGTTTGCTGTTTTTAATCCGGTTTCCCTAGGAGCGTACCTGGTCGTAGATGAAGTGGACCAACTGCATCATGGAGCAACGCTGTTTGTGTTGATTCACATCTCGATTTTGGCAGGCGGCCTAAACATGTTGGCACGAGACCTCGGCGCCGATCCATTGGCGAGCTTGATGGCGGCTGTCGTGGGTGGCACCAGTAGCTGGCTAATATATTGGGGTTCTTCAGATTGGGTTCCCGCGCTTGTCGGCTCCACATGGCTCCCGTGGGCATTGTGGGGGCTATTAAGAGCGTATCGCGATGCCCGCTGGGTGCCTCCCGCCGCACTCTTAAGCTATATGGTTCTGGTCGGCGGTTGGCCTTATGCCAACGTCGCGCTGATCGCTGCGTTGGCGGTCACACTGCCGATTTTATTTTATATAGAAGTCCAATTCACCGCGTGTTTCCGGATCGCTTTGGCGTTTGGATCGGCGCTCCTTCTAGCAGCACCAGCGGTTTTCCCGTTGATAGCGATCCTTGGTGAAAGTGTTCGCGCACAAGACCTTCTATTGTGGCGAACGTCGCTGGACGGAATGGTGATGGCGCTCGGGTTTCCTTTTTTTCCTGACCTGTGGCGGATTTGGGACGGTTCCTACCAGGTGGTGGTCTCCCCACCCATTTACTATCTGTCGTGGTTTGTACCTCTGGTGCTGGTAAACGCGTTAGGGCAACGGTCGATGTATCCTGCCTCGACAAAAAAGATCATCCTGTGGTCTATCACCGCAGTATTCGCGATTCTCTGTCTATCGCCAGCTCTGTGGCACTTCAGGTATGCATTTCGGTTCCTGCCTTATTACCACTTCGCGCTTGCCCTGCTGGTCGCAATATTTGTGACCGAGCAGCGGCAGTCTAAAAATGAAACATCGTGGCGGGTTTGGCCGACCGGCATTGCGCTGCTTGTTCCCTTCTTGATCGCGATTGCCAATGGTCCTGAGCTTTGGCGAATACAGGTTGAGATGGCGCTCGCAATAGCAGTTGCGGCGCTGATCGTAATGTGGTTCCAGCGGCGCGGCATAATCAGCTGGCCAGTTCTCTTGGTGGCAAGTCACGTATTGCTGTTCGTTGCTCTCACGGCAATTACACCTTCAAACAAACTGGTGTCGAATTGGCGCCCGCCACTTGCGCGCGCCGAATTCGACTTGCAACAGGCAAATGATGCGCGCACCTTCGCCCTGTATCCACCGCTGGCGCAGACCGAATTTCTCTTTGGTGGTATGACGCAATTACCAGGAAATTATTGGGCCACCATCGCGCCGGGAAACACAGCGCTCTACAGGCGCACGCAAACGGTAAACGGCTACACGCCAATTCTTCAACGCGGTTTTGTTGAAAACTTTTGCCTCGGTCTAAGGGGCACGACATGCAGCGAAGGTCCGTCGAAGGTTCTTGCAGTCGATCCCCAAACAAATCTCTCATATTTGGATATGACAGGTGTCGACCGCGTGGTGGCGATACGTGGGTCTTATTCGACAATGTTCGCTAATCACGCGGGAAAGGGCTGGGCCGTAATCGATCGAACCGAATTGGCGGATATCTTTGAAAGAACGACACCACAGCGGCGCATTGGCAATATCGTCCAATGGCCGGACGGAGTGCAAATCCGGAATCCCACTTTAAAGACGCGTTCCGATTCCTACACAATAGGCGGAGGCCATTCGGGGGGGCGGGTAATCGTGGCACGCGCATGGTATCCAGGTTTCCGAGTTCGCTTGAACGGCAAAGATATTCCAGTAGAGCCAATTGCCGGCCTTGTACCTTCGCTCGTTCTTCCAGCCGGAGCCCATGGTGAGTTGGTGATCGACTATTGGCCGGCCGGACTTACGGCCGGCATCTATACCGCTTTAGCTGGAATTTTGATTTTGTCGGCCTTTGCGGTCATACCGCTGTTTAGCCAAAGACGCGTGACGTCAAGTTAGGTCTTAATTTCGACCAAAATGCTCCTATCGAATGGCTGCATTCGATGCGGTGGAAAGCTCCCCTCAAACGGCATCGCAATGTGCCCATTAGCGATAACGATGGCCCGGCAGCCAGTGTTTTATTAGTTTTGCTTAACGGCCGGTATTGCGAGTTCCCACCGTCAACGGCAGCCGTCAGCTACGACGCTGGGCTCTCCAGTTGAAACTCGATCCGCTTACCGGGCGGCTCGACGACCAAATGCAACGCCTCGGCCACGCGGCCCGACAAATTCCACATGCCGCAGATAAAGGTCAGTTCCACAATTTGCCGCGTTGTGAAGTGCTGTTCCATCGCCTCCCACGCCGCTTTGTTTTGCTTGGCGCGCAGGTTTGTCACCTCATCCGCCCACCAAATCGCCGCTTTCTCTTTGTCAGTAAACAACTCGCTATCGCGCCAACCGTCGCCGGTCAGCAAATCGATTTGTGAATCCGTCAATCCTAGACCTCGACCGAGCTCTACATTGTGACCCACTCAATTGTTGCACTCGGTCAGCAGCGCCGTTTTGACAATCACCAACTCCTCGATCTTGACGTAATCGGGATCCTTTTCGAGGTAGTCGATGCGAATTTTCTGGTCCATCAGTAGCCACGCCTCGACCGCGACGGGCGCGTGACCCAACATGCGCAGAAAGCGCGGCACCGTCCCCCACATTTGCTTCGACCATTCGAAGGCCGGCGCCAGTTCGGCTTGTAGCTCTTCAGGGATGTTTTCCGAATCGATTAGCGGCACGCGCGGATCCGGGTGCGCCATCATCTCGTCGGTAATGCCCATATCGGCCGCTAAACCCGTGCTGTGATCGACAACCATATTGACTCTCCTATCGAATTAATCGGTTACCCTGCTCGCCTGCCTTGCGGAAACCAGTTCACGGTTTTCGTATGTCCGGCGCTACACCGCGGCCGAATGCGTATATGAGGCCAAGATTGAACTGGGCATCCGCAACCACTTGCACGGCGAGCGGGCGTTTCATTTTTTAAAGCTAACCTGCCGACAGGTGACGTAACTTGCCCTAGATCAATGGAAAACGGTGGCTCAAATCACCGATAGCTGTACGTCCGCTGTTGGTTATTTCCCGCCACCGGCGGCCACCATCGATCACGACCGGTTGAGGCCGCCACCGGAAAGCAGACGCGTTCTCACCGCTTCGACTTCCTCCATCCCGCCGCACGGGCTTCCGCTTCGCTACAAAACCAGTGCTCACCTAGGGGAGTATCAATACGCGCGCCATCATAATATTGCCCGCCGGGGATGTGGTATATGCGCTTGCCGTCACGGGTGATGTTGCCCTTGATCGCGCACGCGCCTTCTTCGAACACCCTTTCCGTGGTCAGGCGTCTGCCGCGACGCCAGTCCCATGGCTTAACAAACCAGCCGCGCCAGATACCTGCTTTTTCTTTCGCCGCCCTCTTCTCCCGGCGCACGTATTTAGTGGAGTGCAGCCGGTACGCCAGCGCCATTCCCTGACTGACCATCCAGGCGTTCAAGTCCTCACCGCCGGCGCTACACATGGCGACGACAACGCCGTCCTGATCACGGCCTTTTGGGTCGCAGGTCACGGTCTGTTGTCCGATACGGTCAGCCAGCGCTTTCGCCGCCAGTTGACCGCAGCGAGACTGCTTGCCACTGACGGCGCATATCTGTGCGCTCTCCGGCGCATCAATGCCGTACAGACGAATCCGCGTCCCGTTTATCTCCAGCGTGTTGCCGTCAATTACCGATGCGCGCCCAACGATAGTGTCGGCACTGGCTACTGTCGGCACGACGGCAAGCAGTGTCCCGATCACGAGCAAGAACCGAGCGAAAGTCATGCGGACAGTTTGCCAGCTTCGGCGCAAAAGAAAAGCCCGCACAAGCGGAGTGTCGGTTTACCGCCAGCGATGTTTGCTTACGGGAAGCGACCTCAACTGGTCGATGCAACACTTTATCTTGGAAGCAAAGATGGAGTGCACAGATATGGGTCAAATACGTCGTCCAGGTTTAACGTCGGCACAGAAGACAGAGTTGTGGGATCGC
>JABMOG010000073.1 GCA_013204265.1 Rhodospirillales bacterium
GTAGATCCGGAAACAAAATGCTCGATCAGGCGATCTTGTTTGTAGTAGCTAAGTCGACACTTGCGCATAGGCTCCATGATAACCCCAAAATTGAGTTATCTGGGTCAGCCCCAAAATTAATATAACCTCCTATAACTTAACAGCTATTCTCGTCCTTTCCGAATAACCCTATCAAGTACAATAAAGGCTTTTGGCATTCTCTTGGATCCCGTCGGCGCAAGGCTCCCCTACTCTGCCCCGATCGCCTGCATCGTGCGGACGTTGTAATAGCTGTCGTCATCAAAGCTATTGGGCAGTTTGCCATCGTGGAATTCCGGCACAAGTCGCCATCTCTCAGGATTCCCTCACAGGGATGGTATACCCCGCAGCAGAGGCATCGTCATAGAACATCTGCACCGTTTCGCGGGAAAATTCGCCCAGATCCTTGCCGATATTGCCGAGCTTTCGGATCACGTCGTTGGTCAGGGTAATGATATGGCATCCGGCATCGTCGGCCTGGGCGATGTTCAGCAACTCGCGCGGGCTCGCCCACATCACCTCGGCCAGCGGTTTTTGGGAAGCAATCTCAACGGCGGATTTCATGTGCGGAATAGGGTCGCGGCCGCTGTCGGCGACGCGGCCGGCGAACACCGACAGGATCGCAGGCGTCTCCGGGTTCAGCACATCGACCATGCCCTGTACCTGGTCGAGCGTGAACATGGCGGTGACGTTAACCATGATGCCTTGGCCCGACAGCCGCCCGACCAGCGGCGCGGCGCTTTCCCCCCGGGTGTTGGTGACCGGAATCTTGACGTTGACGTTGCTCCCCCAGGAGGCAATTTCCAACGCCTGGGCCTCCATTTCGCCGAATTCGTCGGCGAACACCTCGAACGAAACCGGGCGATCCGTGACGATCTTCAACACCTCCAGCGCAAACCCCTTGTAGTCACTGACGCCAGCTTTACGCATCAGCGTCGGGTTGGTGGTGAAGCCTTCGATCAGGGAATTGCCAGCCATCTCGCGGATGCCGCCCAAGTCGGCACCGTCGGCGAAAATCTTGATTTCATGTCTTTCGGATGGCGTGGGTCCGTCATACCTGCTCACTCATTGCGTAACAAAATCAAATCCGCCGCCTCAGGCAATGACCCAACCACGTGATCAGGCATATCGAGGGCCTGTTCCGAATACCCCTTGTCAATAAAGACCGTCGTGCATCCGGCCGCTTTGCCAGCGCCGATATCGCGCCAGCGGTCGCCGACCATGTAACTGCGGTGCAAGGTGATATCATGCTCGTGGGCCGCCTCCAAGAGCATCCCCGGCTTTGGTTTGTAGCAGTCTGAACCTGAATCGTAACAAACCTTGATCTGGTCAATAGCCAGCGTATCCATCAATTCGGCGTTAATCGCCTCGACCACATCACGGGTGACCTTGCCGGCGGTAACGTCGGGCTGATTGGAAACGACAATCATCACGCCGGCCTCCTTGAGCCTGTCAATGGCATCTGCGGCACCATCGAGAATGTGCAACTCATCATAAGAAGTTATCGCATAAGGCTTTCCATCCACTACGTCTGTGCGGATGATCACTCCATCGCGATCCAGAAAAACGGCACGTGTCATAAAAAAACCGATTTCTTGTTGCGGTTTAAGGGTCGGAAAAAGGTACGCTATCGAAATCCCGGTGAAAACCGGATTGTAATGCCATCAGTGTTTATTAGGGACGACCTGTCAAAACTATGAAGCGGCTCCTCGAACTCATTCGCCGCGGCTGGCGTAAACCACCGCACGTAATCCTGCGTTGGCTGGCCCGCCAGATCGCAACTGAGGTGGACCAGTACCGCGCCCCGGCCCGCGCCCGCGCGATGAGCCCGGAGAGGCTGTTGAGTCTGCTCGGCGCCCAGAATATCGATACCCTGTGGACCCGGCTGGGCGAAGCGCCGTTTCCCTTTCACACCGAACCGGTGGCCCAAGACGCCTATGAGGCCGCCTGCCCCAGCGATGCAGCCCGCATTCTTGCCGCAGCCGAGGACGCCGTGGCGCACCGGGTTGACCTGTTGGGGTCCGGCCCCGTCGACCTTGGCACGCCTATATCCTGGCACACGGATTTCAAAAGCGGCCATTCCTGGCCGGTCATTGCGTTCCGCCGCATTGATGTTTTGGATTTGGGCCGCGACAGCGACATCAAGGTGCCGTGGGAACTCTCAAGACTGCAATGGCTGATCCCGGTCGGTCAGGCCTATCTGTTGTCCGGCGATGACCGCTATGCCCTGGCCGTGCGCGATGTGATCGAAGACTGGACCGCAGCCAACCCGATGGCGCGCGGCGTCAACTGGGCCTGCACCATGGACGTCGCCTTGCGCGGCATTGCCCTGGTCTGGCTGTTCCACGTCTTTCACGCCGCACCCGCATGGCAAGACGATCATTTCCGTATGGATTTCCTGAAATTATTGTACCTGCACGGTGACTTCACATCCCGTAACCTGGAATGGTCCGATATCAACGGCAACCACCTGGGCACCGACGCCGCCGGGCTGGTGATCATGGGCCTGTTTTTCGGTAACGGCCCCGCGCCGCAACCCTGGCAGCGTCAGGGCTGGGATATTCTCACTAATGAGCTTCCCAAACAGGTATTCCGCGACGGCGTCGATTTCGAGGTCTCGGCGGGCTATCAGCGGCTGGCCCTGGAAATTTTCCTGCTGCCGGCGCTGTACCGCCGCAAAGCCGGGCTGGACGTGCCCACCCAGTACACCGAACGCCTTGCTAAAATGGCTACCCTCATCGCCGCCTACAGCCGAACGGACGGCTCCACGCCGTTGTGGGGGGATGCCGATGATGGCCGCATCCTGCCCTTCGGAGGCCAGGCCATAACCGACCACCGCTATATGATCGCCCTGGCCGGGCTTGGCTTTGATGATGAGGATATTTTGTCATTGGCGTCGGGGTCGACAGCAGAAATTTTCTGGTGCCTCGGCCCCGACGCCATCGCAAAAATTCCCGCCCAACCGAAAACCCTCGCCTCACAAGCCTTCCATGACGGCGGCGTTTTCATTATGCGGGGTGGCGACGATCATGTCTTTATCGACGGCGGGCCAGTCGGCATGGCCGGGCGCGGCGGCCACGGTCACAATGACTGCCTGTCTTTTGAGGCGTCGTTGCTGGGCACCACCCTGATCACCGATTGCGGCGCCTATGTCTATTCCGCCGACCCGGCATGGCGAAACGATTTTCGCTCGACCGGGTTTCACAACACGCCGGTCGTCGGCGGAGAGGAACAAAACCGTTTTGTGCGCCCGGAATACCTGTGGTCGCTGCACAACGACGCCGAGCCCGACGTCCGCCATTGGTCCAGCGGTGATGACTGGGACCGCTTCGTCGGCGCGCACTCCGGCTATCGCCGCCTGCCCGCTCCGGTGACGCCGGTGCGCGGCATCGGGTTTGAAAAAACCAATCACCGCATCGTCATTTCCGATCACTTTGAAGGGAACGGCGACCACGGAGTGCGAGTTCCCTATCACTTCGCCCCCGGCGTAGAGGCGACCCAAGAAGCACCGGACCTGTGGCGACTTAACGCCGGGGCTTCGGAATTCCTACTGATCGCCAACGGCGGCGAAGACTGGACCACGACCCTGGGCGAAGGCTGGGTATCGCCGTCTTACGGCGTTAAACATCCGATCCAGGTGTTGAATTTTTTCCGCCACGGTGCGCTGATACCGCTGGCCGTCGCCATCCTGCCCGCCGATGGCGCACCCGGCGACCCGGCGGCGTGGCTGGCCGGTGCCATCGAAGGCTTTAAGGATACCGGTTAACCGGCATCAAGGCCCCGCCGGGTGATATCCTCCAGAAAAGATATAGCAACGAACATAAAAGGACCGAAACAATGAGCAAAAACAAACCCCGGCAAATTTCCCAAGGCGTGACGGCCTTGGCGGCTTTTTTCGCCGTGGCCTTTATGGCCGCACCGGCGCAGTCGGCCGACGTCCTCGTTTACAAGTCCCCCACATGCGGGTGTTGCAAAGGCTGGGTCGCCCATATGGAAAAAAACGGCCATTCGGTAAAAGTTCAGGATTTGGAAGACCTCGATCAGATCAAGAAAATGGCCGGGGTGCCCGAGATGTTTCAGGCGTGCCACACCGCCATGATCGACGGCTATGTCGTCGAGGGGCATGTTCCGGCCAAAGATGTCGCACGCTTGTTAAAGGAACGCCCCAAGGTGCGGGGAATTGCCGTTCCGGGCATGCCCGCCGGATCGCCGGGCATGGAAGGCCCACCGGAACGCTACGACGTCGTCCAGTTCCAGGCGAACGGAACGTCGAGCGTATTCGCTAAGCATTAGGCCATAAACTCATAAATGGCTTCATCCACGACGACGCATTTGCGTGATAAAAAAACTCAGGCGAAATCGAAACCTAATTCGGCAAGCTGGCGCGCCAGGTTCGGGCGCGGCTGGGGATAAAATTTCCCGCCGACCTCATGGCTCCACGAATTGTCCGTCGTTTCCTTGCCGATAGCCCGGTAATGGGCCGCCAGGGTGGCGTCGTAATCACCGAGAGCTTGCTCCGGTGAGCGCTCGTCGCGCACTGCGCCGTAACGGTCGTCGTGCACCATCTGGCTGAAATCCATGCGCGGTTTCTGTGGCGGGGGATCGCCCGCCGGGAATCCTAAACACATGCCGAACACGCTATACACCCGCTTTGGAAGCCCGAGAGCAGCGGCGACATCCACCGGGTTATTGCGAAGCCCGCCGATCATCACGCCCTTGAGGCCCAGTGATTCCGCCGCCAAATAAGCCGCCATGCCAACCAGCGACGCATCGATGCTGGCAACCAGGCTCATTTCCAGATCAGCCCCGCCGAAATCCTGCCCGGCCTTGGCGACCGCGCGCTCGACATGAGTAAGGTCAGCGCAGAACGCGAGAAACACCGGCGCCTTGCTGACATGCGCCTGCCCGCCGGCAATTTTCGCCAGCCGGTCACGGATCGCGGGATCGCGCACGACAATGACACTGTAAGCCTGAACGTTGGACGATGTCGGTGCGCGGAAGGCGGCCTTGAGGACCGCGTTGACGGTTTCCCCGGGCACCGGGCGGTCCTCGAATTTTCGCACGCTGACGCGGTTTTCCAGCAAGCCTATGGTTTCGCTCATTGTCGGTGCGGTTGGCATGACAAAAGTATCCTTAGTCAAAATTGAAAAAACGGCCTCAGCCCGCCGGCGTCATGAATTCGCCCAGCGCCAGCGCCACCACTTCCGTCGCCTTGCGCACATCGTCCAACGCCAGGCATTCATCCGGGCCGCCCGCATGGGCATCCTCATACCGTTCAGGCCCGGCCCCATAGAGAACGCTGGGAATGCCGACGGCGGTGTAATGCTGGGTCGCACTCGCATGCGGAACTCCATAGGCGCCAACCGGCGACCCCATCACGGCTGCGGCCTGGCGCTCCAGAACGCCCGCCAGTTTGTCCGTTCCCGCCCCTGGTTTCATCGGCGGTGCCAATTTCAACCGGCGAATGCGGCAAACGATGCCGCCGAGGCGACTGGCCGTCTCGGCGATCCGCCCCGTTAGCTCGGCTTCCACCTGGGCCGGGTGTTCATCCGGAATCAGCCGCCGGTCCAAGGTGAAGGTCACGCGCCCCGGAGTCTCGTCGGGACGCTCACCCCCCTGAATTTGTCCAATGATGAGAGATGGTGACCCGATACCGGGCACTTCGGAGTGGATGTCCAGATAGGATGTCCGCAATTGATACAGGCTGCCCAGAATCTTTGAGGCCGCTTCCATGGGGTCGGCGGACGGGTGCCCTGCCAAATTTTTGATTTCTACCTGCAACTGAAGATCGCCGACCGACGAGGTGCCGATGGCGTAGGCCAAGCCGCTACCCACGGCGTAATCCGGATTGACGATCCTGTTATCCAGAAGCCATTTGGTGCCCCATTGCCCGTCGGCTTCGCCATCAAAGGTGATATGTAGTTCCACCGTTCCCGAAAGCGTCGGCTTTGCATCGCGCAGCGCCGCCAGGGCATGGGCGTAAACGGCAATGTCCGCCTTCGACAACGCGCCCAGGCCGTAAAAGACCCCGCCGCGAATTGTCGGGGTGAGCGGATCCAGGGTCCAATCGCCGGTCGGGGGCCGCGTATCACCATGCGCCACCAGCGCCACCACCGGGCCTGCGGAAAATTCGTGCCGCACTACCAGATTATTGACGCCCGCAAGGCTGCCAGGAGCATCCGGGCTGACAGCATGGCGCTCTACCCCCAGTTCGAGGTCCCGTAGCGCCTGCAGAGTTAATTCTGAGACCGCCGCCATATTGCCAGTGGTAAACTCAGACGGCACCTCAACCAGATTACCAAGAAACTGGAACTGGCCGGACCGCCGGGCCACCAGATTTTCACGGATCAGGGAAGGCAAATTTTCATTCATGGTGACTGAGGCTTGCAAACTGTGACTGATCCGTCAATTTTGTTATCTCTGCAATCAGGATACCAGCAAATCATGTCCGATCTTCGAAGCCTCGATTTGATCAAAAGACTGATCGCCTTTGATACCACCAGCCGGGAATCCAACCTGGAACTGATTGCCTTTATTCAAGACTACCTCGACGGCTTCGGCATCGAAAGCCTGCTGGTCCATAACGAGGATGGTACCAAGGCTAACCTGTACGCCACCCTGGGCGACAAGGCAAAGCCGGGGATCATGTTGTCCGGCCATACCGACGTGGTGCCCGTAGACGGGCAGAACTGGGATTCCGAGCCTTTCCAGGTTACCGAGAAGGACGGCAACCTGTATGGCCGGGGCACGGCGGACATGAAAAGCTTCATCGCCGTGGTGTTGGCCTATGTGCCGGTTTTTCTGGAACGCGGGCTCAAGACCCCCATCCATCTGGCCTTTTCCTATGACGAGGAAATCGGCTGCATCGGGGTGCGCCGCCTGATCGACAAACTCAAAGACATGCCAATCAAACCAGCCATGTGCATCGTCGGCGAGCCGACCTCGATGCAGGTCATTACCGGCCATAAGGGCAAGCGCAGTTTCATCGCCAACGTGCGCGGGCTGGAATCTCACTCAGCCCTGGCGCCGCAAGGCGTCAACGCGGTCGAATACGCCGCCGAGCTGGTGACCTACCTGAAAAACATGGCCCGCCGGATCGCCAAAGAAGGTCCCTTCGATGAGCTTTACGAAGTCACCCACACCACCGTCCACACCGGCGTCATCAAAGGCGGGGTGCAGTTGAACATCGTGCCCAGGACGTGCCGGGTGGAGTTCGAATTCCGCTATCTGGCTATCGATGACCCGGACGTGCTGGAAGCCGAAATCCGCACCTATGCCAAAGAAACCCTGGAACCCCTGATGCACGCGGTTGATCCGAACACCGGCATCGACATCGAGTGTTACAACGACATGCCGGGGCTGGAATTGGACGCCGACGAGGAGGTTGTGACCTTTGTGAAGGCGCTGGCCGGGCGCAACGATCACGCCAAGGTCGCGTTCGGAACCGAGGCCGGGCTGTTCCATACCCGTGTCGGTATTCCGACCGTGGTTTGCGGCCCCGGCGACATCGCTGTCGCCCACAAACCCAACGAATATATTTCGCTCGACCAAATCGCCCGCGCCGAAACCTTCATGGGGCGGCTGGCCGACGAGGTGTCGGGCAAAGGCTCAGGGAGATAGTCCAGACCCACGTTCCCCGAATACCCGGTGACGGACAGGGAATTAACCGCTAGAATGTTTCCAAATTTCCCAATGGAGGCTTTTGATGGCACGACAAGGTGAGCGGCAATTTTCTGCTGAACGGGGCAAGCGCGCCCAGCTTCACGCCGATTCAAACATGGGCGATGTATTGCACGCCATAGAATCCCTTGAAAACAGCATCAGCCGTACAGTTTTAAAACAGATCCAGGAGCTCAGCGAAAAACTGGACGTGACTCTGGAAGAAGAGCCACCCACGGCTTCGGTTGACGAGATCATGGCGGAAATTCACGCCTTGAACGAACACATCTCGTCAACAAAAAATGAAATCGCCGCCCTGAAGCCCGTTGATGACGCAAACTCCACCATTTCAACCGCCAACGAGGAACTCGGCCAAGTGGTCAAGGCTACCGAGGAAGCAGCCAACGCGATTTTGGAGAACGCCGAACAAGTTGACCTGATCGTTTCCGAAATACGCGGAAAAATACCCGAAGGCGACCCCGATGATATCGGCCCGCATATCGATAAACTGGAATTTATCGGCATGGAACTGATGACCGCCTGCAGCTTTCAGGACATCACCGGCCAGCGGATCACAAAGGTCGTCAATTCCCTGAACTACATCGAAGAACACCTGCAAAAAATGATCGAAATCTGGAACATCGAACACGGCACCGCCAACCTGCAGGAAATGGCCCGGCCCAAGGGCGACGAGCGTCAGGACAAAGAGTTACTCCACGGACCACAGTCCGACGACGCTGCCATGGGCCAGGACGACATCGACGCCATGTTCGATTGATTTCGGTATATACCAAGGTTCCCAACTGATATTGCAACGTGCCAGCGGAGAAGCCCGTTCACCTGAATTTTTAAGGCCCTCGTCATGCCCTTGCGCTCGCAAGTTGCCCTAACATTTGTTCTGGCCGTCGCCCTGGTGGGCGGCTGGTTGTTGCTGGCCGGGGGTACTGAGGACGCCCGCTCGGACGGGCCGAAACGCAAAGGCTCGGCCACCACCCTGGTTCTGGTTGAACCGGTTCACCACGCGGTTGACACCGTCGTGGTGCGCGCCATCGGCACCGGTGAGGCATTGAAATCGGCGTCGCTCTATCCCTCCGTCGCCGGTGAAGTCGTCGAAGTCGCCTTCCGCGCCGAACAGCACGTCAAAAAAGGGGCGGCGTTGCTGCGCCTCGACGACAAACACCAGCGCCTCGCCGTGCGTCTCGCTGCGGTGGCGGAAAAGGAGACGCTGCGGCAATTGAAGCGCCTGGAAAAACTGATCCCGTCGGGCGCCGCTTCCCTATCGCGTCTGGAAACCGCGCAAACCAACCTGGAAAGCGCCAGCTTGCGGCTCGATCAAGCCCGTGCGGCGCTCCAGGACCGAACCGTTTACGCGCCTTTTGATGGCGTCATCGGCCTGACCGACGTCGAAAAAGGTGACCGGGTTTCCGCCAGTACCCTGATCGCCACCCTCGACGACCGTTCCGTTATTCTGGTCGAATTCAACCTGCCCGAGGAATATGCCGACCGGATCAAAACCGGCGATGCGGTATCCTTGCGCTCGTGGACCATGCTGGACCGGGAAATGCAGGGCACCATCAAAACCTCAGACAGCCGCATTGACCCGGTGACGCGGTCGCTCAGGGTCAAGGCCCGCGTCAACGCCCCGGACGAAAGCATCCGACCGGGCACATCGTTTCAGGTCCGTCTCAACTTCAAGGGCCGGGAATACCCCCTGGTACGAGAGGTAGCCGTCTTGTGGAGCCGCGACGGTGCCTCCGTCTGGCGTATCGCCCAAGACCGGGCCGAAAAGGTTTTCGTCAAAATTATTCGCCGTGATCGTGGCATGATTTTAATCGACGGGCCGTTGCAGGCCGGTGATGCGATCGTCGTCGAAGGCGTTCAAGGCCTGCGCATCGGCAAAAAGGTCAAAACCGCGCCCTTTGTCGACGGCAAACCGGAGCCCCAATCCTGATGGTCCAGTTCAGCGGTCTGCCGTCGCTTTCCGTCCGCCGCCCCACTTTGGTGGTGGTGTTGAACCTGCTGATTATCATTGCCGGCCTGGGCGCCATGTTCGGGGTCGAGGTTCGCGAACTGCCGGATGTCGACCGCCCCGTAGTGACCGTGCGCGCCTTTTTCGACGGGGCATCGCCGGAAACCATGGACGCCGAGGTCACGTCGGTTATCGAAGGCGCCGTCGCCCGTGTTTCAGGCGTTAAAACCATCAATGCCGCCAGTGAAGAAAACAACGCCCGGGTGCGGGCGACGTTCCTGCCCAACATCGACCTCGACGTCGCCGCCAACGATATTCGCGAGGCCGTTGCCGGGATCGAACGCGACCTGCCCGAGGGGCTCGACGACATCACCATCGTCAAGGCGGACGCCGACGCATCGCCCATCATTCGCCTCGCCCTGGTCAGCAATCGCCTGTCCCAAGAAGCCCTGACCCGGCTGGCCGAAGACGATGTCTCGGCCGAGCTTGCCTCGATCCCCGGCGTCGCCTCGGTGGATTTGTTCGGCAATCAGAAACAGGTCTTACGGGTCGTTATTGAGCCCCTGCGGCTGGCCAGTTTCGGGTTGTCCATCAACAACGTCGCCAATGCCTTGAAAAGCACCAGCCTCGACGTGCCCGCAGGCAGCTTCAAATCCGACGACCAGTTGTTGCTGGTGCGGGCCGATGCCTCAATCTGGCGGACAGAGGATGTTGAAGGGCTGGCGCTTCGCGGTGATGTCCGGCTGAGCGACGTGGGCAGGGCTTACTACGGCCCGGCTGAGGCCGAAAGCTTCACCCTGCTTAATGGGCGCAGGGTGGTCGGGCTCGGCATCGTGCGCCGGGCACAATCCAACACTATCGCCATTTCCGATGCCGTCGATAAAACCATCGACCAGTTGAATCATCGCCTCAAGGATGTGACGGTGGTCAAAATTTCCGACGACGCCCTGTTCATCCGCTCCTCTGTCGCCGAGGTCATTAAAAGCCTGTCCATCGCCGTGCTGGTCGTGATTGCGGTGATCTACGCCTTCATGGGGCACTTGCGCCCGACGCTAATTCCCGCCATCGCCATTCCCATCGCCCTGACCGGCACCATCGGCGCCATCTGGCTGTTGGGCTTTTCCATCAACATTCTCACCCTTTTGGCGCTGGTCCTCGCTACCGGCATGATCGTCGATGACGCTATTGTCGTTGTTGAGAACATCCAGCGCCAGCGCGGCCTCGGGCAAAAACCCTTTGCCGCCGCCGTCATCGGTACGCGGCAGGTGTTTTTTGCCGTTCTGGCGACGACGGCAACGCTGGTTTCGGTATTTATACCGATTGCCTTCCTGCCCGGAACGGCGGGGCGGTTGTTCACTGAGTTCGGCTTTGTGCTGGCCATCGCCGTCGCCCTTTCCTCGTTCGTGGCGTTATCGCTGTGCCCGATGCTGGCGTCGCGGCTGCCGGCGGGGGACGTGCCCAAGGCCGATGGACAAGGCGTTCTCGACAGGGCGGGCCGGTGGATTAACAACCTTTATGAACGCTTGCTGGAGTTCACTCTGGGCGCCCGGTTTTTGATGCTCGGCGGATCGGTTCTGATCGCGCTCACGGCCGTTGCCGTTTACCCGACCATCGGCGAGGAGCTTCTGCCCAAGGAGGATCGCGGCGCCATAATCATCCGCATGCAAGGCCCCGACGGAGTCGGACTGGATTACATGGACCGGCAATCGGCCCAGGCCGAGGCCCTGCTGGAACCGTTGCGGGAAAGTGGCGAGATTACTAACGTGATGTCCATCGTCGGGCGCTGGGACCTCAACCGGGTATTCATCATTGCCCCGCTGGTCCCATGGTCGGAGCGCTCCCGTTCCCAGGCCGAAATCGTCGCCCCTTTGCGCGCCTCCCTGAAAGCCATTCCCGGCGCTACCACCCATATCACCACCCCCAACAGCCTCAATTTGCGCCGCGCCGGCGGCAATATAGAATTTACCCTGACCGGGTCCAATTATGCCGAAATCGCCTCGGCCGCGGGTGACTTTCAGGCCGCCATGCGCAAACAGTTGCCGCAGCTCGAAGACCCGGAAATAGAATACCAGCAGACCCAGCCGCAGCTATCCATCAAGATCAACCGGCGGCGCGCCGAAGACCTGGGCGTTCCCGTCGACGCCATCGCCACCACACTGAGCGCCATGGTTGATGGTTTTGAGGTCGCGGAACTGAACGTCAACGACCGCTCCATTCCGGTGATGCTGGAATCGGCGGCCGGGGCCATCAACGACCCCAGCGATCTGTTCAACCTGTTCGTGTCCACGGAATCGGGAAAACTGGTGCCGTTGTCGGCATTCGTTACCATGCAGGAGGTCGGTGTCGCCGCGGAACTGGACCGCACGGCACAAAAACGTGCCATCGAGATTCAGGCCGACCTGCCCGACGGATACACCATGAAGACGGCGATTAACGATATTGAGGCGCTGGCCGACGAAACCCTGCCGCCCGGTATCGGGCTGCATTTCATCAACGAAGCGGCGACCTTGCAAGATACCTCCAACGAGGTTGCTATCATTTTCGGATTTGCCGTTTTGATCGTGCTGCTGGTTCTGGCGGCCCAGTTCGAAAGCCTGCTCAGTGCGCTGGTGATTATCCTGACCGTGCCGTTCGGTCTGGCGGCAGCGGTATTCGCGCTCAAGCTGACGGGCTCGACCATCAATATCTACAGCCAGATCGGCCTTGTCATGCTGGTCGGGCTGATGGCGAAAAACGGCATTCTAGTCGTCGAATTCGCCGACCAACTGCGCGACCGGGGCAAATCGGTGCACGACGCTATCCGCGAATCGGCCATGACCCGCTTGCGCCCGGTGATGATGACCATGCTGTCGACGGTGTTGGGCGCATTGCCGTTGATACTCGGCAGCGGCGCCGGCGCCGAAGCACGCAGCGCCATCGGCTGGGTAGTGTTCGGCGGCTTAGGGATCGCCACCGTGTTCACGCTGATACTGATCCCGGTGATCTACAGCCTGCTGGCCCCCTTGTCGCCCCCCCGGGCACACGCCGGCGTGCGCCTTGACCGGGAATTGCGCGACGCGGAACAGGCCCTGGCTGCGGAATAGAAATTACCGACCATGGGGGAAATGTCATGACACATACGTTGTTTGTAAACGGCACCTTGATGCGGGGGTTGGCGTTGCACCACAATCTCGAGGGGGCCGCGTTTCTCGGTGAATTCAACACAGCGCCCGTGTACCGGCTGTATTCCATCAACGACATTCACCCCGGCATGTTTGAAGTCGAAACTGGAGGGGTGTCGGTGGCAGGTGAAGTTTTTGAAATGAGTGATGAGATATGGGCGCACGTGGAAGCAGGCGAGCCGCCGGGTCTTTACCGTGGGCCGGTAAAACTTGAAGACGGTAACATCCTGGACGGAATTTTATTTCCACGCGAAATTGCCGAAAGCCAACACAAGGATATTTCAGAATTTGGTGGATGGCGAAACTACGCGGCAACCTTAGTAGATAAAATCTAACTGTTCAGGACCTGGGATAACATTTCCGCCTGTGACGCCAGATCGTTTGATACGGCCAACACTTCACCGGAAATTTCACTGACTTGGCTGACGGCCTCATTTACGCCGGAAATATTTTCCGTAACTTCCGTAACGCCGCTCGACGCTTCCTGCACATTGCGGGCAATTTCCGCCGTCGCCGCGCCCTGTTCTTTAACCGCCGCGGCAATAGTCGCCGAAACTTCGTTGAACGAATTTATTGTTTTCCCGATATCGCCAATGGACGTAACGGCCGTGGCGGTGGCTTCCTGAATTTGCTTAACCTGCCTTTTGATGTCTTCCGTCGCCCTTCCCGTTTGGCCAGCCAGGCTCTTAACCTCAGACGCGACAACGGCGAACCCCTTGCCCGCCTCGCCAGCGCGCGCGGCCTCAATGGTCGCGTTCAATGCCAACAGATTTGTCTGGCTGGCAATGTCCGTAATCATGCTGACCACCTGCTCAATTTGGTTTGATGTCTCCGACAATCCCTTGACCAGTTCGTTTGCCTTTTCGGCTTCAATAACAGCCTCGCCGGACATGGATGCGGATTGGGAAACCTGACGATTAATTTCCTGAATGGAGGCATTCAACTGTTCGGCGGCGGAGGCAACGGTTTGCGTGTTGGCGCCCGCCTGCTCGGCTGCCGCGGCAACGGCCGAAGTCTTTTCACTGGCGCTACCCGCCGTTTCCCCCATGGATTGGGCGCTGGCATTCAACTCGGTCGAAGCGGCCGTAATGGCGCCGACCATTTCGCCAAACTTGTTCATTTTACCTTCGACGCTATCGGCGGCAGAATTGATTGCCTTCGCGGCGTCGCCATAGGCTCCCAACATTCCGTGCTGCGCGATACGCCGGAAATACTGGTTTTGCGCAACAAATTCCATACAGGCCGTTGATTCCCGCACGTAGGCATCGGCGCGATCAATCAATTCGTTAATTTTGAGGCAAAGTACGCGCTCATCACCCTTCTCGGTGGTGATGTCCTTAATACGGGATTCAAAATTTCCCTGACAGATATCATCAACAACTTTCAAAATTTCCTGAATTTTACCCGCACTGACTGAACCCGCAGGTGCCACTTGGGAAATTACATTTTGTTCTCCGGTCATCTCAATCATCCTTCGCTAAACTGGCCATCAATTCGTCATAACTGACACCCTTATCGCTCAATATGCCCATCAGCGCGCCAACGGACTCCTGAATGCCGTCCTTTCGGTTCGGATTGTTGTCTTCGATGGATTTGAGTTGATCGTACAAAGGTTCGATCACGGTTTTTATGGTCTGAGGATTGGGAACCCGGCGGGTCGAATGATAACCGACGATACTGCCGTTCTCCCGGCTCGGCGTAACGTGGGCGATGACCCAATAGTGATCGCCGGTTTTGGTGGAATTCACCACATAGGCGAAAATTTCCTCGCCTTTTGCAATAACCGTCCACAACAGTTCGAACACGGCGCGGGGCATATTCGGGTTTCGAATCATATTGTGGGGTTGCCCGATGACTTCCGCCTCCTCGTAACTCGCGATCTCCAAAAAAGTATGGTTGGCGTAGGTTATCCGCCCTTTTAAATCGGTCTTGCTGACGATCAGATCATTACGGTCAAAAAAGACCTCTTTTCCTGTGTAGCGCATTGAAATTTCCTAACCTCCTGTCAATAAAATCGCACACGCGGCCTTACCAACTGAATTCTATCGTATGTCAATGGTGGAGGATAACTTCTATGCCATTAGATATAATTGACCGAGATCAAGTGTAACGAAAAGACCTCAGAGCGCGGGCCCTGCCTAGAGCAAATCCCGAGCGGATGGAATCATCCGCGACGA
>JABMOG010000074.1 GCA_013204265.1 Rhodospirillales bacterium
CCTGCCTTGGACAGGCTGCTTTCAACAATCGCATCCAAGGATGCTTTGCTATCTACCAGACCATGCAGGCGTGGGCCATAGGCGATGTTGTCATAAATAGACTTAGGGAACGGGTTTGCCTTTTGAAACAACCATGCGCTCTTTTGCTGAGGCAAGGCTCAAGGGCTCATAAATGAGTGATGAACCTTCTGAGTTGCAAAACGGGCGCTTCGACGATTTGTGAATTGACAGTGCCGAGGAGATTATTGGTTCAAGATGGACAACACCACGGAGCGGTTATTCGCTGTATCCGAACTTGCGGGCCTCCACCAGACACGCTTCCGTCCGAGGATGACAATTCTGCCCCTCGCGTAGTGACTTGGAGAAAACCTTTAGGTGGCCTTTTTTCGCGGCTCAATCAGTGGACCGCATCGCCATTGGAGGGCATGGCTCGGCTAACCTTCCGGAAGAAAAGCGCGAGCGCTATCCTGAGTTCGATTACACTTCGTGCTTCCACTCAGTATTCAGGTTTAGCGCGGCCATTCGCTCCGCTGTTCGTATCTGCTCCTTCGACATGTGTTTCTTCAGTCGGCCAACGGCCTTTTCAGCTGCTGGGTTCTTTTTCAAAGCCGCGAGATAGGCCCACATATACGCTTCAATAAAACGCTGTGATTTTTCATCGTCACTTGGCGTTATTGTCGTATCATCCTTCATCAAGTCCGCTGCGAGTATTGCGGCAAGATTGAATTGCGCATCTGCTACACCTAGCTTAGCGGCTTGCCGATAACACCGCTCAGCGAGACTGTCTGACCGGTGGCCGCCCAGACCTATCTCGAAAAGCATTCCAAGGTTGTTTAGCGCTACTGGGTTTCCCTCGTCGGCGAGTTTCCGAAATTCACTAAAGACTTTCTCATAATCTCCGGCATCCAAAGCGTCCATTGCATCGGAAAATTCCGGTTTCCAAATCAGAAAGTCCTTGGAAATTTCATGTGGTTCTGCGAACCATTTTTCTGCGAACCGCGCGGTTGCAATAAAACCAACAATCAGCACCACAAGAATTATTGCGAGGTCCGCATACCAGGGCAGGTCGACAAAACGCCGCCACAGCGGACCTACAATAAGAACCCCAACTAGTATTCCTGCCGCGTAGTGTATCCGTAAAGGAGAGGTTTTATCGCTGTAACACAGGTACGCTAAAATTATGCCGCCAACGATAGTTAGAATCTCTTCATATTCAACGGCGAAGGTCCAAATGCTATTTGCAAACGACCAGAATAGCCCGACGAGGCTGACTATAAGGTCCATCACTGCCTCCCCCAAACATCAGTTGCTATTTCACCGTTTCCTTCCCCTGATTGCGGGTCTCGGTATCTTAGCGCGTTTTCTTTTCCGACTATATACAACTACGAGACGCGGTTTGTCCACTTCTTCGAGCGGGCTGCGCGGTGGAGGGCGCGCACGCGTTCGCCTTCGCGGCATCGACGAGCCCGAATCCACACCACCAAATGCCAATTTTCACCCACGTTCACGACAAAACTAGGGACAAATTAGGGACAATTCCGGCAAAAAGAAAAAACGCCAGCCTTAAGCCAGCGCGCACATGAACCATAAGTCATTGAAAAAGCTGGTGCCCCGGGGGAGACTCGAACTCCCACTTCCTTACAGAAAACAGATTTTGAGTCTGCCGCGTCTGCCAATTCCGCCACCGAGGCCGACACCAAACTTTCGCTGTTCAATACCCTCGCTCCGCCGCGACGTCAACAGCCGGTTCACGATTGCCCGCACGGCGCGCGCCTGCTAAACACCACGGGCTTTAAAAAAGGGAGTCACCGGCTTGCTGCGCGCGCTTTACGACTGGACACTGAAGTTATCGGGCCACCGCTACGCCCTTTGGGCATTGGGCGCGGTGGCATTTATTGAAAGTTCGGTATTCCCCATCCCACCGGACATCATGCTGATCCCCATGGTGCTGGCAGCCAGGACCAAGGCCTGGCGCATCGCCGCCGTGTGTACTATCGCCTCGGTTCTGGGTGGTGTTCTGGGCTACGCCATCGGCTACGCGGCGTTCGAGGCCGTCGGGCGGCCGATGCTGGACCTCTACGGCTACGCGCCGAAGTTCGATCAATTCCGCGACTACTACAATGAATGGGGCGCCTGGGCCGTGTTCATCGCGGGCGTCACGCCGTTCCCCTACAAGGTGATCACGATTTTAAGCGGCCTGACCGGACTGGACCTTGTGATCTTCATGGTGTCCTCGGTGCTGGCCCGTGGCGTGCGATTCTTTTTCGTGGCCGGATTGCTTTGGTATTTCGGAGAACCTATCCAGCGGTTTATCGAAAAATACCTGAACTGGCTGGCCGTGGCCTTCGTGGTGTTGCTGCTGGGCGGCTTCGCGCTGGTTAAGTTTGTTATCTAGCCTTATATCCGTAAGCATGATTGAACGATCTCATATGTTGCCCATAGCCGTTGGCCTGATCTGTTGGGGTGCCGCAGCGGTTGGCGTGATTGCCCAATACGCCTTCGATGTGGAACCGTGCATCCTGTGCACCTATCAGCGCATCGCCTACGGAATCGCGGGAGCCATCGCCCTGGCTTCGCTGTTTTCAAAATACCGCGCATTATTCCTGGGCGGTTGCACAGCGGTCCTCGTCATTGGCGCCGCCATCGCCTTTTATCATGTAGGGGTCGAGCATCACTGGTGGGCGTCGGTGACATCGTGCGGCGGCGCCCCGACCACGGGCATGTCGCTGAACGACGTGCTGTCGCAACTGAACGTCAAGCAGCCCAAGGCGTGTGACGAGGTCGACTGGACCCTGTTCGGCGTCTCCATGGCGACCTACAACGTCGGCGTATTTTTGGCGCTTGCCGCACTGATGCTATTTGAAACCCGGCGCGGAGCCGCGTCATGAGCGCACCCAAAAGAATGCCCGGCGACCCCACCCGCGAAGAACGGCTGGCGCAAATGGTGCGCGTCGATCACGCCGGAGAATATGGCGCGGTTCGCATTTACGAAGGCCAGCTCGCCGTGTTGGGGCAATCGCCCGACGCCCCGACCATCGAACATATGGCCGAGCAGGAACGCGAACACCTGGCCGTCTTCAACCAATTGATCGTCAAAAACCGGGTACGTCCCACGGCGCTGATGCCGCTGTGGCATCTGGCCGGTTTCGCCATGGGCGCGGGCACGGCCTTGCTGGGGCGCGAGGCGGCCATGGCCTGCACCGTCGCCGTCGAAGAGGTCATCGACGAACACTACGCCGCGCAAATTGAAGAACTGGGCGACGAGGAACCCGAACTGCGTGAAACCTGCGAAAAATTCCGCGAAGACGAACTCGCCCACCGCGACACTGCCCTGCAACACGGAGCCGAAAACGCCCCAGCTTACGAACTATTAAGCGGCGCCGTCCGCGCCGCCACCCGCCTGGCCATAAAGCTGTCCGAGAAAATCTGAGTCCATCAATTACGTGACAGTATACTAAATTATTTAAAAAATAATTTAGTATACTGTCACGTAATAAGGCACGTAATAAGGTCAGTCGTGGTTTCCCGAACCCGAGCCGCCGCGGCCGGTGGCAAGGCCGGAGACGATGCCGCGCAGGCTGCGCACTTCCTGTTCGGTCAGATTTGCGCGCTGAAACAAGTTGCGCAGGTTGCGCACCATGGAGGGGCGTTTTTCCTTCACATGCAGGAACCCGCAGTTATCCAGTTCGCGCTCCAGATGTTCGAAAAAGCCGACCAGCTCTTCCTTGGTGGCGGGGCGCGTATGGGCGGATATGGGCACCTCGCGTTCGACCACGTCGATGGATGCCTGATACCACTCGTAGCCGAACAAAAGCACGGCCTGCGCCAGGTTTATCGACGAAAAGCCCGGATTAATCTGCGCCGTCAACACCGCATCGGCCAACGCCACGTCATCGTTATGCAGGCCTTTGGCCTCGGGGCCCAGAAGGATGCCCGCCTTTGATGCCGACGCCGCCCAGGCTTCGTGCATCTCGGCGGCGGCCTTGCGGGGCGTCACCACCGGTTTGGTCATGTCACGGCCACGCGCGGTGGAGGCGAACACCAGATTGAGATCAGTCACCGCTTCGGTGGTGGTGGAAAATACGCGCGCATTTTCAAGAACGACCAGCGCGCCCGAAGCCGCGTTGGTGGCGGAATCGTTGGGCCATCCGTCGCGCGGGGCAACGAGGCGCATGTCGGTCAGGCCGCAATTGAGCATGGCGCGCGCCGCCATGCCGATGTTCTCGCCCAACTGAGGGTTAATCAGGATAACGGCGGGCGCGCCCGTGGTATCGATGTCGCGAAGGGCTTTTTCCGCCCGTGTCCTATCGGTTCCGGCCACGTTCCACCCTATCCATTATTGGCGGCGGCCGCGCCGTCGCGAAACAGCTTGTAGACAATACTGTCGTTTAGCGCATTGAACGACGCGTCGATAACGTTGGTGGAAACGCCGACGGTCGACCATACCTCGCCGTGGCTGTCACCGGATTTGATCATCACCCGCGTCACCGCGCGGGTGCCCGCCCCCGGCGTCAGAATACGGACCTTGTAATCCAGCAGCCGCAAATCTTCCAATTGCGGATAAAGCGGCAGCAACACCTTGCGCAAACCGGCGTCCAGCGCGTTGACCGGGCCGTTGCCTTCGGCCACCGACATATACGGGTTTTCGTTCATTTCCAGCTTTACCGTCGCTTCGGATAACGTGATCAGTTCGCCCTTGGCGTTCCAGCGCCGCTCATCGATGACGCGGAACCCGTTCAGGCGGAAATACTCGGGCACCTCGCCCAGGGCGCGGCGCGCCAGCAGCTCGAAACTGGCTTCGGCCCCATCGTAGGCGTAGCCTTCGAGCGCACGTTCCTTGACCGTACCCAGCAGGCCGGAAAGTTTCGGATCGTTCGCCGGAACGTCGATGCCGATGTCGCGCAGGCGGGCCAGAATGCTGGACCGCCCGGCCTGTTCGGAAACCACGATATGGCGGCGATTGCCGACCAGTTCGGGGGCCACGTGTTCGTAACAGCGCGGGTCCTTCTCGACCGCCGAGGCATGCAGCCCGCCCTTATGGGCAAACGCCGTTTCGCCCACGTAAGGCGCATTGCGAACCGGCGCGCGGTTCAAATGTTCATCAAAAAGCCGTGAAAGATGGGTTAATTGGGTCAGGTCGTTGGCGGAAATGCCGACGTCGTATCCCATTTTTAAGACCAGCGACGGGATCAGCGTAATTAGGTTGGCGTTACCGCAACGCTCGCCCAGGCCGTTTAACGCGCCCTGCACCTGACGCGCGCCGGCGCGCACGGCAGCCAGGCTGCACGCGGCCGCGTTGCCGGTATCGTCATGACAATGAATGCCCAAATTCTTACCCGGAATATGTTCCATCACCGCCGTGCAAATTTCCTCGATCTCGTGCGGTAATGTGCCGCCGTTGGTATCGCACAGAACGATCCAGCGCGCGCCTGCCTCCTGGGCGGCGAGCAGGCATTTCATGGCGTATTCGGAATTGGCCTTGTAGCCATCGAAAAAGTGTTCCGCGTCGAACAGAACCTCTTCTACCTTGTCGCCCGCCGAGCGCACGGAATCGGCGATCATGGTGACGTTTTCTTCCAGTCCAACGCCCAAAGCCACCTCGACCTGAAAATCCCAGGTCTTGCCGACGAGACACACGCTTTTCGTCCCGCCGTTCAATACTGCGACCA
>JABMOG010000075.1 GCA_013204265.1 Rhodospirillales bacterium
CGCTGCGCTGTCCGCCGGGCGACGCCGATGTCACGGTTCTGTCGGGCGGCGAGCGCCGCCGCGTGGCCTTGTGCCGCCTGCTGCTGGAAAAACCGGAAATCCTGCTGCTCGATGAGCCGACCAACCATTTGGATGCCGAATCCGTAGCTTGGCTCGAACATTATTTGGAGGAATATAAAGGCACCGTAATGATCGTCACCCATGATCGTTATTTCCTCGACAACGTGACCGGCTGGATTCTGGAACTGGACCGGGGTATGGGCATTCCCTACGAAGGCAATTATTCGTCGTGGCTGGAACAGAAAGAAAAACGGTTGGGCCAGGAATCGCGCGAAGAATCAGCCCGCCAACGCACCCTGAAACACGAACTGGAATGGATCCGGTCTTCGCCGCGCGCGCGCCAAACCAAATCACGGGCCCGTATCACGGCCTACGAGGATTTGCTGGCCCGCGCCCAAGAGCAACAGATGGGCAAGGCCCAGATTGTCATTCCGCCGGGACCACGGCTGGGCAATCTGGTGATCGACGCCGAGGGCCTGTCCAAGGGCTTCGGCGACACACTTCTGATTGATGACCTCAACTTCCGGATACCACCCGGCGCCATCGTCGGCGTCATCGGCCCTAACGGCGCCGGTAAAACGACCCTGTTCCGCATGATCACCGGCGGCGAGACCCCCGACAGCGGGGCCATGCGGATCGGCGAGACGGTGGCGCTGGGCTATGTCGACCAGTCGCGTGATTCGCTAGCGGCTGACAAGACCGTATGGGAGGAAATCTCGGGCGGCAATGACGAAATCCAGGTCGGCAAACGCGCCCTGCAAAGCCGTGCCTATGTCGCCCAGTTCAATTTCAAAGGCGTCGATCAGCAGAAAAAAGTCGGCCAGTTATCGGGCGGCGAGCGCAACCGGGTACACATGGCGAAGATGCTGAAATCGGAAGCCAACGTACTGTTGCTGGATGAGCCGACCAACGACCTCGATGTGGAAACCCTGCGCGCCCTCGAAGACGCGCTCGAAGCGTTCGCCGGTTGCGTCATCGTCATCAGCCATGATCGTTGGTTCCTCGACCGATTGGCGACCCATATCCTGGCCTTCGAAGGCGACAGCCAGGTTGTCTGGTTTGAAGGCAATTACCAGGATTACGAGGCCGACCGCCACCGCCGCTTAGGCACCGACGCCGACCAGCCCCACCGGATCAAGTACAAGCCGCTGAAACGGGGCTAAAAAAGGAATGAACCACAGAGCTTAATATCTCTCCTTGCCAACGGAGGTCGTGATGACGGAGGAAACCGAAGCCCTGATTTTGGATCTCGTCGAATGGGTGGCGATTAAACCCCGCGCCTATTCTGACGTGATGGGTGCCTGGCGCACGTCGTGTCCGCGGCTGCCGGTCTGGGAAGATGCTGTTGATCGTGGGCTGGTGGCCCGCGCCCGCGCGATTGAGCTCGGCGCTATCGTCACAGTGACGCCACTGGGGCTGGAGCTGCTGGAACACAATAATCGGGGCGTGCGTGCGGCGTCCTGACACCGGGAAACTTATTTCTGAACGTTTTTAGCCTCGGCGGCCTTCAGGGCGGCCGTCTTGATGCGCAGTTCCTCCAACAAGCCGGACACCTTGCCGTCTTTTTGGCGGATGATGGAGGCGAAATCAGACCGCAGGGTCTGGCTCATTGACGCACCTTCGATGATAACGTCGAGAATTTTCAAAATGTCGCCCTCCGGGCCGACACGGGCGCCGACACGCCACAACACGTTAACCGGCTTGCCGGTGTCCCTTGGCAGCACGGAGAACACGGTCACGTTGGTGGCGTTTTCCGTCCGCACCCGGGCAATGTCCAGTTTAACGCCGGCATAGCGTTGGAACCGGTCGACGTAGGACACGACCATCAGGTCTTCGAACAATTTCAGGTATTCTGTACGCTCGTCTTTCGTCGCGTTCTTCCAATTGCGCCCGAGCACGAAATGACCGATGGCGCCGACGGCAAAATGCTTTTTGAACAAAACACGGAACTTTTTAATCCGCTCTTCGCGCGGCGTGTCGGTGCGGGTCAGGGCACTGACGGCCTCTTGGCTGAGCGAGCGAATGAAATCACCGGCCTTGTCTTCCAGACTGGCGGCGGCGGTCGTCGGCAGGCCGAGCGGCAGTGCGACAATAAACAGCAAGGCCAGCCCCTTACAGGCGGCCTGTGAAAAACGACGACTGATCATAATTACCGTTTCCGCGAAACCTCTAGAATTTCATCCATACCACCGTCGAAACGCTCGGACCCCTTATCATTCAAGGGGTCGACCGGAGCCAGGTTAAAGCCGAGCACCGGTAAGTTCGCCGACGGATCGCCGTTGGAAATCTCATTCCCCCGGCGTTGGCGATATAAACTGCGTATGGAGGCGTAAAAATCAAGTGAAGATTTCTCCAATTCGTCCAAAATTTCCATGTGCAGCGCACGCAAATCCACCGCCCCCACGCCGGTGCGCGCGACTGCGGCATACTGCCGGTCGGTGTTGGCGGTCCAGATATTGAACGGATTGATAAGATAATCGACGGCCAAGCCAATTGCGTCACGGGGGTTGGACGGCCCGAACAACGGCAGCATCAGGTAAGGCCCTTCCTTCATCCCCCACACCGCCAGGGTCTGGCCGAAGTCTTCATCATGGCCCGGCATCCCCATATCGGTGGCGAGATCGTTGAGGCCCAACAGCCCCCAAGTCGAATTGATCATGAAACGGACCAGGGTCACCAAGGCGCGGTCCAGTTCGCCCTGCAAGGCGTCGTTAATGAAAATGACCGGTGCGCGCAGATTGCCCAGAACATGGTTGATGCGGTTCTGAAAGAATTGCGGTGTCGAATCCCGGTACACCTTCGCCACCGGTTTCAAAAACGCCCGGTCGAGGCCACGGTTGAATTCAAAGATCGCGCGCATTAAAGGCTCGCCCGGGTCGTTGAGTTCTTTGAATTCGGCGACGGCCTCAGGGTCGGACGCCGGTGGCGCCACCGCGCAACCGCCGAACAGAAGAACAACCGCCAGCATTAAAACGCCGGCTAGAAACCGCGTTGAAGACCCAAACAGTAAATACATATGCCCAGAAGCCTGGCCGCTTCCCCCACAATGACAGCGCCTGATGGTTTTAAGGCGGTCCCAGTACCGCCAGCGACGTCATCCGCGAATCGGTGGATATTACCACGGAATGGGGCTACGCAACCCTTTTCCACTAAATATAGAAATTTCTGTCTCAGTTAAAATTTTCCATTGATTTTATATAAAGATATGTTTATGTCTTTATTGAATACGATTTAAGTCACTTCGCGGAGTCTACGCCATGCAGACCGAGGCCATCAGAACCGACCAAGGCACCGGGGGGCGCGCGCCCGCTCGCCCGGGCGAGCGCATGGACGCCTTGTTAGCGGCATTGCGCGCGGCGGCGGAACCGACCCGGCTGCGTATCGTTCAGTTGTTGTCCAAAGACGAGTTGACGGTCAGCGAACTGGTCCGCATTCTCGGCCAAAGCCAACCCCGCATTTCCCGCCACCTGAAACTGTTGACCGAGGCCGGTCTGTTGAACCGCCACCGCGAGGGTAGCTGGGTGTTCCACCGGCTCGCCGACGACATGCCGGGGAGTGCGCCGGGAGCCGAAGTGGCGCGCCACCTGATCGCGCTTTTGCCAAATGGAGAGCCCCGCGACCTTGAACGGCTTAGTGCCGTCAAGCAGGCCCGCGACGAAAAGGCGGCAGGCTATTTCGATGCCAACGCCGAGCGCTGGGACGAACTTCGCTCCTTGCACGTCGATGACGTTGATGTCGAAACCGTCATCCGTGAATGGCTCGGGCAACCGGCCATCCGGTCCGTGCTCGATATCGGCACCGGCACCGGGCGCATCCTGGAAGTCCTCAGCCCCGACCTTGAGCGCGGCGTCGGCATCGACCAGTCGCGCGAGATGCTGAGCGTGGCGCGCGCCAACCTGGACCGCGCCGGTTGCGGCAATTGCCAGATCCGCCAGGCCGACCTCTACCGGTTGCCGTTCGGTGCAGCCGACTTTGACGCCGCCGTGATTCATCAGGTTCTCCACTTCCTCAATGAGCCCGGCGCCGCCATCACCGAGGCGGCGCGCGTGTTGGCCCCCGGTGGGCGGCTTTTGGTGGTCGACTTCCTGCCGCACTTGTTGGAAAATCTGCGCGAGGAACACTCTCACCGCCGCCTCGGCTTCTCAGACACGGAAATCGGCACCTGGTTTGCCCGGGCCGGCCTGACAGGGCTTGAGCAAAAGCATCTCACCAGCGACCCTTTGACCGTCGCCCTCTGGCTGGCCGAAAAACCGATAACGAAGACCTCCGGCAAAGACACCGAACAATGATAAAAAACCTGAAGTCCGAACCCAATTTCCCGATCGCCTCGCCGTTGCCGCAAAACGTCAAGGTGTCGTTCGAGTTTTTCCCACCGGCAACGGAAAAGGCGGGCGAGACCCTGTGGAACAGCATTCAGCGATTGGCCCCCCTGAAACCTTCCTATGTGTCGGTGACCTACGGCGCCGGGGGTTCGACGCGCGAGCGCACCCATGCCACCGTTTACCGCATCCGCCAGGAAACCGACCTGGAACCGGCGGCGCACCTGACCTGCGTCGGGGCGACCACAGAAGAAATCGACGCCATCGCGCAAAATTACTGGGATTCGGGCGTCCGCCATATCGTTGCCCTGCGCGGCGATGCGGGCGATGGGGTGTCCCATCCCCACCCCCAAGGCTACGCCTATGCGTCCGATCTGGTGGCGGGGCTGAAAAACGTCGCCGATTTCGAAATCAGCGTCGCCGCCTACCCGGAAACCCACCCCGAAGCCGCCAGCGGGCAAGCGGATCTCGATAACCTGAAACGCAAACTCGACGCCGGGGCCAGTCAAGCCATCACCCAATTCTTCTTCGACACCGAGGTCTACCTGCGGTTTCTCGACCGGGCGCGGGCCGCAGGCATTACCGCGCCAATCATCCCAGGCATCCTGCCGGTGACCAATTTCGCCCGCGTCGCCGAATTCAGCGCCAAGTGCGGCGCCTCGGTACCAAAATGGATGGCCGACCTGTTTGAAGGGCTGGACGACGACCCGGAAACCCGCAAATTGGTCGCCGCCGGGGTCGCCGCCGAACAATGCCGCGCGCTGCATGCCGCCGGAGTCACCGATTTTCATTTTTACACCATGAACCGGGCCGATCTGGTCTACGCCATCTGCCATATCCTCGGCGTCCGGGCACAACATTGAGAACCTTGAATATGACCACACCAATCGAAGACGCCCTGCGTAAACGCATTCTCGTACTTGACGGCGCCATGGGCACCATGATCCAGGGCTACACCCTGGAAGAAACCGATTTCAGGGGGGATCGTTTCGCCGATCATCCTTCCGACCTGAAGGGCAACAACGACCTGCTGACCCTGACCCAGCCGGATATTATCCGCGAAGTCCACACCGCCTTCCTCGGTGCCGGGGCCGACATCGTCGAGACCAATACCTTCAATTCGACTGCCATCTCGCAGGCCGATTACGGGCTCGAAGACCTGGTCTTTGAACTCAACTTCGAGGCCGCCAAACTCGCCCGCAGCGCCACAGATGCCGCCACCCAGGAAACCCCCGACAAGGTGCGTTACGTCGCCGGGGCCTTGGGGCCGACCAACCGCACGGCCTCGATGTCGCCCGACGTCAATGATCCGGGTTTCCGCAACGTCACCTTCGACGCTCTGGTCGAAGCGTACAGCGAGGCCATCCACGGCTTGGTCGAAGGCGGCGTCGATGTATTGCTGATCGAGACCATTTTCGACACGCTCAATTCCAAAGCCGCGATCTACGCCACCCGTAAATATTTCGACGACCACGACATTCACCTGCCGGTGATGATTTCCGGCACCATCACCGACGCCTCCGGGCGCACCCTGTCGGGGCAAACGCCGGAGGCTTTCTGGAATTCCATCGCCCATGCGCGGCCCATCAGTGTCGGGTTCAACTGCGCGCTCGGGGTCGAAGAACTGCGCCCCCACATTCAGGAAATTTCCGCCACCGCCAACGTCAACATCAGCGTCTATCCCAACGCCGGGCTGCCCAACGAATTCGGTAACTACGACGACACGCCCGAATTTATGGCCGAACATCTGCGGGAATTCGCAACCAGCGGCTTCCTCAATATGGTCGGCGGCTGCTGCGGCACGACACCGGCCCACATCAAGGCCATCGCGGATGCTGTCGCAGGCGTCCCCCCCAGGGTCATTCCGAACGGCGTTCCCCATAGCCGTTTGTCCGGGCTTGAGCCGCTCAACTTCAGCGAGGTCACCGGGTTCGTGAACATCGGCGAGCGCACCAACGTCTCGGGCTCGGCCAAATTCGCCGCCCTGATCCGTGAGGGCGCGTTCGATCAAGCCCTCGACATCGCCCGCGACCAGGTCAATGGCGGTGCGCAAATCATCGACGTCAACATGGACGACGCCATGCTCGACGGCGAAGTCGCGATGACCACGTTCCTCAACCTGATCGCGTCGGAGCCGGATATTTCCCGC
>JABMOG010000076.1 GCA_013204265.1 Rhodospirillales bacterium
GGGTGATGCCAATGGTGTTGCTGTTGTTCAGATGAACGGCGTAGGTGGCGCCAATGAAAGCCTGCGACAGGTCAACGCCGGTACGTTCGTCGGTGCCGCCCGTAAAGACCTTAGTGGCATAATCTGTATTCATGCCGCCGTTGGCGGACAGGGTCAGGCCAAGGGAGTAATCACCCATGTCCCAGCTTGCGCCCAATGATGGAATCAAGAAGAGGTTCGAATGACTTTTCGCATCTTTGACTCCGGTCGCGGTATTGATAAAGACCTCAGCCCTTTTAGCATCATACTTACGAATTGGTGAAAACAATGACAGGCTGCCATCGATGCGATTGCCAAGGCCACGGATACCCGCAGGGTTGTTGATTGCGGCTTGGGTGTCTTGCGGTGCGGCAACGCCAGCGCCCGCCATGCCTTTTGCGGCAGTACCATAGCCATGCTGAAAATAACCCTCGGTGGCCTGGGTGGGCTGCGCCAGAATGGCGGCGCCACCAGCGATAACGGCGGTCAACACCGCGGTTTGTAATTTTTTAACTGACATTTCAAAAATTCCCCTGAACGGTTGAACGGAACTCTCTCCCGAAGTTCCTTAGGCTGACCACGGCCCCAATGCCTTGGTTCGCCCCTCCCACAACGCCAATCGTTCGATGTGTGGTTAACGAGTGGGAAATTCTAGTTAATAAAACGACTGGGGAAGTAGTACCATGATACGGAAGACACGATTTTTGCCTGAGTGTTGCAAATATACATCAGAAAATGGCTGTAAATGCGGCCAGGGCGGGTGCGCACAAGCGTTTTGCCGTTGGTTGAGGGTGAGTTTTAGGCAACCGAAAGGGGCAATCGGGGGTTCACAAGCCGGTGTGTAAGCAGCATGTACTACCGGATGTCTGGCAGGTGTCGTTAAAGTCCTTTAAATTCAAACGCGCGCGGGGAGGAACTCCGGTGTATTTAACGAAGGGAACAAGATTGTTATGAGCGGGGATAGCGCCAACACCAAATCCATGAGCATTATCGTCACCAAGGGAACTCTGGACTGGGCCTACCCGCCCTTTATCCTGGGCACCACGGCGGCGGCGATGGATGTCAAGGTCACCATGTTCTTTACCTTTTACGGGTTGCAGCTTCTGAAAAAGAACCTCGACCATCTGCAGATTTCGACACTCGGCAACCCGGGCATGGAAATGCCGTTGATGGGTATGCATATGACTATGCCGAACTTGATGTCGGCGATTCCCGGCGTCGATGCCGCATGCACGGCGATGATGAAGAACCTGATCAAGAAAAAAGGCGTGGCCTCCATTCCGGAACTGCGTGAGGCCGCTATAGAATCGGATATCAAGTTCATCGGTTGCCAGATGACCATGGACTTGTTCGAATGGGGCCCTGAGGACTTGATTGACGGCATTGAGATCGGCGGCGCGGCCACCTATATGGAAAACGCGCTGAAGTCTGACATAAACTTGTACATTTGACCGTTTTTATTTGGAAGACCGGTGGTCGATACCGCGTTGACGAGGGCACCTAAGACCCCGCAGCGAAAGCGCCGGAAAAGGGGAAGCAAACATTGACCGCTGTCACCAGTGATGGCTCTGGCCTGGAGAGACCGCTATCGCGGTTGTTTTCCATCTGCAGCCCGGAAGAGGCGAAGGTTTTTTATACGCCGTCTCGTCGATCGGTTCGTATTCATGGCCATTCGACCACCATCCGCCTGGAACAGGCCTACTGGACGGTGATGGAGGATTTGGCCGAAAAACAAGGGGTGACGGTGGCGGGTCTGATCACGCTGGTGCACGACCATTGCCAGTTTTCAGACCAGAAAAATCTGGCATCCTGCCTGCGGGTGTTATGCCTGAAATATGTCGAAGGTTGATTGCCAGCCTGGGCTCATGCCGCTAAAGTAATCCCATACAGGGAATTTAAAGAATCAATTCAACTTTCAACGGAAATGAAACCAAAATGGAAGCGACAGCCACACTAGACACTAAAGGAATGAATTGCCCGTTGCCGATCCTGAAGGCCAAAAAGGCGCTGAAAGATCTGAGTGCGGGCGAAGTTCTCGAAGTGATCGCCACCGACCCCGGTTCGGTGAAGGATTTCGATTCGTTCTGCCGCACGACCGGTAACGAGTTGATGGAAACCAACGACACCGACGGCGTTTACCAGTTCATGATCAAAAAAGGCGTCTGAACCCGGCGCCTTTTGCTTTGATTTGCGCTGTTTTCTACAGCCCTTCGATTACCCCTTTGAGCAACCCCTGGACCTCGGACGCGATGGCGCCCAGGTCGGGGTTGTCGATCGCCTGCATCGAGGCCATGGGATCGACCGCCGAGACTTCGACGTTGCCCCCGCCGGCGTCCTGGACGACCACGTTGCACGGCAGCATGGTGCCGATCTTGTCTTCGCTTAGCAGGGCCTTATGGGCAAAGGTGGGATTGCACGAACCCAGGATGGTGTAGGGCCGAAAATCGGCATCCAGTTTTTTCTTTAAGGTCGCCTTGACGTCGATGGTGGTCAGCACACCGAAACCTTTCTCGGCCAGAGCGGCGGTCACCACCTCAATCGCTTCGTCGAAGGGCAGGGCGAGTGTCTTGGAGAAATGGTAACTCATGAATGGGTTCCTTGAGGCGTTTCAATTCCTTAAAATGACACCCATCATATATGAAGATGGGGCGCCAAAAACAAGACCGCCCACGTGGGTAAAGGTCAAAACGCAGGGAGGGAATCATGGCCGCATACATTATCGTTCAGATCGACGTAGACGACCCCGACACCTATGAGCTTTACCGCGTCCAGGTGCCGCCGATAATTGAACACTATGGCGGCGAATACATCGTGCGCGGCGGCGACCAGGAAATTCTCGAAGGCGACTGGCCATACCCCCGCTGTGTGGTGCTGAAATTCCCGACCAAAGAACAGGCCAAGGCGTTTCACGCTTCTGTGGAATATGAGGGGCCGAAGGCGCTCCGCCGGTCCGCGTCCCGCGGCAATATGATTGTTGTCGACGGGGTTTGAGAGGCTCCCTCATTCGGTCGTTGGCGTTATGCTCTTGACTCCGTACATTGGTACGGAGTTTAGATTGGCGCTGTGAGGAGAATGAAATTGAAAACCATGACCATAAGCAGGGCAGCGAAGCGGGCCGGTATCGGTGTCGAGACGATCCGCTTTTACGAACGCCGCGGCCTGATTAACCAGCCCCTGAAACCATCGGCGGGCGGCTTTCGTGAATACCCGCCCGAAACCGTCTCGCGCCTGCGGTTTATCCGCGAGGCCCAGGAATTGGGGTTTTCGCTGGACGAGATCACTGAGTTGTTGTCGCTGCGCGCCGATCCCAAAGCCAATTGCACCCAGGTTCAGCGCCGCGCCGAGGCCAAGTTGGCCGAAGTCCAGCACAAGATCAAAAAGTTGCAGGATATCGGCACGGCGCTTGGCCGCCTGATAGCGGCGTGTCCTGGAAAAGGGGCGCTCGGTACGTGCTCCATCATCGAGTCCCTGGAAAGAGGCCAAATGTCATGAGATGGCTAATGCTTGCGGTTTTTCTGATTTCCACCGTGGCCTGGTCCGCGTCCGCCCTGGCGGCGTCCCCCGTCTATCGGCTTTACGTGGACGGGCTGGCGTGTCCGTTCTGCGCTTATGGGGTCGAGAAGAATACCCTCGCCCTGGACGGCGTCGAGAAATTGGACATCGACATGGAAGGCGGTTTTATTACGGTTGTCATGAAACCCGGAAAGACTCTCGATGAAGAAACCGCCAGACGGGTCGTTGCCGATTCCGGCTTTACACTGCGCCGCTTCGAGGCCCGCAAATGAAAAAAAATGGGTTTCTGGTGTCGGTTGTGATCCTCGCCTGGACCACCTCTGCCGCCGCGCATGAGCCAATATTCGCGCCAGGTGCTCACGTCCACTCGAAGGGGGCGCATGAGGTTAGCCTGGGCTATCACCGCGCGCGCGCCAGCGGGACCGGGGAGAACGAAGCCGAAAATGAATATTTCCTGGAATACGAATATGGCGTCACCGCCGACTTGACCGTTTCGGCGGAGGTTCCCTTCGAGGAAAACACCGTAAATGGGAATCGCTCAAGCGGCCTTGGCGATATCCAACTGGCGGCAAAGTACCGCTTCCTGAGAATTGATTCCCCCGGCAAACAATATTCGACGGCTGTTTTGTTTAAAGCCAAGTTACCGACCGGCGACGACGATAAAAGCCCGCGTTTGGGCAGCGGGTCTGCGGATTTCGTTGGCGGCTTGGCGCACGGCCTGGAATCCCGACGCTGGTATTACAACACAGCGGTGCGTTACCGCCTCAATACCGAAGGCGGCGGAAACCTGGAGAAAGGCGACAAGGTGTTTCTCGACCTGGTCGGTGGCGTGCGCCCGGTACTGAGCGGCTACCGCGACGCCGACACCGTCCTGTTCCTTGAGCTAAACGGGGAACGATCGGCGCGGAATTCCCTGAATGGTTCCAGCGTGACTGACAGCGGTGGTTGGGAACTGTTTTTGTCACCGGGTATCTTCTGGACCTATCGAAATTACGCGCTGACGTCGGGGGTGCAAATTCCGATTGCGGAAAACCTGAACGGCTCCCAGCCGACGTCCGATTACCGCTTTAAGCTGACAGGTAAGTACGCATTTTGAGAATACTAAAAACGGTAGTTCTGGTTATTGTTTTTACCCTAACCGGCGCGGTCGCCATCGGCTGGTGGGTGTTCGTGCCCGCAGCGCAACAAGCGCCTTACGCATTTGTTTCCGCGTGGGGGCAAAAGGGGGAAGGGCCGGGGCAATTCCGGGATCCTACCGGCATCGCTGTTTATGGCAAAGAAGTCTTCGTTTCGGACGCCAGAGGCGGCCGCATTCAGGTGTTCGACCTGGACGGCAACTATTTGCGGCAGATCGGCAAACCGGGGCGTGGGGTGGGGGAACTGGGACGTCCGATGAACCTGACCATTGCCGGGGGCGAACTCTACGTTGCAGAATATTGGAATGACCGTATCCAGGTCTTTGCCCTGGACGGAATGCCCAAAAGGATCATCGGCGGCCCAGGTTCCGGCCCCGGCCAATTCAAGGCGCCGGGTGGCGTCGCCGTGGCCGCCAACGGCGATCTGATCATCGCCGATTTTTACAATCAGCGCATCCAGCAGCTTCGCGCCGATGGAAGGTTCATCCGCCAATGGGGGACCACCGGAACCGTCGGAATTGGGGCTGGAGAATTCAATTATCCAACAGACGTGGCGCTCGGGCCGGATGGTTCACTTTACGTCGCCGACGGCTACAACGACCGTATCCAGGCGTTTGCGCCAGGCGGCAGCCTGACATGGAAACGTGGCGGGCCGTTGGCGACCAATATCTGGGGACCGTTTAGGGGCTGGTTCGCCACCGTCACGGCGGTCACCGTGGACCGGGACGGTAACGTTTTTGCCGCCGATTTCTACAACAACCGGGTGCAAAAATTCTCCGCAAAGGGCACATTCCAGACCGCGTTCGGAGAAAAGGGAGACGGCCCCGGCCAGATGGCCTATATTACCGGCGTCGCCGTCGCCGACGACGGCTCGGTATTCGCTTCCGATTTTGGTAACAACCGGATCATCAAATGGAGACCGCAATGAGGACGTGGGGACTGGCCGGAATGTTGGTTATTGGGTTGGTGTTGTCTGGCGGTGTCTCGGCAAAAACATCGTTCTCGGGAAATGTGGATGTGGTGTCCCGCGAGCCATCCGTGACCGCCGAAGAACTCAATAGTCTCGCAATCCAAGCGCATGGGGAATATCAGCAGATTGCCCGCATCCTGGGCCAGCCAGGCGCCGAAAAAATTCACGTGAGCGTCGAGGATGTCGAGATTTCCTTCACCAATTTTTATCGGCGCACCATCGTGACGGGAATTTACCATTTGAAAAACGGCCAGGTTCCTCTCGCCCATGAACTGACCCATGTCTTCACCGGAAGGGGGGTATCGGAAGTGCTCTCGGAAGGTGTCGCTGTCTATCTGCAAGAGCGTGTGGGTAAGGGACGTGTGTTTCCGAACTACGGGAATGAGCTCAATGCGCGCTTAAGGGAGAACTCCAAGAAGTGGAATATTCCGGTGCCACGCGATGCCTATGCGTTCGCGGAAAGGAACATCAACAACATGGAGCAAATGAGGCCACGCATTATCTCGTATCTCATGGCCGGTTCTTTTTGCCGGTATTTGATTGATGATGTGCTCGGCGGCGATGTTCCTAAATTTATGGAAATTTTTCATAACGGCGATTTCTTGGCGATTGCGGGTAAGACCCGTGATGCGTTAATGAAGGATTGGCGCGGCACGGTTCTCAAAGGGTGACATCATCGCCGGCAAACTGAAATTCGGGATTCGCCTTAACGTCCAGGGCGAGATGGGGGCGGAATCTTCCGGGTTCGCCTACACGTTGGAAATGGCCCAAATGGCCGAGAGTCTGGGTTTTGATTCGGTGTGGATTCCAGACCACATGGAAAACGCCCACCTCGACCGATCCAAACCGATCCTGGAATATTGGACGACGCTGACCGCCATCGGGGCGCTGACCCAGCGGGTTCGCCTCGGCGGCCATTCCATCAACAATACCTTCCGCCATCCGGGGCTGACGGCGAAAATCGCCTGCACGCTGGACCAGATCACCGGCGGGCGGGTGATCCTGGCGCCCGGTTCGGGCTGGTTCGCCGACGAAAGCAAATCCTATGGCTTCGGTGAGTGGAGCGACGACGGCATGGTCCGGATCAAACGCCTCGATGAATCCCTGCACGTGATGCGCGGGCTGATGACCGAAGACGGTTTCAGCTATGAGGGCGAACACTTCCAATTGAAGGATGCCTACTGCAACCCGAAGCCGCTGCAAAAACCCTATCCGCCGATCTGGATCGCCGGTGATTCACCGCCGACGCAAGACCTGATGGTCGAGCACGGTGATGTCTGGTTCATGTACTCCAAGGCCCCTGATGTCGTCGCCAGCCTGGTCGCGGGGATGCGGGCAAAACGCAAAGACCCGCCCTTTCAGGTCGCCGTCTCCGCCGTCGGGCTGGCCGACAAAAGTACCGACGAGACCCTTGAGTGGGCCAAAATGTACGCCGATGAACGCAAACACCGTTTCCCCATCCCGCCGACCGCCGGCGACGTGCTGGACTCAAACCTGATTGGCGACGTGGATCAGGTCTGCGAACGTCTCGACGCCTGGGTCGCCGCCGGGGTCGACCACGTCGTCATCCAGCCGATGCCGCCGATGGAGGGCATGCGCTTCTTCGGTGAAAAAATTATCCACCGCTACGCTTAAATGGCCGCGAATTCCGGTTACGCCTAGCGCTTCGCGTTCGGGAAAAACGCCTGGCGGCCATTGATGCGGTAGGCTTTGATCGCGGCTTGGCCTTCGGTCCCGGTGATCCAGTCGATGAAGGCCTGGCCCATTTTTGCTTTGACGTGGGGATGGCGTTTCGGGTTGATCAGGATGACGCCGTAGGGGTTGATCAACAACGGGTCGTTCTCGGCCAGCAGCCTCAACCCTCCCCGGTTCTCGAACTTCAGCCAGGTGCCCCGGTCGGACAGGGTATACGCAGGCATGGCCGACGCCGTGTTGAGCGTCGCCCCCATACCGGCGCCGGCCTCGCGGTACCATTTGCCGCTGGCTTTGGCCGCATCAACGCCGGCCATTTTCCAGATCGCCAATTCCTTCTTGTGGGTGCCGCTGTCATCGCCGCGCGACACAAAAAAATTCCTGGTTTCAGCAATCCGGGCCAATCCGGCGGCGACGCTCTTTAACCCCATGATACCGGCGGGGTCGTTGCCGGGGCCAACGATGATGAAGTCGTTGTACATGACGTCATAACGCTTCACCCCGTAGCCTTCGGCAACGAACTTTTCCTCGGACGTTTGGTGATGCACCAACAACACATCGGCGTCGCCGTTCTTGGCGATGTTGATGGCGCGCCCGGTGCCGACGGAAACGACGCGTACCTGGATGCCCGTCTTGGCCGTGAACAGGGGCAGGATTTTATTATACAGCCCCGAGTTGTCGGTCGATGTAGTGCCGACCAGGGTAATATATTTTTCCGCCGCGGCAGGAAACGCGATCAAGGCGGCGAACAGCACCGCTATGATTGTCCGTAAAACCATCGGGGGTCTCCGGGCGCTCCTTACGATCCGCCTTTCGGTGCGTTGGGGAAGAACGCTTGTTGGCCCTTGATCTTGTAACTGTGGATGACGCCCTGGCCTTCGGGGCTCAGCACCCAGTCGATGAAGGCTTGCCCGAGCTTTGCCTTAACCTGGGGGTGTTTCTTGGGATTGATCAGGATGATGCCATACTGGTTGAACAGTTTCTCATCGCCCTCGACCAGAATTCGCAGGTCACCCTTGTTCTTGAACTTGAGCCAGGTCGCCCGGTCCGACAACGTATAGGCAGGCATGGCCGCCGCTGTGTTGAGGGTCGCCCCCATGCCGGAGCCGGTTTCCCGGTACCACGACCCCGACGCTGTCTTCGGATCGATGCCGGAGATTTTCCACAGGCCGAGCTCGGCCTTGTTGGTGCCGGAGTTGTCGCCACGGGATGCGAACGGCGTTTTCTTTTTGGCGAGTACGGCGAGCGCGCCTGCCGCCGTCTTCATGCCTTTGACGCCAGCCGGGTCGGCCTTCGGGCCGATGATGACGAAATCGTTGTACATGACATCCGTACGCTTGACCCCGAAGCCGTCGGCGACGAACTTAATTTCCGAGGGCTTGTGATGGACAAACAGCACATCGGCGTCACCGGCACGCGCGAGGCGGATCGCCTGGCCGGTGCCGACGGCGACAACGCGAACCTGGATTCCCGTTTTCTTGGTGAATATGGGCAGCATGAAATCGTAAAGGCCGGAATTCTGGGTCGATGTGGTCGAAGCCACGGTGATGAACTTCTCGGCCGCCTGGGCCGTTCCTGTTGCGGCGCTGAAAACCGCCATGGTGGCCAAGGCCAGTGCTGCGGTGAACTTAGTGAATGTGTTTTTCATTTTCCCTGTTCCTTCCATTTTCCCTGCTGTTTGCGATTGTCCTTGCCCTTTTCCCACCACAGCAACTCGCCGCGGACGAACGCCTGTGCAAGGTCGTTTTCAGGCGCCTCGAAGAACGCCTTCGCCGGGGCGGCTTCGAGAATGCGGCCACGGTTGATGAAGACGACCTCGTCGGCGAGACGCCGTGCCTGGCCCAGATCGTGGGTGGTCATGATGATGCGGGTGCCCTGGGCGTGAATGGCATCGATAATTTCCTCGACCCCGTGCGTGGCGGCGGGGTCCAGGCTGGCCGTCGGTTCGTCGAGAAATAGTACCTGTGGGTTAAGCGCCCAGGCCCGGGCCAACGCCAGTTTTTGTTGCTCACCAATGGACAATACCCGGGCCGGCTGATGGGCCAGCCGCTTGAGGCCGGTTGCATGCAGCACCCGGTCGATGATTTCCGTGCGCTCTCTGTGTGGAACACGGCGCAGCTTGAGAGCGTAATCGACGTTGTCGGCGACCGAGCGGCGCAACATCACCGGGCGCTGGAACACCATCGCCTGGTGGCGGGCGGCCTCCGTCCCCGGTTGCCAGCGGACGGTGCCCTGGCTGGGTGCGATTAGTCCGTGGCACAACCTCAGGAACAGGCTCTTACCGGCGCCGTTGGGGCCGATGACGATGGTCCGCCGGTCGCCGGTGAACCGCCACGTCATGTCTTTTATCAGGCGCGTGCCGCCAGCCTCGAAGCAGACGCCATCGAGTTCCAGGGGCAGGATCGTTGGGGTGTGGTCCAGCGCGGTCATGCGTGCCACCGTTTGGTGCTGTGCTGAATGAGATAGGCGGCACCGTTTATCCCCGCCGACAACACTAACAAGATGATGCCGAGCCCGAGCGCGAGGGCCAGGTTTCCCTTGGATACTTCGAGCGCGATTGATGTGGTCATCACCCGCGTGACGTGGTCGATGTTGCCGCCGACGATCATCACCGCGCCGAC
>JABMOG010000077.1 GCA_013204265.1 Rhodospirillales bacterium
ACAGAGACTCGCCGCTGTCAGAGCAGTAGATCCGGAAACAAAATGCTCGATCAGGCGATCTTGTTTGTAGTAGCTAAGTCGACACTTGCGCATAGGCTCCATGATAACCCCAAAATTGAGTTATCTGGGTCAGCCCCAAAATTTCTTATCGCCGTACTTTCGCCTCAAGCCGCCGCGCTGATGCGCACGCCGGCGCCTTCCAGCAACATCACCTTGTTCAACAGTTTGACGCAGGCATAGACCGCCTCAATCGACGGCGCCGGAGTCTCAGTAAGGTGGCTGAGTTCCAGAATGGCGCCGATCAGGGCCTCGGTTTCCAGCGACCGGCCGGCCTCGACATCTTGCAGCATCGACGTCTTGTGCGAACCGACGCTTTCGGCCCCGGCAATGCGTTTCTCAATAGTATGGCGGAAGGTGATGCCCAGTTTTTCGGCCACCACCTGGGCCTCGGTCATCATGGCTTCGGCCAGTTTCCGGGTTTCCCGGAACTGGCAAATCTCGACAAGCGTGGCGTGGGTTAGGGCGCTGATCGGGTTGAACGACAGATTGCCCCAAGCCTTGAGCCAGATTTCCGAGCGGATGTCATCGAGAATACGCGACCGGAACCCGGCATTGACCAGGGTGTCATGAAGTTTTTGGATGCGGGGCGTTTGTGCGCCGTCCAGCTCGCCGATGGGAAAACGGTCGCCTTCGACATGGCGAATGACGCCCGGTGCCTCGATCCCGGCGGCAGGGTAAACCACACAGCCGACGATCCGGTCAGAATCGATGTATTTGCCCAACACTCCGTCCGGGTCGAGAGATTCCAAGGATCGGCCATCGTGTGGACCGCCGTGTTTGTGGAAATACCACCACGGAATCCCGTTCTGCACGGTGACGATCATGGTGTCCGGGCCGCACAAATGGTCGATTTTCTTGGCGACGAGTTCCAGGTAATGCGCCTTGAGGGCCAGGATAATCAGGTCCTGTTCGCCGGCGTCCTCGATCCTGTCGGTGGCCTTAACCTCGGCCACGGTTTCGGTCCCGTCCTCCCAAATCAACTTCAGGCCGTTGTCTTGAATCGCCTTGAGATGGACACCCTGGTCGATGATGGTGACCTCTTCGCCCGCAAGGGCCAGTTTAGCCCCCATCAACCCGCCAATGGCACCGGCGCCGACAACACAGATTTTCATAATATTTTCCCTTCCGCCACTTATTCAAATACGTTCGACAACGTGCCGATACCGTCGATGGTAACCGCGACCGTGTTGGTTTTTTCCTTCATCGAGCCGACCCCGAGGGACGTGCCGCAGGCGATGATATCGCCCGCCATCAGCGTCATGTCGTGGGAAAGCAAGGAAACCAGCCGCCCGACCGGAAAAATCATGTCGCTGATCTGGTAATTCTGCCTCTCATCCCCATTGAGCACGGTCTTCACGACCAAAGTTGCCGGGTCCAGCCCTGTCGCGATGACCGGGCCGTACACGCCGAAGGTGTCGAAACTTTTAGATCGCGCCCATTGCGCAAAGGTCTTGTCCTTGGAGATCAGTTCCATGGCGGTAACGTCGTTGATACAGGTGTAGCCGAACACATAGCCCGGCGCGTCGGCCTCGGCCACATTGGTGCAGGTCTTGCCGATAACGATACCCAATTCACCTTCGTAACCGACCTTGCCGTCGTAGGACACGGGTCGGCGGATGGTTTCATTAGGCCCGAGAAATGAATTGTTGCCCTTGAGCAGGAACAGCGGTTCTGCCGGTTCCGCCACCTCCAGCTTGGCCGCCAGCGCGTGGAAATTGTTCCACATCGCAACCATCTTGGTTGGGATGCAGGGCGCCAGCAATTTGACGTCGGCCAACGCCAGCGTCTCGCCGGTCGGTTTGGCATCGCCGAACATGTCGCCTTGATGTACGGTGATAGTGTCGGATTCCAACGAACCGAAGCCGGTCGTTCCACCCAGTTCGTAACGTGCCCAAAGAGTCATATTTTATTTTTCCCTAACTACCCTTTTGGGCAGCTTATGTTCCAGATATTACGGGTAGGTTTTAACAAGAGCATTATACGGCTCTGTTCAGAAAACTCACGGTCAATTTGGGTTTTTCCATCACATTTTTTAACCGCCGCCGCCAACCTATTGACTTGCCACCATTTCAAGCCAAATCTATACAGAGATGCTGGCGCGGCCTGTCAAAGGGCGTTCCGGCATGGGTTGGGGTGCCGTCGGTTCGGGCCCCGGAAAAATCGTACTCGCTCGATTTTAATGAGGAGCACGCAGATGCCACGTATGTCCGTATTCAACAGTCCCCTGCTGCTGGGTTTCGACCATTTCGAGCGCATGCTCGACCGGGCTTCGAAAGCCTCCGCCGAGGGATATCCCCCCTACAACATCGAACAGATCGGCGAGAATGCCCTGCGCATCACGCTGGCCGTCGCCGGGTTTTCCATGGATGACCTTACGGTGTCGCTGGAAGACAACCAGCTTGTCGTGCGCGGCCAATTGGAAGACAGCCCGACAATGGCGGCGAACGGCGAAGAAACCATCTTCCTGCACCGGGGCATTGCGTCCCGGCAGTTCCAGCGCAGTTTCGTGCTGGCCGAGGGCATCGAGGTTCTTGGTGCCAACCTGGACAACGGGTTGCTGTTCATAAACCTGGAACGCCTGCAGCCGGAACCCGAAATTCGCGCCATCAAGATCGAAAGTGGCGGCGCGGGAAACAAAGGTAATGGCCCCAAGACCATTGATGTACAACCGGAATAAAGGAGGGCCATTATGAACAGCAATTCCCTGAAGACCGTTTCGCCCTTTGCGCCTCCGCACATGTCCGTTCAGGATTTCATCGATTTGGGCCTCACAGAAGTAGCCTACGTCAAACCGGTCGAAATGGACGGCCGCACGGCCTACGCCGTGTTCGCCGCCAACGGCCAGCAATTGGGTGTGATGGAAAGCCGCAATACCGCCCTGGCGGCCCTGTTCCAGAACGACCTGGAACCGATCAGCCTACATTAACCGGTGATCCGCGCATGGGCGCGGGCGTCGGCTTCGTGCCAATTGTTCAGCAATCGCTGGACAATGACACGCACCAGAAACATCGCAAAACGCGGGTTCTGGGCAAACAACTGCACCATCGCTGTATTGGACAAAGTGAACAGTTCACAATCGGTTTCGCAAACCGCCGTGCAGGTACGCCGGCCATCGGGTGCAAACATGGCGATTTCGCCCAGCACCTCGCCCTCGACACACCGGACGTCGATTTCCTTGAGTAAAACGGTCCCGGATTTTATCAGGATCATCCGGTCCGGCGCGTCGCCCAAATGGAAAAGTTCGACCCCGGCCTTTTCTGTCTCCTTTTTCATAAAGGGTATCAGTGGCGCAAGGGAGTTGTCCCTGTCGGTCGACAGGCGCATTTCCCGAACCAGGTGGATCATTTGAAACATCCGGAAACAATTCAGCGGCAGCAGCAAAGAGTGGGCGATAAAAGTCGGGTTGCTGCCCGCCAAAAACCCGAAAACCATAAATATCAAATTACCGCTAACGGCGCCGACGCGTAATGGAATCATGGTTTTCTGGTTCAGCCCCCAGACCGTCACCAACCCGCCCAAGTAGCCGACCAAATCGACATACGTAATGCTCTCCAAGAACGCCATGTGTGCGTCTCCTTTAACCAAAGGGATATGGAGTCATGGTAACAATGCGTTTGGCGTTTTGGAAAGGCCCCTGTGAGAGGCAACCGGCGAAGGCTTAAGTCAGGCGGCGCGGTCTTCTTCGATTTCCGTCAAGATGGCGTACAGCGCCTCGGCGTTGTCAGTGCCACGCAATTTTTCGCAAACCGACTGGTCGCGAAGCAGGCGGGAAATTCGGGCCAGCGCCTTGAGATGGTCGGCGCCAGCGGTTTCCGGTGCCAGCAATACAAAAATCAGGTCCACCGGGCGCTCATCAATGGCCTGGAAATCGATGGGCTGGTTGAGGCGGGCAAAAAATCCGTGCAACCGGTCCAGATTGGGCAGCTTGCCGTGCGGAATAGCGATGCCGTTGCCGACACCGGTGGTGCCCAGCCGTTCGCGTTCCATCAATACGTCAAAGACCGCCCGCTCGGGCAGACCCGAGACCTCAGACGCTCTGCGCGCCATATCCTGCAAAGCCTGTTTTTTGCTGGTCGCCTTCAGGTCGGCGCTAACGCCGCCCGGTACGAGAAGATCGTTGATCTCCATGGCCGCTCCTCATTTCTTCTCTTGAAACCCTGGCAAAACCCGATTTTCGGGGCAGGGTTTACGCTTACCAATTCGATATTCGGTCTTCGTGATTTTCTAGTTCGTTCCCTGATCGTTAGGGTCGATCCAGCCGATGTTGCCGTCGGAACGGTGATACACCACGTTAAGACGGCCCGAAGCTCTGTCGCGGAACATGGTCACCGGCAGGTCGGCAAGGTCCATTCGCATGACGGCTTCCGATACGCTAAGGGTCGCAATCTCCTCGGGCATTTCAGCGATGATGACCGGTTCGGCGTCATCGCCAATCTCTTCATCAGCGTAATCAGGCTGAATGACGTATTGCAGTGCCTGCAGGGCTTCTTCCGCATGCCCCTCCGCATGACCTTTATGGTGGTTGGCCAGGCGGCGCTTATAGCGCCTTAATTGCGTCGAAATACGGACCAGCGCTCCGTCGAAAGCGGCATAAGGGTCTTCGGATTCTGAACGGCCCTGTACAACCATTCCACGGGGCCCTGGGTGAACCGAAATATCGGCTCGCATGTGCCGGCCTTCTCGGGTGAAGATAACGTTGGCGTCGATCGCGCGTTCGAAATATTTATCTACCGCTGCGGCCAGATTGCCTTCGGCGTGGCCCCTGAGAGCGTCGCCGACATCGAGGTTTTTACCTTTAATGGAAATGTCCATGGTTTAGTTAAATTTATATTCCAGGTTTAAATGAGCACCGGTCACCAGCAACGACCGCTCCGATAAATATTCATACGAGCGGTCAAAAACACGGTCCCTGACGGTGAAGGCCGGGACGATAATTCCCAAGTGTTGTGAAGTCAATACACCTGATTTTTTTGTTTTTCTATCTTGATTTTCAAAAAAAATTAGCTATCAACCGATTTGTCTCTTCGCCGTTGAACGGAGGACGGAATATGCATGGATTCCCGGTATTTAGCCACCGTGCGCCGGGCGATTTCAATTCCTTCTTCCTTCAGAATAACAACGATTTTATCATCGGAAAGAATTTTTTTCGGTGCCTCTTCGTCAATCAGCGCCTTGATTCGGTGGCGAACGGATTCCGCCGAATGCACCCCGCCGCCGGTCGCCGCGATTGCGGGGGTAAAGAAATACTTCAATTCATAAATGCCACGGGGCGTGGCGATGTATTTGTTTGAGGTCACGCGGCTGACCGTACTTTCGTGCATTTCAATGGCTTCGGCGATATCGCGCAACACTAGCGGTTTCAGGTATTGCACCCCCTTGGCGAAAAAAGCACTTTGTTGCACGACCAACTCACTGGCCACCTTGAGAATGGTGGTGGCGCGTTGATGCAGCGATTTGACCAGCCAGTTGGCGGACTGAAATTGTTCGACAATATACTGTTTTTCCGATTTCGACCGCGCCGCGCCGCGGACCTGGGTGTAATAGTGATTGTTGACCAACACCTTGGGCAGTGATTCCGAATTCAGCTCGATAATCCAGCCGCCACCCGGCGCCGGGCGCATCAAAACATCGGGGGTAATCGGCTGGGTGATGGAATGATCAAACGCCATCGCCGGTTTCGGATTCAACGTTTTGATTTCTTCGATCATGTCGTGCACGTCTTCGGAATCCGTGCCGCAGACCTTGGCCAGTCCTTTGAAATCGCGCCGTGCAACCAGGTCCAGGTTGTCCAAAAACGTCTGCATACAAGGGTCCAGATGATTATTTTCGGACAACTGCAGCCCTAAGCATTCGGACAGGTTGCGCGCGAAAATGCCAGGCGGATCAAACTGCTGTACTTTTGCCAACGTCGCTTCGACACGATCAAGACCGCATTCCAGAATTTCGGCCACCGATTCGAGATCGCCCCTGATGTAGCCGGCTTCGTCCAGCATGTCGATCAGGTGCCAGCCGATCAGGCGGTCGACGGGATCGACAATGTCCATGGATAACTGGGAATTCAGGTGATCGCGCAGGGATGGTCTTTCCGACACCGTTTCCTCAAGATTGGGCGACAGCGGATCGAAACTGCCACCGCTTCCGGCATCGGCGAAGGACGTCGTCTGTTGCTGGCCTGGGCCGCCGTCGGCGGGGCCTTCTTCGGAATAGGTGTTGTCGTAATCGACATCCCGGGCGTCGTCTTCGATTACCGCTTTTTGCGCGGCGTCGAAATCTATCGATTGCAGGGCATCCGTCTCACCCGATGCATCGCCGGAACTCGCGTCCTCCGAAATCCCGTCGCCGGAATCCCGCTCACCGGTATCGTCCCGGTCGCCCTCATCGCGCTCCAGCATGGGATTTTTTTCGAGTTCGGTTTCGACGAATTCGCCGAGCTCAAGGTTGGACAGCTGCAGCAACTTGATGGCTTGCTGCAATTGCGGCGTCATCACCAGAGACTGGCTTTGGCGCATGTCGAGACGCGGCGTTAACGCCATGAAAAACCTCAGCAAGCACAGGACTAATTAAGATTAGAGACTAAACCGGTCCCCCAGGTAAACGCGCCGGACATCTTCGTTGCCGACAATTTCACTGGGCGCACCCTCCATCAACACCATGCCATCGTGGATTATATAGGCACGATCAATAACTTCTAAAGTCTCGCGGACATTATGATCGGTAATCAGCACCCCTATTCCGCGGTCTTTGAGGTGGGCGACCAGATCGCGAATATCACCGACCGCAATCGGATCAATGCCCGCGAAGGGCTCGTCGAGCAGCACAAAATGGGGGTTCGACGCCAACGCCCGGGCGATTTCGACCCGGCGGCGTTCGCCGCCCGACAACGCCAAGGATGGTGTGCGCCGCAAGTGGGTGATGGAAAATTCTGCTAACAAGGCTTCCAAAATAGCCTCGCGGCGGTCGCGTGATGTTTCCACCACTTCGAGCACGGCGCGAATGTTGTTTTCCACCGTCAAGCCTCGGAAAATGGACGCTTCCTGCGGCAAGTAGCCGATGCCTAGGCGGGCGCGGCGGTACATCGGCAGGTTGGTGATATCGTCGCCATCCAGAATAATGTTGCCGTAATCCGGCGGCATAAGGCCGGTAATCATATAAAAGCACGTCGTCTTGCCGGCGCCGTTGGGGCCGAGCAAGCCAACCACTTCGCCGCGTTGAAGGGTCATGGAAACGCCCCGGATCACCGGGCGTTTCTTGAAACGTTTGCCCATGTTCTTGGCAATCAGGCCGCGGTTGTGGGTGACCAGACGCGGCGTCGGCTGTCCCTGGACGGCGGTTGGCTGTTGGGCCGGGGGCCGATGAGACTGAACCGCTCGGAGACCGGGCGCCGGTCCATTGGGGACGGGTGGGTTGTTCACGTCATCTGTCATGAAATTGTCGTAACCTTTTCGAATACAATCATTTTAGTGTCTTCTTGTTCAACCGCAGGACGCCCTGGGCACGTTTGCGCACGGTACCGGGCGTGGTCGGACAGCTGAATATCTTGCTGATCCCGTTATTCAAATTTACCTCGGCGCTGCAACCCGTTAGGACGTTTTTTCCACGTACCAGTTTAACAGAACCGGTTAGCGTAGCGATACCGCTTTCAACATTGTACACGGCCCGGTCGGCGGTCGCAGTGTTATTTTGGGTGACTATTTTCACGCTGTCGAACGCATCGACGCGGTAAAGCTTGTTCTCGCCGTTTTTGTCAGCCCGAAAATAAGACGCCAGGACATCGGCCTTGATGCGTTTATCTTCGCGCACTGCAAAGGCATTGCCCCGCGCCACCGCCATGCGTTTGTTTTCCCAGTATTCGAGCTGCTTGTCGGCAGTGATTTCATCCCTTCCGGCGACCAGGCGGACCTTAGCCCCCGACAGCACCAGAATGCCGTTTTTCACCTGATAAACGGCAGAGTCGCCATAGGCCGTCTCGCTCGCCGTTTTGATCCGCACCTTGCCGCTGGCGTCCAAACGCCAGATGTCGGTGCCGCCATCGGGTTTTTCGCGGTAGTACGCACGCAATTCGTCGGCAAATATCGTCACCGGGCCGCGCACCGCGCGGGCGTTGCCGCGGGCCAGAAAAATCAGGTTTTCCTGCTGCCATTCGATGCCGTTGTCGGCGAATATTTCTATCGGCTGATCGGAATCACCGCTACCGAAATTTAGGGTCTGGGCCGACGCCCCGCCGCCAACCATCGCCGCCAGCACGGCGGCAAATATCATCGGAACAAAATTTAACCTGAACCCCATCATTGAACGGGTTTCTCCGCCCCTGGATAAATCACCAGTTTAGATTTTCCGGTAAAAACAATGGTCTTTCCCTTGTCGATCAAGCGGAACCCCTCGCCCTGTAATTCACCGAACGGACCTTGGCCCCGAACCGCGGCCGATCCTTTGGCCAGCCCCTTTTCAAGGTCGATTTCCGCCTGCGAGGTTTGAAATTCGTATCCGGAATCATGAAACAAATTGACCGCCCCGGTCAGGTCGAGAGTGCTTTTTGTCTGTTTGAAGACTCCGTTTTTGGCCGTCAACACCAACCAGGTTCCGTCATTCAGGGTGATGTCGGCCTTGGGCATTTCCAGTTCCACGCCGCTCCCATCTGCGGCCAGCTTGCGGGCCAAATCGGCGGTGACGGAATAAGCCTGGTTTTCCTTGTCGATTCCTAAGTAGCGCGGATTGACCATGGAAGGGTCTTCATTCTGGTTAGCGTTCAGGGCAGCAAAACTGAGTCGAAACCGCAGGTCTTCGGTACGCAGGTAAGGCCACACCAGAATCAACACAATCAACAACGCCGCCACCACCGGCAACAGGATCTTCATCATATGGACGAAACGGCTATACCATTTGTGGCCGCGGGGCCGCACCCGGGTTTCCATAATCAGGCCGCGTTGCCGATTCTGCTGGCGTTCAGACCGGGCAGGGGCAGGAGATTTTTCCCCCGTGGCCGCAGCATAAATCGCGGCCGGATCAAATCCTGTGATTTCGGAGGTGCTCATGGTTAAAAAATCAGGCCACGCCCGCTCGCAGGCAATCGTGGATATGCAGAATGCCGACGGGGCGGTCATCCTTGGTGACAAAAATGTTGGTAATGGAGCGAATGTTCATTATCCCCAACGCCACGCTGACCAGCATTTCCGGATTGATCGACATCGCCGATTTGGTCATTACGTCACTGGTTTTCTTGGAAATTAAATCCGCACTCATGTGACGGCGCAGATCGCCATCCGTGATCACGCCCTGCAACAGACCATCCGGCCCGGCAATGCCGACGCAGCCGAAACTCTTGGCGCTCATCTCGATCAGCGCGTCGGACATCAGACACTCCGAACTGATCAACGGCATGTCATTGCCCGAGTGCATGATGTCGGACACCTTGATCAACCGGCGGCCCAATTTGCCGCCCGGGTGCAAGACGTGAAATTCATCCGGCGAGAACCCTTTGCGTTCCAGCAACGCCACAGAAATGGCATCGCCCAGGGCCAACATCACCGTCGTCGACGTGGTCGGCGCCAGGCCCATCGGGCAGGCTTCCTCAACGTTCGGCAGAATTAGGGCCACGTCGGCGGCTTTAGCAAGGGCGCTGTCTTTGCCGCCGGTGACGCCGATCAGAGGAATTTTGAACCGCTTGGCGTAGCCCACTATGTCGGCCAGTTCCGTCGTCTCGCCCGAATTGGAAAGGGCAAGCACGGCGTCGTCAGTAGCAATCATGCCTAAGTCGCCGTGCGAGGCCTCGGCCGGATGGACGAAAAACGCCGGCGTTCCGGTTGACGACAGGGTCGACGCAATCTTATGGCCGATGTGGCCGCTTTTGCCCATTCCGGTGACGACAACGCGGCCACTCACCCCGGCCATGATATCCAGCGCCCGGCAAAAAGGCCCACCCAGACTGTCCGCCAAAGCCCCCAAGGCCTTGGCTTCGATAGCAAGAACTCGTTTTGCTGACAGAGTATCCGCCTCAGTAGCGGCCTCAGATAAATCGGCGTCAGATTTTGGCATGGCGGGCGGTTTACTCATCAGTGATCACAAATCAGTGGGCCTCAAGATGACAGGAAGGATGCCCAGTGTTCGACGTTAAGGCAAAAGGGCAAAGAAAACCTTAACCCTGGGCGGCACCCGTCGGCTCTGAGTATGCGCTCGTAGCTAGGAAAAAACAACCAATCCCAACGGTTTAGGGGGAAACAGAATTCGCAAACCGTTAATGGGAAAAGATATCGTCTTCCCCCCATCCGGCCAGATCGAGGTCGGCGCGGGTGGGCAGAAATTCGAAGCAGGCCTGGGCCATCTCGGCGCGGCCTTCGCGGTTCAGCATTTCGTCCAGCCGGGCCCGGATTTCGTGCAGGTACAGCACGTCGGAGGCGGCATATTCGATCTGTTGCGGCGACAGCGTTTCCGCCGCCCAGTCGGACGATTGTTGGTCCTTGTTCAGTTCCACGCCGACCAGTTCGCGGCAAACGTCCTTGAGGCCGTGGCTGCCGGTATAGGTCCGGGCCAGCCGGGACGCGATTTTGGTGCAATACACCGGGGCGCAGGCAACGCCCAGATGTTTCAATACCGTCGCAACATCGAAACGGGCGTAATGAAAAATTTTGGTCACTGCGGGATCAACCATCAGCGCCTTTAGATTATCGGCTTTTGAATAATCGGCGCCGGGAAACTGAACCAGATGGCATACCCCGCCGCCGGCCGAAACCTGAACAACACAAAGCCGGTCACGGTGTGGCTTCAATCCGAGGGTTTCCGTATCCACGGCAACGCTGGACCCGAAATCCAACCCGCCGGGTAGATCTCCCTGGTGGACCTCGATGGATTTTGCTTTGCTTTTCAAAAGGCTACCCCGCCTTAAAAAATGGTGCCCAGGAGAAGACTCGAACTTCCACGACCTTGCGATCACTGACACCTGAAGCC
>JABMOG010000078.1 GCA_013204265.1 Rhodospirillales bacterium
ATGCAGGAAACGTTCGGCATTGATGGACGTAACCTGGAAATTGTCCAGATCGGCGTAATTGACCAACAGGATTTTGCCGGTTTCCTTGACGTTGACGACAAATTCCGGGTGATAGTGAGACGCCACGATCGCCGCCACGCGGGGTTCCGGGTGAAATTCCTGCGTATCAACGGTCATGCCCCGTGTGGAAACGACTTTCTTCGGCTCCAGGGTAAAGCCATCCATGATGACGTATTGCGGCGGCCAATAGGCCCCGGCGATGGCGTATTTGTCCTCATAGCCTTTCATTTTCGAGGTTTCGACGGAGCGCGCCTCGGCACCGACCTTGATCTCGGCCACCGTTGTCGGGTGCTCCATGAAAAGGTCGATCAGGTTGACTTTGGCGTCTCGCCCGATGACCAGAAGATACCGCCCGGACGCAGACACCCTTGAGATATGCACCGCATATCCGGTCTCGATGACCTCGACGATTTTTTTGCTGGCGCCGTCGATCAGGGCGACCTGGCCGGTGTCACGCAACGTCACCGAGAACAGGTTGTCCAGATCAAGATTGTTCATCTTTTTCTTTGGACGTTTGTTGACCGGAACGTGAACCTTCCACGTTGCCTTGATGTCCTTCATGCCGAATTCAGGCGGCACCGCTGGCTCCAACAGCAGATACCGCGCCATCAGGTCGATTTCATTTTTCGACAAACCACCCGACGCGCCCCAGTTGGGCATGCCGGCAGGCGATCCGTAATCGATGAAGTCCCGCAGGTATTCAAAGCCCAGTTTACTGGTAATTTTGGTAGTCAGGGCCTTGCCTGTTGCGCCTTTGCGCAGAACGCCATGGCAACCGGCGCAACGTTCAAAATAAATCTGATTGGCGCGCTGATAATCGGCGGCGGAAATGACCGGCGCTCCGGGCTTGGCACCCGGTTTTTCGACTTTCTGGTCGCGCAAAACGTCCAGGGTCGGCTCATATTTCTGACCCGGCGTGGTTTGGTGTCTTTTCAAGTCTGCCGGTTTCGGCTTGTCGGCGAACCCGGTACTGGAAAGGAAAACCAGTGCCAATGGCAGAACCAGAATTGCTAGAAATCGTTTCATGGAGACTCTCCATCTCTTGGGTAAGGTTGGTGTGTTTTTCCGCAATCATATATTCACCATTACTGATCGGCTTTCCTTGACGATGGTTAAGTAGGCGGCGGTCATCCCAACTTGACAAACGTCAAGGAAGACAGGGCCGCAATTCCCAATAATCATCGGCGAAGGGAGGCGCGGAACGATTATGTCTTTTTTGTCGATCACCAAGGCCCATCGAACCCCTCCAGGGATTTCGCTGAGTCTGGCGCATCGCCGTTGGCGGCGGGCGGTGGGGTGGATTTTATTTGCAGCTTTTTTTCTGGTGTCGGTATTGCCGGGCGTGGCGACAGCGGCAGGCGCGGGCGCTTCCGCCGCTGCCATTACGGAGGAAATCCTGGCCGACCTTTTCCCCGGCGGCGGAACGTTAGGCCCTGTTTCGGGCAACCCGCCAGCCCGGCCCGTTTACCGCGACAGCGGCGTGGTGGGATATGTGTTTTCCACCCGTGATGCGGTCGGCTCCGTCGGGTTTTCCGGCAATCCCATCGATATTTACGCTGGTCTGGATATCAAGGGCCGCATCACGGGGGCCGTTCTGCACGCCCACAATGAGCCGATCCTGGTTATCGGAATACCCGAGGCGCGGCTGATTGATTACGTCTCTCAATTCGCCGGGATCGATGTCAGCGACAGGGCCGGGGTTAAACCGGCGTCCAACCCGGCGAAGGCTGCTCCGGATGTGATTTCGGGGGCCAGCGTCAGTTCCGCCGTAATCCGCAATGCCATTTTCCGATCTGCGCGCGCCGTCGCCCGTTCGCGCCACATCCTAACCAACGGCACCAAGGACCGGCTCGACCGGGAAACTTTTTCCGAAGCTTCCTGGGCGGCCCTGATGGAGGACGGCTCGATCTCCCGCCTGCGGCTGGACCAGAAAACCGTTGCCAAAGCCCTGGGCGATGTCCTGCCGCCGGGAGATCAGGGCGATTCTTTGTTCATCGACCTTTATACGGGTTTGATATCGCCGCCCCGTGTCGGCGAAAACCTGATAGGCAAGCTGGATTTCAACGAACTGCTGGGCGGCATGGCGGCCAACGATCAGATCATCGTCGTCGTTGCCGACGGGCTGTATTCCTTCAAAGGCACAGGGTATATCCGCTCAGGTCTGTTCGACAGAATCCAATTGGTTCAGGGGGCGTCGACGATCCGTCTGGCCAAGGACCGTTACCGCAATGTCGAGACATTCCGCATACCCGGTGCGCCGGAATTTCGCGAGATCGGTATTTTCACCCTGCCCGCCGAGACCGGGTTCGATCCGCTAAAGCCCTGGCGGTTGGAATTACTGGTCAACCGGGAAACGGCGAACCTGGGGACGTTGCGCGCGGTGTTCCCTCTTACCTACACACTGCCCGCGCGTTACCGGTTGGCCGCTACCGCCGCTCAGGATTCGGCCAATGGCACCCAAATTGAGCAAGGCGCGCAATACTGGATACACGAATGGGAAACCCGCGCTGTCCATATCGTTATCCTTGGGATAGTCCTGGCCGTCCTTAGCGGGGTACTGTTCTTTCAGGACCGGGTGGTCGCCGACACCAAACGGTACCACCTGTTCCGGCATGTCTTTCTTGTCGTGATCGTCGTCTGGCTGGGCTGGATTGCGGGCGGACAGCTTTCGATCATCCACGTGCTGACGTTTATCCATTCCCTGCTCGGGGAATTCCATTGGGAGTTCTTCCTGCTCGACCCGGTAACGTTCCTGTTGTGGGGCTATGTGGCGGTGGCGCTGTTGTTCTGGGGGCGCGGCGTGTTTTGCGGCTGGCTGTGTCCGTTCGGGGCGTTGCAGGAATTGTTGAACGAAGGCGCGCGCAAATTAAAGGTGCCGCAGGTGGCAATTCCGTTCGCCGTTCATGAACGATTGTGGCCGATCAAATACGTGATCTTTTTAGGCCTGCTGGCGGTGTCGCTACATTCCACCAATCTGGCCATCGTCGGTTCCGAGGTCGAACCTTTCAAGACGGCGATCACCTTGAAATTCGCCCGCGGCTGGCCGTTCGTTACCTATGCCATCGCCCTGTTGGCGGCGGGGCTGTTCATTGAGCGATTTTTCTGCCGCTACCTGTGTCCGTTGGGTGCGGCGCTGGCGATTCCGGCCCGGATCAGGATGTTTGACTGGCTGAAGCGGCGCTTTCAGTGTGGTGAGGTCTGCAACCTGTGTGCCGGGGAATGCGGGGTGCAGGCGATCCATCCGGAAGGCAACATAAACCCCAACGAATGCATTTATTGCCTCAATTGCCAAACCATCTATCACGACGAAAGTCTGTGTCCGCCCCTGGTCGCCCAGCGCAAACGCCGCGAACGCCGACAAGCACTGGCCGGTGATGCCAAGGGTGTAATCGGAGGAGACGACAATGACCGCCAATAATGCCCCCATCCCCCGCCGCCGCGCCTTGACGGTGATCGCCGGAGCGGCGGCTGGCTTGCTGGCTCCGAGGGTCGCCTTCGGGGCTCCTGCCCGCCGATTTGAATGGCACGGCACAGCCTTGGGCGCGGAGGCGTCGATTATTCTTTATCATTCGGACCGGGCGCAAGCGGAACAGGCCGTCCGCCGCTCAGTCCTGGAAATCGAGCGCCTGGAATCGGAATTCAGCCTCTACCGGGCGGAGTCCGCCCTTGTGCGCCTCAACCGGGACGGTTATCTCGATGCGCCGTCCCTCGATATGGTGCGTCTGCTATCCGACTGCCGCCGGTTCGGGGAACTCAGCGACGGGGCTTTCGACGTCACCGTACAACCCCTGTGGCGGCTCTACGCCAATCATTTCGCGGCCCATCCACGCGACACTGCGGGGCCGCGCCGGGCCGATGTGGCGGCTGTGAAGGCGCGGGTAGATTACCGGCGCATCGATGTAAAACCTGAGCGCATCGCCCTTGGACGGGGCATGGAAATTACCCTCAACGGAATCGCCCAGGGCTACATCACCGACCGGGTGGCCGACCTGCTACGGCGGCGCGGCTGGTCAAACGTTCTGGTTAACCTGGGCGAAGTTCGTGCCCTTGACGGGCGGGGCGATGGGATGCCCTGGACCGTGTCGTTAGACGGAACATCGGATATAAGCGGCGCCGCACGGCGGACAGTACCCCTCGACAACCGGGCGATGGCAACGTCAGCGGGCGGTGGCACCAGGTTTGATTCCACGGGCCGCTACCACCATCTGTTTGACCCCGCCTCCGGAGACAGCCCCAGCCATTACCGCTCGGTGACCGTCACCGCGCCGGATGCGACCACGGCGGATGCCTTGTCGACGGCGATTTTCACCGGGCCAAAGGATATGAGCGCAAAAATGCTATCCCGCGCCGGGCGCGGCGGGGATATCGCGGCATGGCTGACGGATGGCGGCGGCAAGACGAAATTTTTGCGAGGTTAGAGAGGGACTTATCCGGTCGCTGCCTGACCTTTAGTGCCTCTGCCGTTTGAGAAATCGATCAGCCTCGATATGTCGGAAATCATCACCCGGTTCATTTCGGTTTTAACGCCCTGCTTGCGCAGCTTGGCCAGTATCCGCGACAGGCTTTCGGGCTGCATCCCCAACCGCCGGGAAATCAGCGTCTTGTCGTAGGGCAGGGAGACCACCGCCGAGCCTTCCTCGACCGGGCACAGTTTGAGCAGAAAATCGACCACTCTGAGCGTCGCCGAGCGGGTCTTTAACTGTTCGATTTCGGCGACATGCTGGTGGGCGCGC
>JABMOG010000079.1 GCA_013204265.1 Rhodospirillales bacterium
CGAACTGGAAGGCACCTATCCGCTGCCGGAAGCCCAACTGGACCGTTTTTTCATGCAGGTGGACGTGGAATACCCGGACCTGGAGGCGGAACGCCAGATCATGATCCACACCACGGGCGTCTCTGAGGCCGCACCGGCCCAGGTGATGGATGCGGCCACCCTGATTGCCGCCCAGAAACTGATCCGCCAGGTGCCGGTGGGCGAAAGTGTCGCCGAGGCGATTTTATCGATCGTCCGCGCCGGCCGCCCCGAAAGCAGCGATATCGACGAGGTGCAAAAACATGTGTCCTGGGGGCCGGGGCCGCGCGCCTCCCAGGCTTTGATGCTGGGCGTTCGCGCGCGCGCCGTGATTGAAGGCCGCCTCGCGCCTTCCATTGACGATATTCTCGCCCTGGCCCATCCTATCTTGCGTCACCGCATGGCCCTGACCTTCTCGGCCCGCGCCGAAGGCGTCACCCTTGAGCACGTCATCGACCGGATGTGCGAGCGGGTTGCCTGAATCAGATGACCCCGAAATCCCGGGACAGCCATCACTCAGCGGAGGCCCTGGCCACCCATCTGCCGCCGTTGATGGTGGCGGCCGAGCGGGTCGCGGCGACGGTGTCGCAAGGGGTGCACGGGCGCCGGCGCGTCGGCCAGGGTGAAACCTTTTGGCAGTTCCGTCGCTACGGCTATGGCGACTCGAGCCAGTTGATAGACTGGCGCCAATCGGCGAAGTCGGAACGCGTCTACGTCCGCGAAACCGAATGGGAGGCAGCGCAAAGCGTGTGGCTGTGGCGCGACGGTTCGCCCTCGATGTCCTACCGGTCGTCTGAGGCATTGACGGACAAATCCGGACGCGCCGATCTTTTGTTACTGGCGCTGGTGTCGCTGTTGATCCGGGGCGGCGAGCACGTCGCCCTTCTTGGCGCCGGGATGACGCCGTCAACGGGGCGCGGCACGCTGCTCAAAGTATGGTCGATGATCGAAGCCCAGGGCGCGAACGCGCCTTTGAACGGCAGTTTGCCAAAATCAGAGACCCTACCCCGGTATGGCCGGATGGTTCTGATCGGTGATTTTCTGTCGCCGCTGGACAACCTGCGCCAAGCCATCGGCGGCTTTGCCAACCAGGGAATCCGTGGCCATCTGGTTCAGGTGCTGGACCCGGCCGAGGAAACCCTGCCGTTTACCGGCCGCGTGCGGTTCAACGGCCTGGAGGGCGAAGGCGATGTTTTGGTCGGCCGGGTGGAAGCGATGCGCGGCGAATACATAGACCGCCTGGAGGCGCACAATCGGGGCGTCGAGGCGCTGGCCCAATCCTTTGGCTGGAGCTACGCCATCCATCATACGGATCATTCGCCGGAAGCCTCGCTGTTGGCGCTGTATCTGGTGTTGTCGGAAGCGGCTGGACAATAGTTGATGGTAACGCTGGGCGCCGTTTCTTTCGCTGTTCCCTGGGCCTTGGCGGCACTATTGGTGTTGCCGGTGATCTGGTGGTTGTTGCGCGTGACGCCGCCGCTGCCGACGATTATCGCCTTTCCGCCGGTGCGCCTGTTAATGGGGTTAGGTGTGCGGGAAGAAAGCGCCGCCAAAACGCCGCTGTGGCTTTTAATCGTGCGGCTTTTACTGGCCGTAATAGTTATTCTGGCAGCGGCCCACCCGTTATGGGACGCCGGGGCCAAGTTGACCGGCAAGGGTCCGGTTATTGTCATCATCGACGATGGCTGGGCGGCGGCGGCCAACTGGGCGGCGCGCAAGGCCCTGGTGGCGGGGCTTGCCGATCAGGCCGAACGGGAATCCCGACCGATGGCAGTGATCACCACGGCGGCGCCTGCATCCGGCGCTCCGGACACGGCGATCCGGCTGATGCCGGCTGGTGAGGCCCGCACCCAAGTTGAAGGATTGCAGCCGAAACCCTGGCCGACGGACCGGGCGCGGGCGCTCGCGAATTTGCTCAAGCCCGGCACCCTGGCCGATAAACGGCCCGGTGACGTGATCTGGCTCAGCGATGGATTAGAAGAAAATTCCACCGCCATGGCCAACTTGACGGGTGCGCTGCAACGATTAGGCGGGGTCTCGGTGGTGAGCGACCCTCCAGGGCAACGCGCACTTGTACTAAAGCCCCCTGTCGCCGACGGTAAAACACTGAAACTTGCCGCAGAGCGTTCCTGGGCGGGCGGCATAGAACCGGTTTGGGTTCGCGCTCTGGACGACGACGGACGTCTGTTGGCTCGCCAGCCGATGACATTTGCCGCCGGTCAGGCCAGGGCCGAGGCGGGGCTGACATTGCCGACGGAATTGCTCAATCGGTTGCAGCGCCTGGATATTGAAAATGCCGAGACAGTGGGCGCTGTGGTGTTGACCGATGAGCGCTGGCGGCGGCGCCCGGTCGGGCTGGTGTCCGGGGGAGGGGCGTCGGAGGATCAGCCGTTGTTGAGTGATCTGTACTATCTGCGCCGTGCCTTGCAGCCGTTTACCGAACTCCGCCAGGGCCGCATTGCCGACCTGTTGAAACGACCGTTGTCGGTGATGGTCCTGGCCGATCCCGGACGACTGGAAAAAACCGATCGCACCGCCCTCGATCCCTGGATAAATGCCGGCGGCGTGGTTGTTCGGTTCGCCGGGCCTCTGTTGGCCAAGACGACGGCGGACCAGGGCGGCGTTGATGATGGCAGCCCCTTGTTGCCGGTCCGCCTCAGGCAGGGTGACCGGGTGATCGGCGGCGCCATGTCATGGCGGGAACCTGCGAAACTCGCACCCTTTGAGGCGACCGGCCCATTTTTTGGGTTTTCCGTGCCTGCCGACGTCACCGTATTACGCCAGGTGCTGGCGCAACCGGCGCTTGATCTTGCCGACAAGACCTGGGCCCGGCTGGAAGACGGCACGCCGCTGGTGACGGCGGAACGCCGTGGCAAGGGCTGGTTGGTTCTCGTTCACACCACGGCCAACGCGCAATGGTCGTCCCTGCCGCTGTCGGGTCTGTTCGTGGATATGTTGCGCCGTCTGGTGGGGCTCAGCCATGGGGTCGAAGGCAAAGCCGTCGGCGCCATTGGAGCCGCCCGGCCGCCGCTCGAGCCGCTGTCCAGTCTTGATGGGTTTGGGCGAAACGGACCTGCCACTGCCACCGCCCGGGCAATCGCCGCCGACAATTTCGACACCACTGTTGCCTCCCCGGCCCATCCGCCGGGATACTACGGCCTCTCTGCCTCGCGCCGGGCGCTCAACCTGTCGGCCGGGCTGGCGCCGATAAAATCCATCGGTCCTTTGGCTTCGGGCGTATCGCAGGCTTTTTACGGTAAGGAAGCGGAACGAGATTTCCGGCCATGGTTGTTGACGATAGCGTTGATTCTGGCGCTGGTCGATTTCGCCGCCAGTCTTTGGCTCAGGGGGCTGTTGTACTTCAGCCGGTTGGCGTTGCCTGCTGTGTTGCTGGTTCTGGCGGGCTCCGGCGAGGCCAAGGCGTTGGAGCCGGATGCCTTCGCCCTCGGCAACAGTCTGGAAACCCGGCTGGCCTATGTTCTTACCGGCGATGTTCAAATCGACGAAATCAGCGCAGCGGGCCTGAGGGGCCTGAATGTCATTCTTCGGCGCCGTACAGCGGCGGAACTGGGACAACCTCAGGGCATCAACCCGGCGCGCGATGAATTGGCGTTTTTCCCGCTGTTGTATTGGCCGGTGACGCCGGGCAGCGTTCTCGCGTCCGAAGCCGCCCGGTCCAACGTCAATAAATACCTCCGGAACGGCGGCACCATTTTGTTTGATACCCGCAGCGCCGAAGGTGGCGCGGGCGCTCAGGTTCTCAGGCAACTGGCCCGCAGCCTGGATATTCCGCCGCTGGTTCCGGTCGGTCCCAACCATGTGTTGACGCGGGCATTTTATCTGATCAAGGAATTTCCCGGTCGCTGGAACAGTGGTTCGTTGTGGGTCGAGCGGGCCGGCGAGAGGGTTAATGACGGTGTCTCCCCGGTGATCGCCGGCGGTAACGATTGGGCCGCCGCCTGGGCCATGGATGAGACGCAGCGGCCACTGTATCCGGTGGTGCCGGGCGGTGAACGCCAACGCGAAATGTCTTACCGGTTCGGGGTCAATCTGGTGATGTATACGCTGACCGGCAACTACAAGGCGGACCAGGTTCATGTTCCGGAAATCATAAAGAGGCTGGGGAAATGAACAACAGCCTTTCCTTGGTGCCTCTGGTGCCAATGGAACTGGTAGCGGTGCTGGCGGCGGTCGGCCTGTTTCTGATCGGGGTGGCTCTGTTGCGGGGTGGCCGGGGCTGGTGGTTTCGGGCTTTTGTTCTGGCCGTGCTCGTGGCGGCGCTGGTCAACCCCCAGGCGGTGCGCGAGGAACACCAGCGCCAGCGCGACATTGCCGTAATTGCCGTTGACCGCTCGGTCAGCCAGGAGGTCGGCGACCGGCGTGCGCAAACGGATGCCGCCCTGGCTTCGGTCCGCAAACAGCTGTCCGGGTTCGATGATCTTGATCTTCGCATCATCGAGGTTGCAGGAGACCAGGAAGGCAACGCCGGAAACGCCGACAAGGATAGCGGCACTCGACTGTTTTCCGCCCTGGCGCGCGAGACGGCAGAAATCCCCCGCCGCCGGTTTGCCGGTGCAGTGCTGATTACGGACGGCCAGATTCATGACGTTCCGGAGGTGCAAAAGAATAAAACCCAGCCGGGGCCAGTGCATGTCCTGTTGACCGGGCAGCCGGATGAATCGGATCGCCGTTTGGTGATTGAGCAGGCCCCCGGTTACGGCATTGTCGGCCAAGCGGTGACGATACGGTATAGGGTCGAAGACCGGCTGGGAAGAAAGGCCGGATTCGCGACTGACCGGCTGGCCGAAGTGCGCCTTCGCTATGAAGAAAATCAGGAAATGGTCGCCAAAATACCCGTTGGCCACAGTGGTACTTTCAAATTCAAGTTGGACCATGCCGGCCCGACGGTCGCCGAATTGAACGTCGATGCTGCGCCAGGGGAGCTTTCCTCGGTCAATAACCGTGCCTTGGTGAAAATCAACGGCGTGCGTGACCGACTTCGGGTGTTGCTGGTGTCGGGGCAACCCCACGCCGGGGAACGCACATGGCGCAACCTGCTGAAGTCCGATCCGTCGGTCGACCTTGTCCACTTCACCATTTTGCGCCCGCCGGAAAAGGATGATTTCACGCCTTTGCGCGAATTGGCGCTGATCGCGTTCCCTACCCAGGAGCTGTTCGAGATTAAGCTCGGAGAATTCGATCTGATTGTTTTCGACCGTTACGTGGTGCGCGACGTGCTGCCGCCGTCCTATATGCAAAATATTGTTGAATTCGTTCAGGGCGGGGGTGCGCTTCTTCTCGCCGTAGGGCCGGAATTCGCCTCGATCCGGTCTTTGTATCAGACGCCGCTGGGCAAGATCATGCCCGCCCCGCCGACAGGCAATATTTTGCAAGGGGGGTTCCGTCCGCGCTTGACCGGCATCGGTCGCCGCCATCCGGTGACGGCCGGATTGCCCGGCTCCGGTACCAAAGACCCATCCTGGGGTCGATGGTTCCGCCAGATCGATGCTGCCGCTAAATCCGGCAAGGTGTTGATGCGGGGGATCAACGACAAGCCATTGTTGTTGCTGGAACGCAAGGGCAAGGGGCGGGTCGCGGAATTGCTGAGCGATCAAATTTGGTTGTGGGCGCGTGGCTTCGAGGGTGGTGGGCCACAGGCAGAACTGCTGCGCAGGCTGGCCCATTGGTTGATGAAGGAACCGGACCTTGATGAAGAAAGTCTGAAAGCGGAAATTCGGGGCGGGCAGCTGACCGTACAACGGCGCAGCCTGCAATCTGATCCAGTCGTGGTGACGGTTACCCTGCCATCGGGAGAAACCCGCACACTGGATTTGGAAGACGGCACAAACGGCGCGGCGCGGGCGGTCATGGAGGCCCCCTGGCCGGGCCTGTACAGGGTGTCGGACGGTACGCTGACAGCGCTGGCGACAAAGGGGGCGCTGAACCCTCTGGAATTCCAGGATCTGCGCGCTAGTGCCGACAAAGTTCGGGCCGTGGTCAAGGCCAGCGGCGGGGGTGTGCACTGGATCGCAAAAGGCATTCCCGATTTCAGGCGCTCCCGACCGGGGCGGGATTCGCACGGGGACGGCTGGGCCGGGTTGCGCGCCAATCAATCTTATGTGGTCTCGGGCCTTGTCCAGGTGCCCCTGTTGCCTGGAATTTTGTTTATGATACTGGTGTTGGCTGGCCTGATGGCGGCCTGGCACCGTGAAGGGCGATAGGGAGAACGCATGATTACCCTGACCCCGTTGGAGTCTTTGGGCCATTTCAAGAACGCGTGGTTGGAGGCGCGTTATCATTTCAGTTTTTCCGGCTATATGGACCCGAACCGCATGGGCGTCGGCGCGCTCAGAGTATGGAACGACGACACCATCCAGGCGGGCGGAAATTTTCCGCCGCACCCGCACCGGGACATGGAAATCATCACATTTTTGCGGCGCGGCGCGATTACCCATGAGGATAACCTCGGTAACCGGGGCGTTACCAAGGCCGGCAATGTCCAAGTGATGAGCGCCGGCACCGGGATCATACATTCGGAAGCCAACCTGGAAGACGAGGTAACCACCCTGTTTCAAATCTGGATTGAACCGGCCGAGATAAGTATGCCGCCACGCTGGGAGACGTGGGATTTTCCAGACGATGTCAACGCTGGCCGGTTTCATACGTTGGCGTCTGGGCGAGACAAACATGACGGGGCGCTGCAAATTTTTCAGAATGCCGCCGTCATGGGTGCAACCATTGCACCGGGAGAAGATGTTGTGCACGGCTTGGCAGAAAACCGTCAGGCGTATCTGGTGCCGGCCCGGGGCAATATTCTGGTCAATGGTATCGCCGTATCGGAACGCGCCGGTGTTCATGTTTTTGGCGAAGAGCAAATCACCATTCAGGCTTCCAGCGAGGCCGAGGTGATTCTGGTCGACGTGGCATAGGAGGCAAGGGTGGCAGCTGGCGGTTCCCAAAAAGTCGTTATCGCGGCGCTTGTCGATACCTGTAATCAGGTCTTGTTGTTGTACGGCATTCATCGATCGAATCGCCCCGCCGACGACAGGCACCCGTTTGGCTACGCCCGGGAAATCTATTTCTGGGCCTTTGTCGTCGCCTTCGCCGGAATTTGGTTGGGCCATGTGACCGGTTTGGTGTGGATGGATGGCGCGGCATCGATTATCATCGGTATTATTCTCGCCGTTGTCGCCGCCCACGCGCGGCAATTGGCGGCGCCGGATCACGGTGTGGACCCATGAAAATTCAGTTTCTCGGTTGCGGCGATGCGTTCGGTTCCGGCGGGCGTTTTAATACGTGCTTCCTGGTTGATGTCGCTGACACCCGGTTTCTGATTGATTGCGGAGCAACATCGCTGGTCGCCATGAGTTGCGCCGGTGTTGACCCTAATTCGATCGACATGATTTTGCTCTCGCACCTGCATGGGGACCATTTCGGCGGCGTGCCGTTCCTTCTGGTGCATGCCCATTCCGCCTCGAAGCGCGACCGTCCGCTGTTGATCGTCGGGCCTAAGACTACTGAACAGCGGGTCATGGAATCGCTGGCGGTGTTGTATCCCGGGTCGCAAAACAATCCGTGGCGGTTCGACTTGCGGTTCGAGGAATACGAGGTCGAACAAGATTGGCGCTCCGGCCCCATATCGGTAATGGCCTATCAGGCCGCGCACTCGGCGGGCGAGGGGCCTGCCTGTGCGCTCCGGGTAACGGCAGCGGGCAAAACGCTGACCTATTCCGGTGACGGCGGCTGGTCCGAGGGGCTGGCCAAGGCCGCATTCGGGGCCGATCTGTTTATTGCCGAGGCCAATTTTTACGACAAACCGGTAAAATTCCACATGAGCCTGGTAACCCTGATCGAACACTTGGGTGAAATCGCCCCGAAACGGCTGATTCTGACCCATATGGGCGATGACATGCTGGAGCGCGTCAAAGACCTCGATTTTGAGACCGCTGAAGACGGAAAGATCGTTGAGATATAACAGTTTTTCAACATTTTCCCTGGCCCGGAAATAGTTGCCGGGCAGGCCCTGCCGGGGCCATCGACGCAGGTCCGCCGTGGGACCTAAGTCTTCAACCCAACCTTTTGAAATAAAACGAGTTTTTCGTTTGGCACGTATCCTGCAATCAAAACGCCAAGACGGGAACAAAAACAAGACTAAGGACGGGTACAATGAAAGCATTACGAATAGCGGCATCGGGTATGATGGCGCAGCAACGCAATACTGAAGTCGTGGCGAATAACCTCGCCAATATGAACACCAGCGGGTATCAGCGCCGCCGGACGGAATTTTCCGACCTGATTTACGACAAGGCGGAGCGCAAACCGTCGCGTTCGTCGAGAGCCAGCAAACTCTTTCCAGGCGGCATCAAAAGCGGCCAGGGTGTGCGCATGTCTTCGGTCTACCGGGTCAGCGAACAGGGCTCGTTGAAGGCCACGTCCAACTCTTTCGATCTGGCCATTCAGGGCGAAGGGTATTTCCAGGTTCTGTTGCCCAACGGCGATACCGCCTTCACCCGCGACGGCGCGTTTCAACTCAACGCAACCGGCCAACTGGTCACCCATGACGGGTTTGCGATCCAGCCCGGCATCATCGTTCCCCAGGGCGCCATTGATGTCACCATCAACGCCTCGGGTGAGGTTCTGGTGAGCGAGGAAGTCGGCGGGGAACCAACCAATATCGGCACCATCCAGATCGCCACCTTCGCCAACCAGGGCGGGCTGGAAGCCCTCGGCGACAATCTGTTTCGGGGCACTCAGGCGTCCGGCCCGGCGACCATAGACAGCCCTTCGCGGGTAGGGTACGGCTCGTTGATGCAGGGCTACCTGGAAAGCTCCAACGTCGACCCGATTTCCGAAATCGCCGCCCTGATTTCGGCACAACGGGCGTACGAGATGAATTCCAAAGTTGTTCAGGCTGCCGACCAGATGATGGGCCCGGCCCGATAAACCGAAGACGTTAACCGGATACTCCGAGCCGGCTGTATAACCTCCACCCCATCCCTCGCCAATAGTCCTGGCGGGGGATTTTTTTGTAAACCCCGGATATCTGTCGTTGCCCCCGGCCTGTTGATCCCCCATATAGGCTTGGTATTTGGATAGGGCAGCGATGGCCGACAAAAGCACACCACACCATTCCAGTGAACAGATTTCGCGCCGGGCGACCACCCTGGTGGTTGTCGTCACCACCACTGTGCAGGCGCTGGCGACTCTGTGTACGCTGGTGCCCGCCGCCATTGCCCCGGAATTGGCCCGCAGCTTCGGCATTCCGGCATCGATGATCGGCTTCCAGGTCAGTTTGATATACCTGGGCGCTATTGTTACCTCCCTGGTCGGCGGCGTTTTGATCCGCCGCCAAGGCGCGCTGAGGACCAGCCAAATGGCATTGGGCTTCGCCGGGTGCGGCCTGGCCCTGTCGGCGGCACCGTCGATGATCGCGTTTGCCATCGGCTCGGTGATGGTTGGTTTCGGGTACGGCTTGACCAATCCGTCTGCCGCCCATCTTTTGATGCGGGTCTCCAACGCCGAAAACCGAAATCTGATTTTCTCGCTCAAACAAACCGGTGTGCCGCTGGGCGCTGTCGGTGCCGGTCTTGCCGCGCCGTCCCTGGTTTTGATGTTCGGCTGGCAGTCAGCCTTCTTGATCCTGGCCGCCATCCCGCTCGGGCTTATAATCGCGATACAACCCCTGCGCCACGGCTGGGACCGTGACCGGGACCCTACGGTATCTTTGCGTCAGAACCCCATCGGTGACCTGACGTTGATTTGGGGTTTTCCGGCGCTGCGTATGATTTCCCTGGCCGCGTTTTGTTTTTCCGCCGTCCAGGTCAGCCTGTCGGCCTTTGCCGTCACGATGCTGGTCGATGACCTCAAATTCGGCCTGGTGCAGGCGGGTATCGTGCTGTCCGCTTTGCAAGTCGCCGGGGTTCTTGGCCGCGTGTCGTGGGGCGGGATGGCCGACTGGCTGCGCGACGGCAACAAGGTGTTGTTGGGCGTGGCGTTGATCGCCGCGTCATCCGGTTTCATGACGATGTTCCTTGAAGGTGGCGGTAATATTGTTGTTGTCTACGTGGTGCTGTGTCTGTTCGGGTTTTCGGCGATCGGCTGGAACGGCGTCTTTATAGCCGAGGTCGCACGCCTGGCCCCCGATGGTCTCGCCAGCAACGCCACCGGCGGCGCACTGGTGCCGACCTACACCGGGGTTATGGTTGGGCCGGCCTCGTTTGCCGGGCTTCATTTGCTGACCGGCCAGTTCACGGCCACCTTCGGAATTTTTGCCGTCGTCAGCCTGCTCGGGTTTGCCTTGGTGCTGGCGGCGCGCCGGTTGCCGGTCGGGGATTGAAGCTTCGATGGCGTCCGGTTTACACTGCCCTGCGACCTTGTAACGACCGAAAGCCAACGCATGCCCTTCGTTCATAAAGACGCCACCGGAAAAATCCTCGCCGTCTATACCGAACCGATGGACGGCACCCAGGAGGTCGCCTCCGATGATCCGGCGTTGAAGGCATTCATCCAACAGAACCTTCCGGGCGCCGAAGGCGGCGGTGGCGAATGGATGGAATCCGATCTCGCCCTGGCCCGTGTTATCGAGGATTTGATCGAGGTCCTGATCGACAAAAAACTGATCATGTTCACCGATTTCCCCGCTGGTGCGCAAAGAAAACTGTTGGACAGGCGGGGCTTGCGTAAAGAATTTGATCTGGTCGAAGACCTGTTCGGCGATGGCGACGATGAGAACTTCGATTCCGGCAACCACGACGACGAAGGCGGATTGTTGTAACACCGCATTTTTGCTCTACGCGCCCAATGCGTCGGCGACGCCGCCGATGCTGTCGGTGATGATATCCCAATCGCTGTCCGCTTTCAGGTCGTTTTTCTGCTCCGGGCCGTACTCGGAAGGCCGCGTGATAAACGCTGTTCTCAGGCCATAGCCGCGCGCGGCGCCCAGATCATAGTTGTGGGCGGCGACCAGCATGATGCGCCCGGCATCCCCGCCGAACAACTCGACCGCGCCAAGATAAACTTCTGCGTCCGGCTTGAAATGATGGAAATTGTCGGCTGAGATGATGCAGTCCCATGGCAGGCCGGAATGTTTGGCCATGTTGGCGAGCAGATAAAAACTGCCGTTCGACAGGGTGCCGATGGTGAATTTGCTTTTCAGCCGCAGCAATCCGGCGACCGAATCCGGCCAGGGCCTGAGCCGGTGCCAGACCCTGTTGAAGTCGTCTTTGTCGGATTCCGACAAGCCGGAAACCCCAAACTCTGTTACGATTTCATCGAGCCGCTGGCGTTGCAGACTATCGTTGGTCGTCCATGCGCGTTCGCCCGCGCGGATGCTGTTCATCGCCGGTTGATACCCGGCTCGCCAGGCGTCGGCGAAGGCGTCCCAGTCGATGGCGGCTAAATTCTTTTCGCGGGCCAACCGGCGGCCTTCGTCGGCGACGGTGGTGCGCCAGTCGACGACGGTGCCGTAGGTGTCGAATAACAGCGTGGTTACGCCGGATAGGGTCATCTCGGTTTCGCCTCCTGTGGTTTGCTATCTGCGTTTATGCCAGCCGTTTCGCCAGTGTCATAGCTATTCCTTGATCGTGCCCGGCGTTATGGCAAATTCTCAGAAAAAGGCCGCAAACATCTACATCTGTCTACAAATGTCTACATTTTTACCAGAACCGGGCTGGTCGCCGGGTGAGCGGGAGATTTGAGCGCGGCGTCCCCGGCAGCGGGCTGCATTCTGGCCGACAGCCGCGCCTGCGCCTCGATCGCACGGGTGGCGGCGTGGTACTGGTGGTTCTCGATGGCGCCGCGATAGATGTTTTCCAGCTTGCCGAGCAAAACCTCGTGGTCGCGCCCGTGGTGGTGCGCCATGCCGGCCTGAATTTCGCGGATACGGTCTTGGATGCGCGCCGTTTTCATCAGCCGCCAGCCCTGCTGGCGCCGCGAGCCGGACGTATACCCGGCATCGCCCGCCGCATAAGAAGCATTGCCGCCCTGCACAAACGCCTGACAGAAAAATTCCTGCCGATAAGTGAGTGGTTTCATGATCATAAACCTTTTTTAGAATTTTAAAAAGGAATTAGATCATAGTTTTGGGCGTTTATATACTTAAGAAAAGTAAGAAAATGGTAGAAATAAGCGAAAAACCCAATGAATCCTTAGGGGGAATCGAGATCACGCCTGAGATGGTTGAGGCGGGGGTGGATGTGCTTTTGGGTTTCACTATTTATCTGGACAACCCAAAGAGGGTCATATCAGAACTCTTAACTGCATGCCTTTCGGTGTGTTCGGATAATGTTGGCCAAAGAAAAACTTTTTCCCCTCATCTTTTGACATCTCCGTCCCATGAAGATGGCAAAAAATTCGATTGATCTTAAAAGTTAGTTCCGCAACCTCGTTAGCCTTGGCTGTGATTTCATCAGGAAAAACGGGGTTGTGTGGGTTCTTTGAAAAGTGACATGCGGGCTTTGCTTTCTTGGCCTTTTTGCCCGGGAGCCACCACCCCCAGATCCCGTGCATGAGGTGGTTGCGAAATTCGATAAGGCCACCCATATCGTCACAAAATTCTTTAGTAAGTTTCTTAATTTCCCTATCCTTAATTCTAGATCGATTTTTGTTAAGAAGATTCACTAGTGGTCCGGTTGTCATATCGCCCAAAATAACAAGGCCAGCGGTTAGATCGACTGCAATAAGCTTTGAGACGCTTAGCATTAAGCAATGATCAATTTGGCCCCAGATCACACAGAATCTTCCCAGTTCAAGTGTTTGCTCCATTGTGAGCGAGATTTTGTACTGTGGTTTTACCATGCTAGGCTTGGCATTCATGCGAGCCTCCGTTGAAAGTCGTTAGTTGATGGCACCTGAAGAAAAAGTTGAAGAGCAAGAGACCGCGCAACGCAGGGACGATGCCCTACGCCGCGCACTCCAAACGCCGCCCAAG
>JABMOG010000080.1 GCA_013204265.1 Rhodospirillales bacterium
GGCCAGCGGATAGGGCAGAAGCTGCATCACCGACAGCGCCGTCACCGACTTGCCGGACCCGGACTCGCCGACCAGCGCATGGGTCTCGCCTCTTTCGATGTTTAAGCTTGCGCCGCGCACGGCCCGGACCTCGTCTTCGCCGCGCCCGAAGGAGGCATGCAGGTTAGAGATTTCGAGCAACGTACTCATCGCAAAGTCTTCCTCGGGTCAAACGCATCGCGCACCGCTTCGCCGATGAATACCAGCAACGACAGCATAATAGCGATGACAAAAAATCCGCTCAGCCCCAGCCACGGCGCTTGCAGGTTGGCTTTGCCCTGGTTGAGCAGCTCACCCAGACTGGGCGAGCCCGCCGGCAGCCCGAAGCCGAGAAAATCCAGCCCCGTCAGGGTGGTGATCGAACCGGCCAGGGTAAACGGCATGAAGGTCACGGTGGCGACGATGGCGTTGGGCAGGACGTGTTTGTAGATGATTTTAAGGTCACTGACGCCCAGGGCCTGTGCCGCACGGACGAAGTCGAGGTTGCGGGCCTTGTAAAATTCGGCCCGCACCACGCCGACGAACCCCATCCAGCTGAACATCAGCATCAAGCCCAGCAGCCACCAGAAATTCGGCGTAATGACGCTGGCCATGATGATCAACAGGTACAGCATCGGCATCCCGGCCCATATCTCGATAAAACGCTGCCCCAACAGGTCGAGCAATCCGCCGTAGAAGCCCTGCAGCGCACCGATGGAGACCCCGAACAGGGCGCTAAACAGCGTCAGCGTCAGCCCGAACAACACCGAAATACGGAACCCGTAAATCAGCCGGGCGACGACGTCGCGGCCCTGATCATCGGTGCCGAGCCAGTTCTGGGTGCTGGGCGGCGCCGGGGCGGGGACTTTCAAGTCGTAGTTGATGGTGTCATAGGAATAGCGGATCGGCGGCCAGACCATCCAGCCTTTGGCGTTGATCAGCTCGGCAACGAACGGATCGCGGTAATCGGCTTCGGTCAGGAACTCGCCACCGAACACGGTTTCTGAATATTCGACCAGGACGGGGCTGTAAAATTGCCCGTCAAAATGCACTACCAGGGGTTTGTCGTTGGCAATCAATTCGGCAAACAGGGTGATGGTGAACAGGAATGCGAATATCCACAACGACCAGACGCCGCGCCGGTTGCGCTTGAAATTTGCCAGGCGGCGCTGCGTCAGTGGCGCCAGATTCAGGCGGGGGAGGCTGGGAATGAGGCTCATAACAATCAGTCCCGCGACTCAAAATCGATACGCGGATCAACCACATGGTACATCAAATCGCCGATGATCCCCATCAGCAAGCCCAGCAGGGTAAAGAAATATAGTGTCCCGAACATGACCGGGTAATCGCGCTTGAGGGCGGCCTCAAACCCCAACAGCCCCAATCCATCGAGCGAAAAAATGATTTCGGTCAGCATGACGCCGGTGAACAGGATGCCGATGAAGGCGGAGGGAAACCCGGCGATGATGATCAGCATGGCGTTGCGAAAGATGTGCCCGTACAGCACCCGGCGTTCAGCGAGACCCTTGGAGCGCGCCGTGATCACGTATTGTTTGTTGATTTCTTCCAAAAACGAATTCTTGGTCAACATGGTCAGCCCGGCGAAGCCGCCGATGACCATGCTCAACAGCGGCAGCGTCAGGTGCCAGAAATAATCGACGATTTTGCCCCACCACGACAGGCTCTCAAAATTGGGCGAGGTCAGCCCGCGCAGCGGGAACCAGTCGAAATAGCTGGGGCCTGCGAACAGCACGATCAATAAGATGGCGAACAGGAAACTCGGCACCGCGTTGCCGAAGATGACGACGCCCGATGTCCACACATCGAAGGTTGAGCCGTCGCGCACGGCCTTGCGGATGCCGAGCGGGATTGAGATGAAGTAGACCAGCAACGTCGTCCACAACCCCAGTGAAATCGACACCGGCAGTTTGTCGACGACCAGCTGGGCGACGGAACGGTCCTGGAAAAAACTGTTGCCGAAATCGAAGCGGACATAGCTGTTTATCATCAACTGAAATCGTTCAAACGCCGGTTTGTCGAGGCCGAACTGGGTTTCAATGCTTTTGACCAGTTCCGGCGGCAAGCCTTGCGCACCCCGGTACCGACCCCCCGGCCCGGTGGTCTGTTTGCCGGCGGCCTGGACCTTGCTCCCGGCGTTGACTTCCGAGCCGGCCTGGCCGCCGACGCGCGCCGTAACATCGACGGCCTCGCCGGTCAGTTGGGCGATGGCTTGTTCCACCGGGCCGCCGGGCAGAACCTGGACGACGGCGAAGTTGATGACCATGATGCCCAACAATGTGGGCACGATCAGCAACAGGCGGCGGATGATGTATGCGTACATGGAATTATTTACGGGCTGAGGCGAGTTTGCTTTTCAGGGCGTTCTCTTTTTTTGCATCGACCCACCAGGCGAGGAACTGATTGCCCTGGATGGGAGTAATGGCGGGTCGCCCGAACTTGTCCCAATAGGCGACGCGGTCATATTTGATATGCCAGTGCGGGATAACCCAATGGCCCCACTGCAACACCCTGTCCAGGGCGCGCACAGCCGTCACTAACGATTTCCGGTCGGGGGCTGCGATGACTTTTTCGACCAGCGCGTCGATAACAGGATCTTTGATGCCGATCATGTTGCTCCCGCCTTCGATGTCGGCGGCCTTGGAGCCCCAATAGGACCTTTGTTCGTTGCCCGGCGACAGCGATTGCCCGGCGCCGCCGACGATGACGTCGAAATCGAAGGTGTCCAGGCGGCGGCGGTATTGCGACGGATCGACGGTGCGCACATTCAGTTTGACGCCCAGTTTTTCCAGATTTTTGGCGAACGGCAGCACGACACGTTCAAACAACGGGCTGACCAGCAGAACCTCGAATTCCAGAGGTTTGCCGGTTTTTGTATGTACCCGTTTACGTCCCTTGACGGTCCATCCGGCTGCATTCAGCAGTTTGCCGGCGGCCCGGAGGTTGCGCCGGATATTGCCCGACCCGTCGGCCTTGGGCGGGTTGTATTCTTGGGTGAAGACCTCGGGCGGCAGTTGGCCGCGGAACGGTTCCAGCAGTTTAAGCTCGTCGCCCTTAGGGGTTCCCGTCGCGGCCAGTTCGGAATTGTCGAAATAGCTGCGGGTGCGGGAATACTGGCCGTAGAACAGGTTTGTGTTGGACCATTCGAAATCGAAGGCATAGCCCAGCGCCTGGCGGACGCGCTTGTCCTTGAAAATGTCGCGCCGGGTGTTGAAGACGAACGCCTGCATGCCGGTCGAGCGGTTGTGCCGGATATCTTTCTTTTGGACCAACCCGGTGGTTACGTCCTTGAAGTCATAGGCCGTGGCCCAGGCCTTGGAGGAATTTTCCGGGCGGTAATCGTATTCGCCTTTCTTGAAGGCTTGCAGCGCGATGGTGGCGTCGCGGTAATAGTCGTAGCGGACGGTGTCGAAATTGTACTGCCCGCGATTGACCGGAATATCCTTGCCCCACCAGTTTTTCACTCGCTTAAAGGTGATCGAGCGGCCCGGCTCGAAACTGTCGATTTTGTACGGCCCGCTGCCGAGTGGCGGCTCCAGGGTGGTTTTCGAGAAATCGCGGGTTTCCCAGTAATGTTTCGGCAGCACCGTCAACTGGCCCAATATCAGCGGCAGTTCGCGGTTTTCACCGGGCTTGAAGTTAAAGCGCACCGTGCGCGGGCCGGTTTTCACCACGCTTGCCACATTGCCGTAATAAAAGCGGTAAAACGGCGTGCCTTGCTTGATCAGCAGGTTGAAGGAAAAGATCACGTCTTCCACCGTGACCGGCTTGCCGTCGTGCCAGCGGGCCTCATTGCGCAGGGTGAAGGCGACCCAGGAGCGGTCTTTCGGCATCTCTACCGTCTCGGCCAGTTGCCCGTATTGGCTGAAGGCCTCGTCGGCGGTGCCGTACATCAGGTTGTCGTACAAAAACCCAAGCCCGGTGGCCGGGTTGCCCTTGACGATGAAGCTGTTGAAGCTGTCATAGGTGCCGACGGCGTTGAGCCGCACGGCGCCGCCCTTGGGCGCGTCCGGATTGACGTAGTCAAAATTTCTGAAA
>JABMOG010000081.1 GCA_013204265.1 Rhodospirillales bacterium
ATCAAATCTGTTTCGACGCATGACCGCCAACAGCTGGAACCGCAAACCCGACCGAGAGGAACCCAACTTTATGGAAAAAGAAGAGAAAACAGCACCCAGCATCGTCGCCACCGAGGCACGGCCGGCTGCTGAGCCATCCCCCTCGCCGGTTCCGCCGGCGCAGGCAGAGCCATCTGTCGAGCCGATTGCCCAACAGCCGCGCCTGATGGGCGTCGATACACAGGATCGCCTGCCGACCTCTCAAGGCGAGGACGACCTCCTCGATATCCCGGCTTTTCTGCGCCGCCAAGCCAATTAAGGTCCTGAGGAAACTAACGATTCACCCGTAACATTCTGTAACAATTGTTGATTCGCACGCTTCGGAAGAAACTGCTACATGTCTTCCGAAGCGTGCGAATAATTGAATCAAGGCCGTAAGAGGCTCGCGTCGACGATAAGTCTTATTTAAGTTTTATCTTAATTAAGTTTTTCAAAGTTCGCGACAGGGGAACGGGGTTGGTGCAAGAAGTAGTCGGATTATCGTGTCCAGCCGGTGAGAACAAATCACCCCTTGTACACCAAAAAATCGTACGCCAGAAAACCTTGAAATCTTCGATTGGCTGTTCCGGGATTGGTCTGCATTCCGGACGCAAGGTGTCGATGACGCTGCATCCGGCCGATGCGGAAACCGGAATCATTTTCCAGCGCTCGGATATGGCTGGCGAGACCGGCGCCATCGCTGCTTCCTGGCAGAATGTCGTCGATACCCGCATGGCAACGACGCTCGGCAATTCCGTCGGCGCCCGTGTCGCGACGGTAGAGCATTTGATGGCCGCCCTGGCCGGATGTGGCATCGATAACGCCATTGTTGAAATTGACGGCCCCGAAGTGCCGGTCATGGACGGCAGTTCGGCGCCCTTTGTCTTTCTGGTCGAATGCGCCGGCGTGCGGCTGCAAGAAGCCCCCCGGCTGGCAATTAAAATCGACCAGACGATCGCGGTCGGCGATGAGAGAAAATATCTTTCGATCCGTCCGGACAGCGCCTTTTCGGTATCGTTCGAAATCGATTTCGACGATTCGCCGATGACCCAACAGCAGCTGAGCCTGCGGCTGGTAAACGGAACCTTCAAGACCGAAATCGCCCGGGCGCGCACGTTTGGCTTCGCGCATGAGGTGGATGCGTTGCGCCAAGCCGGTCTTGCACGGGGCGGTTCGCTCGATAATGCGGTCGTGATCAACGGCAACAAGGTGCTGAACGGCGACGGGTTGCGCTATAGAGACGAGTTTGTCCGTCACAAGATCCTTGATTGCGTCGGCGATCTGTATCTCGCCGGCGCACCGATCATCGGCGCGGTGGACGCCCTGCGGTCCGGACATGCCTTGAATAGCAACCTGCTGCACATCCTTTTCAATAATCCCGATGCCTGGTCCTATGTCGAGATGACGGACGCGCTGGTGCCTGGAACGTCATATAGAGAGGTATCCATGGAGGAAACCGGATCTGAACTGGCTCTCGCCTGATCAGGTCGGCCTTTATCTCCAGACAGCCCGCCTGAACCGGCGGGCTTTTTCATTTCCGCATCATTTGCGCATATGGCGGGGTAGACGGCGGGCGTGCTATAAAACAATAAAAGTTCAGGTTGCCAGATTTGACGCTTTACGGCATTGGGAGCGATGTTCGGGAATGCGGTGGGAATGAAGATATACAAGCTGCTGACAATTCTGCTGGGCGCGACATTGCTGGTCGCCTGTGCCGGCGATAAAGACGCGGAAAAGGCCTATGTCGAACGGCCGGTGCATGAGCTCTATAACGAGGCTTCCAATGCACTCGAAAAACGTAAATTCAACGAGGCGGCAAGTTTGTTCGATGAAGTCGAACGACAGCACCCCTACTCCCTGTGGGCAACCAAGGCCCAGCTCATGGCCGGCTACGCCTATTACGAAGCCAGTAGATACAGCGACGCCCTGGTTACGCTCAACCGGTTCATAGAACTGCATCCCGGGAACAAGGATGTTCCTTACGCCTATTACCTGAAAGCACTGAGCTATTACGAGCAAATCAGCGATGTGTCGCGTGACCAGGGGGTCACACAAAAGGCATTGACGTCCTTGCAGGATACAATTCGGCGGTTTCCGAATACAAAATACGCCCGCGACGCAAAGCTGAAGCTGGACCTGACCCGCGATCACCTCGCCGGCAAGGAAATGGCGGTCGGCCGCTGGTATCTGCGCCAGCGGGAATATCTGGCGGCAATCAACCGATTTCGGCAGGTCGTCGAAAAATATCAGACGACGTCACATATACCGGAGGCCCTGCATCGGCTCGCAGAGGCCTATTCGGCGCTTGGCCTGAAAACCGAAGCGCGTCAGGTCGCCTCGGTACTGGGACATAACTATCCGGGCAGCGAATGGTATATCGACAGCTATGCCCTCATGACCGGCTCCGATGTCCGAAAAAAAGAACAGGAAAAAAAGGGCTTTTTCGCGAGAAGCTGGGACTGGATTTTCTGAAGGCGGATGCTTGTTTCCCTCGCCATTGGCAATGTCGTGCTCATTGACCGGGTCGATCTTGCCTTCGGCCCGGGCCTCTGCGTCCTGACCGGCGAAACCGGCGCCGGCAAATCCATATTGCTTGATTCGCTGGGATTGGCGCTCGGCATGAGGGCCAATCCCGGGTTGGTGCGGGGCGCCGCGAAGGGAAATTCCGCGACGGTGACAGCAACCTTTTTGCCGGCGGCGAAAAATGCCGTCCACGGGTTGATGTCGGAACACGGTCTCGAGGTCCCCGGCGACGGCGAGCCCGTCATACTGCGGCGGGTGGTGGATCCGGCCGGGCGCAGCCGCGCCTTCGTCAACGATCAGGCAATCAGCGTTTCCCTCATGCGCCAGATCGGCGATTCGCTCGTCGAGATCGAGGGCCAGTTCGCGACCCAGGGCCTGATGGATGCCGCCAACCACCGTACCGCCCTTGACGCGTTTGGCGGTCTTCAGGAATCACAGCGGCAGGTCGCCAGGTCGCATGGCAATTTGAGGCAGGCTCAAGCCGCGCTCGACGAAGCGGAGGAACAGCTGGCCAGGGCCCGCGAGGATGAAGAATTCCTCCGCCATGCCGTTGGCGAACTGAAGACGCTCGACCCACGGCCGGATGAAGAATCCCAGCTTGCCGATACGCGCGCGCTTCTCATGCATGGCGAAAAGCTTGTCGAGGCCATAAAGGTGGCCGATGCGGCGCTGACCTCGGGCGACGGCGTCGAAGACCGGTTGGGTGCGGCGGTCCGCTCCCTCACCC
>JABMOG010000012.1 GCA_013204265.1 Rhodospirillales bacterium
AACCGTTTCGAGGGTTCGAATCCCTCTCCCTCCGCCAAAACCAAGCCCCCCTTGTGGGGGTTTTGTTTTGGTGGACGTGAGATCGGTGAACAAACCCTGGTTCGGAATCGGAGCGAAGCGGAGATGACGGAGCGAAGCGAGGTCAATCCCTCTCCCTCCGCCAAAACCAAGCCCCCCTTGCGGGGGTTTTGTTTTGGCGGATGTGAGATCGGTGATCGAGCCCTTGTTCGGTATCGGAGCGCAGCGGAGACGACGGAGCGCGATGACTAAACCCCTCTCCCTTCGACAATGTTTTCGGCAACTTTTAGAAAAGCTTTAATCAGGGGCCGGGTTCTTCGGCTGCTCAGGCAGACGACATAAAACGAAATGAAGATTTCCGCATTGCTGATGCGCACGATCTTCAGGCGTTCGTGCGGCACGAATTCGATCTCTGATACGGCGCCGATGCCGAACCCCCGGACGACGCCGTCCATCACCGCTTCGCGGCTGTTGATTTCAATACTCGGGCCGAAATTAACGCCGGCCTTCCTGGTGGCCTTTTCCAGGGCCCGGCGGGTCGTCGATGTTTTTTCCCGCAGGATGAATTTCTGGCCCTCCAGTTCCCCGATCCGAACCTGGCCGCGCCTGGCCCAGGGGTGGTCGACGTTGACGAAAAGCACCACGTCGGAGCGCACAAAGGGCAGATAAAAAAGGCCCGGGTCGTCAACGACATGGGCCAGCACGGCGACGTCGGTTTCAAAATCAACCAGGTTTTTGAGCACTTCGTCGCCGTGGTCCATGAAAATATCCAGTTGGATATCGGGGCAGGACGCTTGAAAAAACTGCACCAGTTCCATCACCACCGGGGCGCCGACACCGCCGATTTTCAGATGCCCGTGCTGCAAATCACGCGCCCCTTTGAGGAAGGCGATGGCTTCTTCTTCGTGCCCGAAGATATCCTGGGTGATCTCGGCCAGCCGGTGGCCGATGTCGGTCAGGGTGACGGTGCGCCCGCGCCGGTGAAACAATTCCACGCCGAACTGGTGTTCCAGCGACTTGACCTGTTCGGTGATCGTTGGCTGGCCAATGTTCAGCACCTTCGACGCAGCCGTAAAACCGCCCTGCCTGGCGACGCCGTGGAAAGATCTAAGCCACTTGTGATACATCAGTTATCTATCGGTCTATCCAATGAATATCATGGTTTTTACGATTTTACCGATAATAGGCTTAAATGATAGCCTCCATCAATTCCAATTTCTCAAACAAACCCTCAAACAAACCAAGGGGCCGATCATGCAATTTACGAATGAGCGCGAATTCACCTATACCCGCAGCTACCGGGGCCCTATTCGCGCCGTTATTTTCGATTGGGCCGGCACGACAATGGATTTCGGCTGCATGGCGCCGGCCGTGGTTTTTTGCAAGGTTTTCGAGGAAAAGGGCGTCGTTATTTCCATGGACGAAGCGCGCATTCCCATGGGCGCCCACAAGAAGGTCCATATCGGCCTGATTACGGAGATTCCGAGCGTGCGCCGCCGCTGGGTCGAAACCCATGGCGCCGAGCCGACCTCAAAAGACGTCGACGAGATGTTTGAGCGTTTCGTGCCGTTGCAGGAAGCCTGCCTTTCGCAATACTCAACCCTTATTCCCGGCACCACCGAGGTCGTCGATGAATGCCGCAAGCGTGGCTACAAAATCGGCTCCACGTCGGGGTATCTTCCCGGCATGCTGGCCATCAACCAGGCCGACGGCGAAAAACAAGGGTACAGCCCAGACGCCACCTTCGGCGCCGGCGATGTTCCGCGCGGTCGGCCCTATGGCCACATGGTGCTTCGCAATATTCTGGCGCTCGACGTCTCGCCGGTGCAATCGGTGGTCAAGGTCGACGACACCCTGACCGGCATCGAAGAAGGCCTCAATGCAGGCGGTTGGGCCATCGGTCTGGCAATATCGGGCAATGAAGTCGGTATGCAGCACGACGAATGGACTGCCCTGCCGGAAGAAACCAAGCAAAAACATCGCGACCGCATCTACCCGACCATGTATCAGCGCGGTGCGCATTACGTCATCGACAGCATTGCCGATCTGATGCCCTGTCTCGACGATATCGAAGCCCGTCTGCGCAGAGGTGAGAAGCCATAATTCAGGTCTCAACGAGATCGACGAGCAGCGATTTGAAGGAGCCATGCCAAACACGGCATGGCTCCTTTTTTTTCGAAGAAATCGTTATCAATCGCTCCTGATATAGGGTTCAGTCGTTCCGATTTGATCTATCTCAGGACAGCAAGAATGATACTATGTTAGTATCCGGTGGTCTGGGATAAATGACATAAAGGGGTCATCATGCAGTGGAAACCTGAATTCAGCGTTGGTGTTGAAGCTTTCGATCAGGATCACAAGATCCTGTTTGATCTCGTCGATCAGTTCGAAATCGCGGGAACCACGGGCAAAAGTAGAGAACATATTGCTGCCGTGCTCGATACGCTGGTGGATTACACCAAAACCCATTTCAAGCGTGAAGAAGACATGATGGAGAAATACGGCTATGCCGGTCTTCAGGCACACCGACATGCCCACTCCCGTCTGGCGAAACAGGTAACAGATTTCTGCACTCTCTATGAAGGTGGTGACACATCCATCACCAACGATCTGGTCGCATTCATGAATAACTGGCTTCAAATTCATATCCTGGACGAGGACATGGACTATAAGGAATTCCTCGGGGGTAAGGAGGTATAGCCAC
>JABMOG010000082.1 GCA_013204265.1 Rhodospirillales bacterium
ACGGCGACGCCGCCTTTTCCGGTCAGGGGCTTGTGCCTGAGGCCTTCGATTTGTCGAACTTGATCGGCTATCAGACCGGCGGCACCATCCACATTGTTGTCAACAACCAGATCGGCTTCACCACCTCGCCCCGCTATTCGCGTTCGTCGACGTATTGCACGGATGTCGCCAAGGTCGTATCGGCACCCATTTTTCACGTCAACGGCGACGACCCGGAAGCGGTCGTCCACTGCGCACGCATCGCCACAGAATACCGCCAGAAGTTCAAAAAAGACGTGGTTGTCGATATGATTTGTTACCGTCGGCACGGCCACAACGAAGGTGACGAGCCGATGTTCACCCAACCGATCATGTACCAGAAGATCGCCAAACATCCGACGACCCGCGATATTTATGCCAAAAAACTGATTACCGAAGGCGTCATCACCCAAGAAGAACTCGACCAGGACCTCGCAGACGCAAAATCTGAACTGGATGAGGCCTTCGAGGCGGCGGCGTCATACAAAGCCAACAAAGCCGACTGGTTCGATGGCGCCTGGGCCGGATTTTCGGTCGCCACCGGAGGTGCCCGGCGCGGCGATACCAGCGTTCCCATGGACCGTCTGAAAGAAGCCGGCCAGGCGCTCACCCGCATCCCTGACAACTTCACCCTCAATCCCAAAATCATCCGCCAGTTGGAAACCAAGCGCAAGATGATAGAGACCGGCACCGACATCGACTGGGCGACGGCCGAGGCGTTGGCCTTCGGGACGTTGTTGCTGGAGGGCAATCCGGTGCGCCTGTCGGGCCAGGATTCCGGGCGCGGCACGTTCTCGCACCGCCATTCGGTGCTGGTCGACCAAACCAACGATGAGCGGTATATCCCGCTCAGTAACCTGCGTTTTGGCCAAGCCCCCTTCGAGGTCCTCGACAGCCCCCTCAGCGAGGCTGGCGTGCTCGGGTTTGAGTACGGTTACAGCCTGGCCGAGCCGCAGATGTTGATTTTATGGGAAGCCCAGTTCGGCGACTTCGCCAACGGCGCCCAGGTGGTGATCGACCAGTTCATTAGTTCCGGCGAACATAAATGGCTACGCATGTCCGGCCTGGTCATGTTGCTGCCGCATGGCTTCGAAGGCCAGGGGCCGGAACATTCCTCCGCCAGGCTGGAACGGTATCTGCAATTATGCGCCGAAGACAATATGCAGGTCGTCAACTGCACCACACCGGCCAACTACTTCCACGTCCTGCGCCGCCAGTTGCGCTGCGAATTCCGCAAACCCCTGATCGTGATGTCGCCAAAATCGCTGCTCCGGCACAAGGCTTGCGTTTCCAAACTGTCGGAAATGTCCGAGGGCACGACCTTCCACCGGGTCTTGTGGGACGATGGCGATGTCGCCGCCGCCGACAAGATCAAAAGAGTGGTGCTGTGTTCCGGCAAGGTCTATTTCGACCTTGCCGCCGAGCGTGACAAGCGCAAACAGAAAAACACCTATATATATCGCGTCGAGCAGCTTTTCCCGTTCCCCAAAGAGGCGCTGACGGAGGAACTCGGCCGATTCAAAAATGTTGAAGACATCGTCTGGTGCCAGGAAGAACCCCGCAACATGGGGGCGTGGTCGTTTATTGCAGAGCCGCTTGAGGAAATCTTGATCGACATCGGCGGCCCGGTGTCCCGGCCAGCCTACGCTGGCCGACCAGCAGCCGCATCGCCTGCCACTGGGTCGATGAAGGTCCATGTCGCCGAGCAGGCGAAACTGGTTGACGATGCCTTGACCATGAAGAAGGCCTCGAAAAAGACCAACCCGACGAAAAAGAAGAGGTAGAAATCATGGCTGTTGAAATCAAAGTTCCGCCACTGGGCGAATCCGTAACCGAGGCGACCATCGCCAAATGGTTCAAGGCGGTGGGCGACGCCGTCGCCGTGGATGAGCCCCTGGTCGAGTTGGAGACCGACAAGGTCACGGTCGAGGTCAACGCGCCTGTCGCCGGTGCTTTGAAAAGCATCGCCGCGCCCGAGGGCTCCGAGGTCGGGGTCGATGCCCTGCTCGGCGTGATCGAGGAAGGCGCAACCGGCACCGAAACTCCGGCCCCCGCTGCGGCTGCGGTGGAAGCTCCTGCTCCTGCGCCCGCACCAGCAGCGACTCCTGCCCCCACTTCGGCGCCAGCGCCAGCGCCAGCCCCGGCTGCAACCCCCGCGCCAGCACCCGCCTCGGTCCCTGCGGCAAAGCCCCTGTCTCCGGCAGTGCGCAAGCTGGTCGATGACAACAATTTCGACCCCGCCCAAATTCCCGCCACCGGCCAGGATGGCCGCCTGACCAAGGGCGACGTTCTCGACTACATCGCCAAGGGCGGCGCACCCAAACCCGCGGCCCCCGCCGCAGCTGCCCCACTTCCCCCCCGCCCCGACGATCCGCGCGAGGAACGGGTGCGCATGAGCAAACTGAGGAAGATCATCTCCGGGCGGCTCAAAGAGGCCCAAAACACCGCCGCCATGCTGACCACCTGGAACGAGGTCGATATGGGGGCGGTGATGAAAATGCGCTCCCAGCACAAAGACGCTTTCGAGAAAAAACACGGCGTGCGCCTCGGTTTCATGTCATCGTTCATCCGCGCCGCCTGCATCGCGCTCAAGGAATGGCCGGCGGTCAACGGCGAGGTCTATGGCGACGAAATCATCTACAAAAACTATTACAACATCGGCGTCGCCGTCGGCTCGCCCAAGGGCCTGGTGGTGCCGGTGCTGAAAGACGCCGACACAATGGGCTTCGCCGACATCGAAGGCGGCATCAGCGATTTCGGTCGCCGCGCACGCGACGGCAAACTCGGCATTGACGAAATGATGGGCGGCACCTTTACCATCTCCAACGGCGGCGTTTTCGGGTCACTGAATTCCATGCCAATCCTGAACGTGCCGCAATCGGCGATCCTGGGCATGCACAAGATCGACAAACGCGCCATGGTCGTGAATGACGAAATCGTCATCCGGCCGATGATGTATCTGGCGCTCAGCTACGACCACCGCATCGTCGATGGCCGCGAGGCGGTGTCGTTCCTGGTGCGCATGAAGGAATGCATCGAAAACCCTGAACGCATCCTGATTAACGTCTAGGTACGGAGCACACCATGAGCGACGCTTACGATCTGATAGTCATTGGCGGCGGCCCCGGCGGTTACGTCGCCGCCATCCGGGCCGCGCAACTGGGACTGAAAACCGCCATCGTTGAAAAACGCGGCGCGCTCGGCGGCACCTGCCTGAACGTCGGTTGTATCCCGTCGAAAGCCCTGTTGCAGTCGTCTCACCACTATGACATGGCAGCCACCGAATTCGGCCATCACGGCATCAACGCCAAGGTCAGCCTCGACCTCAAAACCATGATGGGGCGCAAGGATACGGTCGTCCAAGATCTGACCCAGGGCATTGAATTCCTGATGAAGAAAAACAAGGTCGACTACCACGTCGGTGAAGGCCGAATCGCCGGCCCCGGCGAAGTCACCGTCACAGGCCCGAAAAAAGGCGCCAACAAACAAACGCTCAAAACCCGCAACATCCTCATCGCCACCGGCTCCGAAGTAACGCCGCTTGCTGGCGTCACTATCGATGAAAAACAGATCGTCAGTTCCACCGGGGCGCTGGCCTTAACCTCAGTTCCGAAAACCCTGGCCGTGGTCGGCGCCGGTGTTATCGGGCTGGAGCTGGGCTCCGTATGGCGCAGGCTGGGGGCGCAAGTCACGGTGATCGAATTCCTCGACCATATCCTGCCCGGCATGGACACCGAGGTCTCGAAACAAATGAAACGCACCCTCAGCAAACAGGGCATGGCGTTCAAACTGTCGACCAAAGTGACCGGGGCCACGGCGGCCACTAAATCCGGGGGCGGCGTCACCCTGACGACCGAGCCGGTTACCGGCGGCAAGGCTGAAAAAATCAAAGCCGACGTGGTGCTGGTCGCTATCGGGCGGCGGCCCTATACCGAGGGGCTGGGTCTCAAAACAGCCGGCGTCGAGGTTGATGAACGCGGCTTTATCCCCGTCGATGAGGATTTCCAGACCAACGTCGCAGGCATTTTTGCCATCGGCGACGTCATCGGCGGCGCCATGCTGGCCCACAAGGCCGAGGACGAAGGCGTCGTCTGTGCCGAGATCATGGCCGGACAATCGGGCCACATCAATTACGACACTATCCCCGGCATCGTCTACACCTGGCCCGAAGCCGCCAGTGTCGGAAAAACCGAACAACAACTGAAAGACGCCGGCGTCGAATACGTCACTGGCAAATTCCCGTTCACCGCCAATTCCCGCGCCCGGTGTAACGGCGATACCGACGGCTTCGTCAAAATACTCGCCGACAAAACGACCGACGCCGTACTCGGTTGCCACATCGTCGGCCCCCAGGCCGGTGACCTTATTCAAGAAGTCGTGGTCGCCATGGAACTAAGCGCCAGCGCCGAAGACATCGCCCGCATCTGCCACGGCCACCCGGGGTTGTCGGAAGCCGTCAAGGAAGCGGCGCTGGCCGCGGATGGCCGCGCCATTCACACGTGAGGACGTCTAGACCCCGTTCAAAAGCGCTCAAAATTGCCTAACCTATTGATTTCAAACCAAACTGACCCTTTTGCGGCACCAAACGTATACATTTGTAAACATTTGTAGACATTCGCGGCAATTTGCAACCATTCGCAACCACTCGCCCACACCTCCGCCGAGCCGCCCCGGCCCAAATTTTTTGCCCCGTTTCCCGTCCATTGCGATACCCGCCAACAGCCGGGGAGGTCCATTTTCACGATGTCAAAGAGTGCAGCTTATTTAGCGCAAAACAAGAACATACGGCTTTCCTCTAAAATTGTCAAGCCGTTAGTCGATAGACCAGCTTGGTCTGGTTATTTGCGGATAATCAGACCCGCTATGCATGTCCGTTCTCGCCCTGCCGTACTAAACCCTCGACGATATCTTTGCTTCACCTGCAGACATTCCATCTTTGCGTTTAAGATAAAGTGTTGCGTCGATCAGTTGAG
>JABMOG010000083.1 GCA_013204265.1 Rhodospirillales bacterium
ATATTCGATGAAGGCTGCAGCTGCCTTCGGGTTCGGCGCGTTCTTGACGATGGCGATGTTGGCCGGCACCAGCGTCGTTACCTTGGGGTAGAGGAAATCAACCGGGAATCCGGACGCCTTTGATGACAGGCCGAAAAAGTCGATGACGATACCGATGCCGAACTGGCCGGAATTGACGCCGTCGGGGACGCCGAAGCTACGCTCGGTCACGGTCTTGAAGTTACCGGCGATGTCTTTCATCAACTTCCAGCCCTTTTCCCAACCCATGCCCTGCAGCAGGGTTTCTACCGTCAGGTGGGTGGTGCCGGACCGTGACGGCGCGCTCATGCCGACATGGTTGTTGTAAACGGCCTTGGTCAGGTCGGCCCAGGAATTGGGAACCGGCAGCTTCTTGGCACTCAGATAACGGGTGTTCCACATGAACCCGTAGCCCGACGCGGCGAAGCCCTTGTAATAGCCGTCCGGGTCGTTGATCGGAAAGGCGCCGACTTTTTCCGGGATACCTTTGACTTTAACTTTGTATTTCTGCAACAAACCGTCGCCCTTCAACACTTCGAAGGCGTCGGGCGCCGAGGCCCAGAACATGTCGGATGTGTTGTTCTTGGCCGTCGATTGCAGGTATTTGATGCCGGCGGTGGTCTTTTTCTTCAGCATTTCAACCTTGATGCCGGTGGCTTTGGTGAACGCCTTGCCGACGGTGACGGTGGTGTCGGGTGGATATGATGTGACGATGACCAGCTTTTCGGCCGCTATCGTCTGCATCGGCGCGAAAACGGCGGCGATGCCTAGGGCAACACCGGCAATGGCGATGCTTGCGTATCGGTTTTTCATGACAAAAGGCCTCCCTTGGTAGAACCCTAATTAAGAATTAAACAAACCCCTCCTACTGGCCCAGTTTCGACCGGAGTTCGATAGAGCGGGAATTTACGCTAGCGGGTTGAAAAATTTTGGTCAACGAACAAAGTTTCGTTATGAGGCCAATATTTTTCCGCGGAAAATGAAAAAATTTTCCGTTTGCGGAGAGGGGTGCTATGGTTCGGCGTTACCGGGTTGCAACGAAACGATAAAAGTAATGTTTCGGTATCCGAGGGAATGGATGAATACAGACAACAACCTCGACCACGAGTTTCTAGAACTGCAAGCCGGTGCGCCTTCCGAGCGTACCTTCTTAGGCGGCATGCGCCTTGGTGCGCGGGTGGGTCTGTTTTTGTGGACGGGTCTGTTAGTGCTGGTCGGGGCGGCAGGCCTTTTTGCATTCGCCGAAAACCAGCTGTTTACGACCCTGGACGATGCACAGGCCTCAGGGCGGGTAACGGCGCTGTCCGCACAATTGGAATTGGGTATCGCCAAAGCGCGTGGCTCTGAGAAGACCTTTTTTCAGAACAAGGACCCCGCCATCGCCGACTAATTCCAGGTTCACATGTCGTCGGTGACCGAGGCCCTGGAAAAATTGTCGCAAATTCCGGTTGCGGCTGGTCAACGCAAACATATAGACACCATCCGCGACGGCCTAGCCCAGTACGATGAGCAGTTCACCAAGATGGTGGCATCGGAAAAGGCTTTGGGGTTGTTGGACGGAACCGGCCTGAGCCGCGAATTGCAGAACGTCTCTGAGGACCTGCAGGCCAAATTCTCCACCGCCGGCTACCCAAATCTGGCCGGACAGGTCAGCCGTATCAATCAAGAGGGTAGAGAAACCCTTCTGTCGGGCTTTAAGAAGGGCGTCGAGGACATCCGTAAGCGTTATCAGACCCTGATCGTCTTCCTCAAGGAGACAAAAATTCCGGGCAATCGCAAACAGGCCTTGCAGGATTTATTGAAGCAGCACGAAACCTATTTGCTGGCGATGATCAACGCGCGCTTTACCCAGGGCGACGAAAGCGGGCAATTGGACGATTTGCTGGCCTATCTGGAGCCGTCCACCGGCGCCATTGCCGAATTTTCCGAGCGCCTCCAACGCGGCGCGACAAAGGATTTGGCGGCGGCGCGCCTATTGTCGCGCGCCGTTATCAGCGGCGGCGGGGCGGGGCTTGTGGCGTTACTGCTGATCGTCGGACTGATGGTCATCCGTTCCATGACAACGCCGGTGCGCCAACTGGCCGACGTGGCCGGGCGGCTGGCTGACGGCGACCGCAATGTTGCCCTGCCGGCGCTGGGCAACAGCGACGCCACCGGCGCCATAGCCCGGGCGCTGTCCCGGTGGCAAGACGCGTTAAGGGACCTCCATCAGGTGCGCCAGGAACTGGACGACACCCGCATACGCCTGGAAGAGGCCCTGAGCAGGGCGGAGGCGTCTGACATGGTGGCTACCGATGCGGCGCGTGCGGCGCTGTTGTCTGACGAGGTGGAAGAACCTCCGGCCGGCCCCGCCCCGGCGCCGCGGTCTGAGCCCATGCCGGACATTATGGCCGATTTGGCTGCGGGGTTACCTGGGGGCTATACCGGAGGCGGGCCGATTTCGTCGGCCAGCCGGCAATTGGCCAGTTTCAGCCAGTACGTCACCGCCGCCGCCGACGATGTGGAACGCACCGAGGCGCTGATCAAGGGCCTGGACGACGCCACCCGTCAGATGGAGGACATGGGTTCTCTGGTGATGGCGATCCGCGACCAGACAAACCTGCTGGCCTTCCGGTCCGGGTCCCGGGACGGCGCCCCCGACAATTTGGTTATTTTGTCCGGCCAGGATAAGGAACCGGCCAAAGACTCAAGATTCTCCGACAAGGACATGGCCAAACGCTTCGAGCTGATCCGTGAAACCACCGAGCGGGCCGAACGGGTGACCGGTGCGGTGCGCCACACCATGACCGAGGTCACCACCATGGCGCGGGAAATCGCCACCACGGCCTCGCAGCAGGCGATCGAGGCGACGACCAAGCTGTTGTCCCATTCCGAATACCTGCAGAACATGCTGGACGACGTAATTTCCAAGGTCAAACCGCCGAGTGCGAAGCCCGGCGCGGGCGAACGCGACGACACGGGAAAAACGAGGGACCGGGACGCGCCGCCGAAAAAGGCCTAAGCCTTCAGCGCCGCCACGCCGGGCAGTTCTTTGCCCTCGAGCCATTCGAGGAACGCGCCGCCGGCGGTCGAGACATAACTGAAATCGTTCTGTACGCCGGCGTTGGCCAGCGCCGCCACCGTGTCGCCGCCGCCGGCGACGCTGGTCAGGCTGCCCTCGACCGTCAGCCTTGCGGCTTCGCGGGCCAGGGCATTGGTGGCGGTATCGAAAGGTTTGACCTCGAACGCACCGAGCGGCCCGTTCCAAACCAGTGTATTGCAGTCCTGTAAGCGCGCCATCAGGTCGGCGACCGAGGCCGGGCCGACATCCAGCATCATGGCATCGGGGGGAATCGCGTCGAGTAGTACGGTTTGCGACGGAGCGCCCTCGGCGAATTCCGTGGCGACAACGGCGTCGATGGGAAGCACCACCTCGCACCCGGCGCCAACGGCTTTGTTGAGAATCTCCAACGCGGCGTCGGCCATGTCGGTTTCGCACAGAGACTTTCCGACGTTGACGCCTTGGGCGTGCAGGAAGGTATTGGCCATGCCGCCACCGATGATAACCAGGTCCATGCGGTCGATCAGGTGGCCCAGCACGTCCATCTTGGAAGAAACCTTGGCGCCGCCGACGACGGCGGCCACCGGATGCGCGGGAGCTTCTAGCGCGCGTCCCAGGGCATCCAGTTCGGCC
>JABMOG010000084.1 GCA_013204265.1 Rhodospirillales bacterium
GTGAACGCTAGTGAACCGGAAATGCTCTAGCCATCCTCAGGCGAAAGACTTTCTTTACCCCTTTGCCGTATACAAAGGCGGGAAAGAGAGGTTGAACCACAGAGCTCACAGAGAGCACAGAGAAAGAGAAGTGATTAAGGAGATAAGGAGGATATAGGGAGATAAGGAAGCATGGTCTTTTCGCGCCTCTGGCGCATTTCTTACTTCTTATCCCCACATCCTCTTTTCTCTTTTCCCCCTTCTCTGTGATCTCTGTGGTAAAGACCGCCTTCCTTCGCGGGATGAGGCCATGATCACATACAACGATGTACTCACACGGCTGCGGCGCCTGATCGGCAACGACCACCTGATTCTGGTGGTCCTGGCGATGGTTGTGGGCACCCTCGCCGGCGGTGCCGTGATCGCTTTTCGCGAAGCCATCTCCTTTATCCAGTTGATGCTCTACGGCTCGGGCTCGGAGCGGCTGTTTGCCAGCGCCCATACTTTGGCGTGGTGGCAGATTTTATTTACCCCCGCGGCCGGCGGCATGGTGGTCGGTCTGATGGTGCATTTCGGGTTGCCGAAAAAGCGCCCCGAAGGTGTCGCCGACGTGATCGAGGCCAGCGCGCTGCACGGTGGGCGCATGTCGTCCCGGGTCGGCCTGATGGCCGCCTTGATCAGCGCCGTTTCGGTCGGTGCAGGGGCCTCGGTCGGCCGCGAAGGCCCCGCCGTACACTTAGGCGCCAGCCTTTCGGGGTGGATCGGACGCAGGCTGAATCTCAGCCGCTCACAAACCCGCACGCTTTTGGGCTGCGGCGTGGCGGCGGCGGTGGCGGCGTCTTTTAACGCGCCGATCGCCGGCACCCTGTTCGCCAGCGAAGTCGTCATCGGCCATTACGCACTCCGGGCTTTTGCCCCGATCGTCATTGCCTCGGTCGCCGGCACCGCGCTGTCACGCGCCTGGTTCGGCGATTTTCCGGCCTTCGCCCTGGCCGAAACGCCGCTGGCGTCGTTCTGGGAATTTCCCGTCTTCGTCGTCCTCGGACTGATGTCCGGCGCGGTCGCCATTATCTTCATGCATTCCATCGTGCTGGCCCAGCGGCTGGGCGGAATCACACCCCTGCCGTTGTGGTTGAAACCGGCCGTCGCGGGGTTGGTGGTCGGGCTGACGGGGTTGGCGTTTCCGCAGGTCTTGGGCGTCGGCTACGGGGTCACCGAAAACGCCCTGCTGGTCCAACTCTCACTGGCGATGTTGCTGGCCATTGCGGTGGCAAAAATCTTCGCCACCGCCGTTAGTATTGGCTGGGGTTTCGGCGGCGGCGTATTTTCGCCGTCCCTGGTTATCGGCGCGCTGACCGGCGGCGCCTTCGGCATCGCCGTCACTAATTTATTTCCCGAATATTCGTCCGGCCCCGCCGCGTATACCCTGGTCGGCATGGGGGCGGTCGCCGCCGCCGTACTCGGCGCGCCGATTTCCACCACGCTCATTATATTCGAGATGACCGGCGATTACGCGCTGATGCTAGGCGTCATGGTCGCCGTGGTGATCAGCTCGGAAATCACCGAACAGGTCTATGGCCGCTCGTTTTTCTCGCTGCAACTCAAACAACGCGGTATCGACCTGCGCGGCGGTTTCGAGGCTGAAATCTTGGCGACCATCCGGGTCTCAGAAGTGCTGGCGAACAATTCCGAACTGGTGTCGCCGGATGTCGGCCTGCCCGACCTGCGCGTCATGCTGCAAAATTCCAGGATCGGCGAAATCTATGTGGTCCGCGACGACGGCGCGCTGTTCGGCACCATCACGCTGGCTGATCTTAGTGACGTTGCTTTTGATAAAACCCTCGACGACCTGCTCTGCGCCGGCGACGTCGCCCGCACCCAGCCGCAGGTCCTATGCGAAGACGACGACCTGGAATCGGCACTGGCGCTGTTGGCCGAGACCGAAGACGACCGCATCGCCGTGGTCGAGAACCGCAGCGCCATGTTGTTCCGGGGCTACGTCACCCACGCCGACGTCATGGCCGCCTACAACAAGGCGCTGCTGAATACCCGCCACGAGGAACACGGCGCGTAATAGCCCCGGCCCACCCATGGTGTGTACGCATAAAATCCGAGGGGCAGCAACGTGACCGTAAGCGGACAAAATATTGGCAAGCCATTACCTTCCGGGTTTGACCCGGAGCGGACATTTGACCTCCTGTCCTTAGAATGAGAGACATTTCGAGGGGATCAGCGAGGTTTTTGCTCTTCAAGTGCCAATCGTACACCTAATCCTATACGTCGGAGCCAATCCACTAGCTCACGTTTTTTGATTGGTAATGGCCGATCAGGGCTTCAACAACCACCGCGCTGCAAATAACCAAGATGGCAAGCACCTGCCAGATACTTAGGCTGGTTCCCAGAAACGTTACCGACAGGAATGCCGCCATCACGGGTTTAAGGAAAAACAGATA
>JABMOG010000013.1 GCA_013204265.1 Rhodospirillales bacterium
ATGCGATGCTCTACCAACTGAGCTAAAGCGGCCCCGGTATTGGCCCGGTATAAAATCAATCGCGCAAAACCTACACCTGCGCCCGCCGGTGTCAAGTGTGGCGTCGGCAGGGTGCTCACAACAGCGCGGTATCGCCGTCATAAGCCGTCACCGACCAGCCGTCCTCAGTGCTTAATGGGCCCTCCAGGTCCGGGCTCAACGCCTTGAAAAAAAACGGGAACACCGCCATCGGGCGTTGGAAGGGTTTGTGGCTCCGGGCCCGGGCGCGCAAGGTTTTGTTCAGGCCGATCACTTCCAGCACGTGACAGCGTTTGGCCAGGCCGTACTCAAAGGCCGCCGTCAGCAGGGCGTCCACCGCCGCCGCCGCGTCTCCGGCAACAAAAAGGTCGGCGATTTTCAGCCGCTTGAGGCCGATGGCCGGGGCGTCTTCGCGCACCACCACAGCATATCCTTCCAGGGCACCGCTCCGCTCAAAGCAGATAACACGGGTCTCAGACGATGTCCCGCTGAGCCCGAAATACCAGCGCAGGGTTTGCGCGTCCCGGCATGCCAACATCTGGTCCGGGGCCTCCTTTAACTTGCGTTGCCAAAGACCGTCGAAGGCGCCGTCGATTTCGTCAATGGTCTTGATGGTAATGCCGTCGAGGGGTGAAAACGGGCGCTGGCCGCCAAGGCGCATACGGGCGTTCAACACCACCGCCCCCAACAGGCCGCCAACAAATGCGGCGAACCCGCCATGGCCCTTTTTTGTCAGCCCGGCGCGCAGAAATCCGCTGGCGTCGAGCACCCAATAAAGAATGTCCCCATAGCCAGGCTGCGGCATGACGGATGCGCCGAATTCCAGGCAACGTTTTCCGGCCGGTGCATTGGCCGACGAAATCAGCGCCACGTCGGCATTTACCTGGCCAAAGAAAGCCTCGCACAGGCGCGCCGTTTGACCACGGTAGGGTTTGTCCACGGCCCAGGCCCGCGCGCTGGATACCCGTACCGGGTTTCCTTGAAAATAGGACACCTGCGGGATATTGCCGAAAAACCCGACGATGCGCCCGGCGTCCTCCAGCACCCAGCCCAACGCCGGAGCGTCCCCGTGATACTTCAACGCCGGATTGGTCCGCCACAAGGCGTCCCAATGGGCGCGTATTGCGGCCTCGCCGTCGGGCATGACGAGGCCCAGGCGGGTCAAAAATTCGGTTATCGCCACGGCATCCTCCGGGCTGGCATCGCGCAGGTGAGCTTGATCCGGGTCTGTCATGATGAAAAAAAATACTTGAGTTGGTAATCGCCCCACCCGGCCAACACATGGTCGCGCCGTATCATCATCGATGAGGCGCCCCGTCGCATCGCGCCCCGGTGGCCGGTAAGAAACGATTTGTAGCCGGCGCGCGCCGCCATGCCGGGATGATGCGGGGCCGTGAAATCAACATTCTCGCGCCCGAAAGGGCAACAAAAATGATCGCAGGCGCGGCCCAGTTCGGCCTCGATAGTTTGCTTCGAACCCTGCATTTCCGCTTGCGCCGCAGCGTCGTCCAACTCAGTCAAATGCACATGGTTGATGGTGTGTGAGCCAATGGTCATACCCCCGTCCGCCATTGCCCGGCAATCGTCCCAGCTGAGAAATTCCATCAACAGGTCGCCCTGCTCATAGAAATCCAATAATTTATCGCGGTCGTCTTCGATCGACGTTCCGATGCACCCGGTGACGACGAAAAATGCCGCCATAGCACCGGCATCCAGCAACAGAGGCACCGCGTTGGTCGCCCAGTTCTTAAAGCCGTCGTCGAAGGTAATGCAGAAATAGCGCCCGTCGATGGGCGCATTGCTGTCCAGCATCGCCACCGCGTCGTCGATGCTTATGAAATCGCCCATAGACGCCATGGTTTTCAATTGCCGGGCGAATCCGCCGCGTTCGTCATCAAAGACATGATGGTAATAAGGAAACCGGATTCCCGCCTTATCCGGGGAGCGTCCGGCCGCCAACAGGCGGATCGCTGCGTCCCGGGCCAGCCCCCGCGCCCGCGTCAGCACCGATTGCCCGGCTATGAAGTTCCGATAGGTCCGTATGGGGGAAAGGGTGCGCTGAAGAGTCAACCCGCTTCGACGCCTCCGAGTGGCAGAATGGCCGCCCCTCCGGCGTCAATCAATGTGTGCCGGGGCTCTCTATCGTCGGCCTGCGCATCAACCACGCTTGGCGCCATCAGTCCGGCGATGCTGGGCGGTGGGCGCCAATAATAACTGTCGAATTCGCCGCACTTACCACACGTCACCGACCATTCGCCGACACCGTTGCCGCAATGATCGCACAGCCACACCGGGTCGGGGCTGGCTTGCGAAGCGCGGACCAGCCATTCCCGTGCGCTCGTTTGGTCGCCGTTTTCGTTTTCTTCCAGTTCCGCCATCAACCGGCACGCCTTGGCCGACGGCCCCAATGCCCCGGCCATGGCACTATCCAGGAATTGGCGGGCTTCGCCCCAAAGCCGGGCTTCGAGCGATGCCCGGGCCAACGCGATCAGGCTTTCCGGGTGGTCGGGGTTGCGGGCGGTCAGTTTTTTCGTCACCCGCACCCGGCCCAAAGCATCCCCGGCGCCGCACGCGGTCCAATAGGGTTCCAGCAAGGCCGGATGCGGGCCAGCGGCCCAACTGTCCTGGATCATTTTCACGGCTTTTGAAGCCTTGCCGCCATCCACCCAACGCCCCGCCAGTTCCACCACCGCCGGCACAAAATCGGGCGCCAGTTTGATGGCGTCGCGCAAATGGCCTTCGGCGGTGGCAAGGTCGCCGTCTTCGCGAGCCTTCTGGCTCAGTCTATAGTTTAGCACCGCTTTGCGCCGTCGCGCCGTAGGCGCGTCAATCAGCTTGCGGCGGTGAAGGTCGTCGCTGGTCACCCGGGCGTCTAACCACTGACCAGTACTAATCTGCAGATCGAACATGCTGCCCGCAACCCAGGCGCTTTTCGGCTGCAACCGGTGGGCGCGCCGCGCCAGGGACAGGGCCTCGGTCTTGTCACCGCGCTTGATGGCCTGATTGAACAGGCCGCGCAGGCCCAAAAATTCTGTTTCCGGACGTTTCATCATGGCGGTAAAAAACATCCCGGCGGCGGCCTCGTCTCCGCGCATTTGCGCCGCTTGCGCCGATACCAGCATGGTCAGAGGCGGCTCATCCAGCAGGCTGTCGGCGCGTTTGGCCTGGCGCTGGGCCTCAATGGCATCACCGGCCGCGACCGCCACCATGCCACGGGTCAGCGCCTGATAGCCACGCTGGCGACGTTTGGCATTCCAGTTCAATTTAATATCGCCGGGCGAACGCCGGAGAAACAGCCAAAAACGATAAACCAGCGCGGTACCGAAAGAGACCAGCACGACCGCGCCCAACAGGACTGTAAATGTTGAATCAACGCGGTATCCGGCCCATTCCAGCGACACCTGACCCGGGTAATCGGTCAACGCTAACGCTCCCCATATCAGGGCGCTAACGACAATAAAAAAGAAAAAGCCCCGGATCATCGCCCTTATCCCTGGACCGGAGTGATTGGGGTTAGCTGGGAAATGGCGTGAATATGAAGACTGGCTGCGGCCCGCTCAGCACCAAGGCGCGCCTTGGCGGCGGCCAGCCAGGGAGCGGCCACAGCCACGGCCTTGGCGTTGACGGAAAGACCGCCCAGCGTCGTCACGGCAGCCTTAAGATCGCCAGCCTTAAGTTGAGATTCCGCAGCGGCGACAATGGCGTCAATAGCGGAATCCTTGCCCTTGCCGTCGATACGCCGCCACGTCACCAGTGACGCCAGTCGATTGGTAACCCGGTCCCACCATCCGGTTTTCACAGAAATGCGCGAGGCTTGAACAATTTTTCCGGCGATGTCGGAAAACTGCTGCTTAAGATCGGGCAAGGTGGCAATGCCGGTGGCGGCGTTTTTCGCCAGCAGCACGACGGCGGTGTTGATGTCCGGGTTGTCACCCGCCAGCACCTGCAGCGCATCGAGGGCCATTTTGTAAGGCTGGTTGGTGGCCAGTGCCAGACGCAGATTGGCAACCGCCAGCACCAATGCCTTGGCAGCGGTGTCCTCAGAGGAACTAAGAGAAGTCCCCTTGGACTGTTTTTCGGCATTCGCCTCGGTCCGGGCGGCGGTGGACTCTTCCATCCGGTCCATGCGGTGGAGCAGGGTTTTCATCTCCCCGCCGTTTTCCTCAAGCGCGTTGAGACGCCCGGCGAGGTCATTCAGCGCGCCAATATCATCCCTTTTTTCCGAAGGCGGTATTGTCGCCTGAGCCAGTTTCTTAACGTTTTCGACGGCCTTTTCGATCTGTCCCATACGCGCCATCAGGCGGTCCAGGGATTCGCGCAGCTGCCGACGTTCCGCAGCCAGTTCTTCGTTTGAAATTTCGACTGTTTTCGGGGCGGCAGGCGCGGGCGGTTTTGCCGCCTGTTGGTTCGAAAGGTACGGCGCGATCACCCCTGACCAGTACGGCCAGCTCGCATAGCCGCCGACGCCCAGCACGGCCACGACCATCAACGCTATGAGCACGCCACTTCCGCCGCCGGATTGTTTTGCGGGCGACGGCGGTGGCGAGATTGGCTGGAGTTCGGGTTCCTGGTCGACGGCATCTTGCGCCGCTGGTTCCGTTTTCGGAGGCGTTGCCGGGGGGGCAGCCTTTTTAGCCACCGTTTTTTTGCTCGCAGCCGGAGCCTTCTTTGTGGCGGGAGTTATTTTAGTAGCAATTTTGGTTTTCGGAGCCTTGCTCATAATTTTCCCACAAGGGTTGCCTGTTCCAATGACCGGCGCAGACTAACAGGTTACGCCATCTCCCGGAAAAACAAAAATCAAAGCCATTGGCGGCGCTTATTGTTGATGAGGCGTCTCGATGGCCTTCAGCAACGCCTGTTGATCGGGCGTGGAGGCCACCACGACACTGGCCCAGGCCAAGGCGGACGCTTTTTCGGCCACGGCGGCGCTAAGACAACACGCGGTAAGCTGGCGGCAGTGCTCCTCCAGCCCGGCATCCGTCACCAGGCGGTAAAACAGCTCCGCCGTGCGCGGTGAAAACAGCAATACACCGTCGAGAGACCCTGATTTTAACGCTGCGGTTGTCTTCGGGCCGATGGCATTGCTCGCCCGGGCTTCGTAGAGAACGACCCGGCGCACCTCAAACCCCGCCTGCGTCAGCTTTCCCCCCAGGTCGCCAGCAAGGTGGGTTCCGGCAATATGAACCAGAGCCCCACCAGATGGCTTGAATTTTTTTTCCACCATCGCCGCCAGAGTTTCGACGTCGCCGCCGGCACTGTGTACCTGGTGGAAACCTAGTTCCCGCGCCACCCGGGCCGAGGCGTCGCCGACCGCGCAAACCGGAATCAATCGCCCCGAATGGGCACGGGCAAAGGCACGGATGCCGTTGGCGCTGGTGATCAGCAATGCCTGAGCACCGTCCAGGTCCCTGTTCAGGTCCGGGGCCGCCACATCATGGATGGTCATCAATGCCTCAACGATCGCCTCATGGCCGCATTCCTCCAGCGCCCGGACCAGCGGCGCGGCGTCCTCGGTCGGTCGGGTAATCAACAGGCGCATTGTTTATTCCAGAAAATCCGGACCAGCCCGGCGCAACAGGTCTTCGCCCACGACCCGGCCCAGGGCCTCGGCTTCAGCGGCCGGGCCACTTTGTGCGGCTTCGAACACCGCACTGCCGTCAGCCTTCGCCACAAGCCCGCGCAGCGTCAATGTCCCGTCCGCGCCAAATTCAGCCAAGCCCCCGATGGGCGTGCGGCACGATCCGTCCAGCACCGCCAGCATCGCCCGCTCGGCGGTAACGCGCTGCCACGTTGGGATGTGGTTGAGGGCTTGCAGGCGCGCCGCCATTTCAACATCACCGTCCCGGCAGGTAACGCCGACCGCGCCCTGGGCGACTGCCGGCAACAGAACGTCAGGATCAAAAATGTCAGTCGCCACGTCGGCCATGCCGAGACGCTTGAGCCCGGCCAGCGCCAGCAAGGTAGCGTCGGCCTCGCCGTCTTTGAGTTTTTGCAGGCGGGTCTGCACATTGCCGCGAAAGGCTTCGACCTTAAGGTCCGGGCGGCGGCGCAGGATTTGTGCCTGGCGCCTGAGCGACGAGGTGCCGACGACGGAGCCCGTGGCTAAATCATCCAGGGTCGCGGCTGTGTTGGAAATAAAAACGTCGCGCGGGTCTTCACGTTCCAGGATCGCCGCCAGGGCGATTCCCTCAGCCAGCCAGGTTTCCAGGTCCTTCATGGAATGGACCGCCAGATCGACCCGGCCGTCGAGCAGGGCTTCGTCGATTTCCTTGGAAAACAAGCCCTTGCCGCCGACATCGGCAAGCGGGCGGTCGAGCACCATGTCACCGGTTGTCTTGATAATTTCGATGACCAGCATACCGTCGCCCGCCAACGCCGGGTCGGCCATACACATACGGTCCCGTACGTCATGCGCCTGGGCCAGGGCCAGGGGGCTGCCGCGGGTGCCGATACGAAGGGGGGAATTATCTGTCATAGGTTCCGGAAAGTTGGTTTGAGACTGCCGACAGGGTAAAGTCCTGCGCCGCCAAGGTAAAAGAAGTTTTTTTCAAGAGGCGCTGACGGGCGAAGCCCGGACAGGGATAGAAATGATAGTTTTGGGCATAGAAACCAGTTGCGACGAAACCGCCGCCGCCGTGGTCACCGGCGACCGGCGAATTCTGTCCAACGAGGTACTTTCCCAGATCGAGGATCATCGCCCGTTCGGCGGTGTCGTACCGGAAGTCGCCGCGCGTGCGCACCTGGAACTGATCGACGGCGTGGTTGAACGCGCCTTGCAACAATCGGGGGTCAGCCTCAACGACCTGGATGCCGTCGCCGCCACCGGCGGGCCGGGCCTGATCGGCGGCGTATTGGTCGGGGTGATGACGGCCAAGGCCATCGCTATGGTTAAGGACATACCCTTCATC
>JABMOG010000085.1 GCA_013204265.1 Rhodospirillales bacterium
CTGTTACCGGGGCCGTTTCTACGGCTAAGGACATTGCCTCGGGCGGACTGTCGGCGGTCGGCAACCTGATTGGTGTCGGTGGCAAAACAGATACCGTGGATGATACCGATTATTGCAAGGCGGCTTTGGCCGGAAAATCCGTGGTGCGTGTTAAGTCTAAAACCAATTCGGCGTCGTCTCCGCCGCCGAGTAAATCCTCAAACCCCCCACCCGTCACAAATGTCGAAAAGATAGACAAGACGCTGGACGATGTCGGCAAGAGCATCGGCGGATCGTTAAAAGGGCTGTTCGGGAAATAGCCGGTTATGTCCTTGGCTACCGCAAAACGTTTTTTTGATACCAGTGGAATTGAGCCGACCGAAGGGGGCTTTGCCGTGACTCTGGACGGGCGGCAAATCAAAACCCAAGGCGGCGTCCCGTTGATCCTGCCCCAGCAAGGTTTGGCCGCCGCCGTCGCCGCTGAGTGGGACGCTCAGGAAAAAAATATTCGTCCCGACACCATGCCGATAACCGGGCTTTGCTGTACCACCCTTGATACGGTGACCAGCGCACGCCAATCGATCATCGATCAACTGGTCAAATATGGTGAACATGACCAGTTGTGTTACCGCACGGATGAACCCGAAGACCTGGCCATCCAACAACAGGCCCAATGGCAACCGCTTCTGGATTGGGCGGCGGAGACTTTAGGCGTCCGGCTTAACGTCACGGTGGGCATTCTGTCTGTCGATCAACCAGGCGAAGCCCTGGTAAATTTACGCCGCGCCGTTGAGGCCCTGGACGATTTTCATCTGACGGCCCTGGCCTCAATAACGCAGGCGGCGGGGTCTCTGATCGTCGGACTGGCGGTGATCGGCGGGCGACTGGATTTCCAATCCGCGTTTGATCTCTCGCAACTGGAAGAAACCTGGCAGGCCAGCAAATGGGGTGAAGATTTGGAAGCTGCGGGGCGCCGCGCCGCATTGCTGGGCGAAATTCACGGCGCGGTCCGCTTTCTCGACCTTGTCCGGGGCGAGGACAGGTCTTAGGTTATACACACCATGCAAGACATTATTCGCCAGCTGGACAAGAAACGCGAACGCGCCCGCGAGGGCGGCGGCAAAAGGCGCATTGATGCGCAACATGCCAAAGGCAAGCTGACGGCGCGGGAACGTATCGAAATTTTGCTCGACCCCGGTTCCTTCGAAGAATGGGACATGTTTGTCGAACACCGCAGCATCGATTTCGGCATGGACAACCAAACCATTCCGGGCGACGGGGTGGTCACCGGTTTCGGCAACGTCAACGGGCGGCTGATTTTCGTCTACAGCCAGGATTTTACGGTTTTCGGTGGCTCCCTGTCCGAAGCCCACGCCGAAAAAATCTGCAAGTTGATGGACCAGGCGATGAAAGTCGGTGCGCCGATTATCGGTATCAACGATTCCGGCGGTGCGCGTATCCAGGAAGGGGTGGCGTCGCTGGCCGGTTATGCCGAGGTGTTCCAGCGCAATATCCTGGCATCCGGCGTAGTCCCGCAGATTTCCGTCATCATGGGGCCGTGCGCCGGTGGGGCGGTGTATTCCCCGGCGATTACAGACTTTATTTTCATGGTCCGTGACACGTCCTACATGTTCGTGACCGGCCCGGACGTTGTTAAAACCGTCACCCACGAAGAAGTCACCCACGAAGAACTGGGCGGGGCAACCACCCATACCACCACGTCGGGCGTCGCCGACAAGGCGTTTGAAAATGATACCGAGGTATTGCTGTCGCTGCGCCGGTTTATCGATTTTCTGCCGGCCAACAACCGCGAACAACCGCCAACCCGCCCGACACCGGACCTCGGCGACCGGGTGGAAAATTCCCTCGACACCCTGGTGCCCAATGATCCGTCCAAGCCTTATAATATCCAGGAACTGATTACCAAGGTCGTCGACGAGGGGGATTTTTTCGAGATCCAGCCCGACTACGCCGGCAACATCATTGTCGGGTTCGGGCGCATGGAAGGCGCCACCGTCGGCATCGTCGCCAACCAGCCGATGGTGCTGGCCGGGTGCCTCGATATTTCATCTTCCATCAAGGCCGCCCGCTTCGTGCGGTTTTGCGATTGCTTCAACATTCCCATCGTTACCTTCGTCGATGTCCCCGGTTTTCTGCCCGGCACGGCCCAGGAATTCGGCGGCATCATCAAGCAC
>JABMOG010000086.1 GCA_013204265.1 Rhodospirillales bacterium
ACGGGAAAGGATCAAACGGAAAACGATGAAGACCCGGCGCTTGCAATACCGCAAATACGCCGCTTAATATGATCAACCAGATGAGCCAGATCCTCTCTTAGATCAGGCCGCCACCTGTTCCAATTTATATGACGACGGACAGGGTCCAGGAACGGACCTTTTTCATGCCTGCCCAAAAGGTCCGATTTCGGGGGGCGCCCTCAACTGATCGACGCAACACTTTATCTTAAACGCAAAGGTGGAGTGTCCGCAGATGAAGCAAAGGTATCGTTAATGGGTCAAACTTTTTATCGATTGGTATAAACAGTGATATATCGTAGGGCCCGTTGACTTAAGAGGTGCACGTCGTGAATTTTCCGCCCTTACCCGATGCCCACGCCCTTGCCGTCCTAATCCTTATCGTGATCGCGCTATATCTATTCACACGCGAAAGCATCTCGCTCGAAACTTCGAGTTTAGCGGTTCTGGTGCTTCTGGTGGCTGGGTTTGAATTGTTTCCCTATCTCGCAAACGGCGCCCCGTTACATGCGGTGGATTTTTTCAAGGGCTTTGGCCATGAAGCGTTGATTGCCGTCTGCGCATTGATGATTGCCGGTCAGGGAATGGTTCGTACTGGTGCGCTTGAACCGGTCGGTCGGTCCCTGGCGAGCCTGTGGTCCGTGAGCCCCGCGTTGTCGTTGCTTCTGACTTTGGTCGTCGGCGGGGCCTTAAGCGCGTTCGTCAACAACGTACCCGTCGTAGTCTTACTTCTGCCGGTCCTCACAAGTATTTCGCTGCGTGCCAACAAACCTGCCTCTAGCATCCTCATGCCCATGGGTTTTGCCACGCTGGTCGGCGGCATGACCACGACCATAGGCACATCGACCAATCTCTTGGTTATCTCCATAGCCGCTGACCTAGGGCTACCGCGTCTCAATATGTTCGATTTTTTCATCCCCGCAGCGATCACCGGAGGGGTGGCGATACTGTATCTGTGGCTGCTTGCCCCGCGCATGTTGCCTCGACGTGAAACCCCTCTCGGTGACATGTCGCCACGGGTTTTTACAGGACGCCTGCACGTTGAGGAGGACGGGTTCTCTGATGGGAAAACGCTATCCGAACTTATTGAAAAAGCAGGCGGAAAGATCAAAATTCTCGAGATTCAACGCGGCCCGAATATGATCATGACGCCTTTCCCAGACGCGGTCCTACAAGCCGGCGATCACATCAGCGTCCGCGATACACCGCAAAAGCTCAAGGAACTTGAAGAAATTCTGGGGGTTCGGCTCTATACCGGCGACACGCCGGTTGATGATGAACATCCATTGCACGCGGAAGATCAGCAGATCGCCGAGATCGTTGTTACGCAAGGTTCGCTCCTGGATGGAACGACCCTATCGAGGATGCGCTTCGCTGATAACTATCAACTCGTAACGCTCGCGTTACACCGCGCTGGTGCGGAAATTACCAAGCTTCGCGAAGATGTGGGCGACGTGCGCCTGCGCGTCGGCGACGTGTTGCTGGTGCAAGGCAATCTAGAGCAAATTGCCGCCATAAAGCGTGGTGGAGAATTGCTCGTCCTCGACGCCACGGTTGAACTGCCGCACACGCAACGGGCACCGTTGGCACTGGCCATTATGGTTGGCATCGTCTTGACGGCCGCCTTCGGATTATTGCCCATCGCCATCAGCGCCATGTGCGGCGTGTTCCTCATGATTGTCACCCAGTGCATCCGTTGGCGTGATGCCGCTCAGGCCTTAAGTGCGCAGGTAATTATGATCGTCGTCGCCAGCCTTGCCTTGGGTACGGCGCTGCTGAAAACCGGCGGCGCCGAATACTTGGCGCAGGTATTTTTGGCCATTTCCGGCGATGCTTCACCCACGGTGTTGCTAAGCGGGCTGATGTTGGTGATGGCTATTTTGACAAATATTGTTTCGAACAATGCCGCAGCCGTTATTGGCACGCCCATCGCTGTCGGCATTGCCCAACAGCTATCCCTACCCGCCGAACCGTTCGTGTTAGCGGTGCTCTTTGGAGCCAATATGAGCTATGCAACGCCGATGGCTTACAAAACCAATCTTCTGGTGATGAACGCGGGTGGATATCGTTTTTCCGATTTCGTTCGAGTTGGCGTTCCGCTGACCCTGATCGTGTGGCTCTGCCTATCCTGGCTCCTTCCAGCCCTATATGACCTTTGAATAGGCGAAAGGCGTCGGGGCCGTTTTGGTCCTTCTGCGCAATCATCGCACCAGGAGCACATGCCATTGTGATTGTTGATCAGGCCGGGGCGCTTCTCAAAGACTTTGCAGATACCGAACAACATCACCTTGCTACCCCTCCCTCCACGATCAGCAGGAATCAATCCGGTCGAAAGTATCTGGCAATTCATGCGCGACAATTCGCTCTCAAACAGAATATTCACATCCTACAACGACATCGTTGACCATTGCTGCTTCGCTCAGAACCAACTGATTAACCAGCCGTGGAGAATTATGTCCATCGGAATAAGAGAGTGGGCCAATCATTGTTTCTTTTTGCCGATTGATATTGCTTGAAACAATGGTAAGGCTGCTGTCGCAAACCTTGTCAGACTGCTGCCTTGGGTCAGAAGCAGACATAAACGCCAGGGCTGAAACAGGCCCGCTTTCGGGAAGGAAGCGGACCTGTTTCACCAACATGTTTGATGAACACGGGTCGATCTGAACCTTCAGATAAGAAAATTCAAATATTCATTCCACCGCCCGCACCACCCGCGCCAGTGTCAGCACATCGACCGCCACAGCCCCGCCCCGCAGCAGCACCTTGGCGCAGCCCGCCACGGTCGCGCCCGTCGTCAGCACGTCGTCGATCAGCAACACGCGCCTGCCCTCCAAATTCCCGGTCCGGGCCGGGTGCAGCCGAAACGCGCCCTGCACGTTGCGCCGCCGCGCCGCCACGCCCAAACGTCCCTGCGGCGGCGTGCGTTTGCGCCGAATTAACAAGTCCTGCACCACCGTGCGCTCTGCCAATTTCCCGACGACACCGGCCAGCAGGGCGGCCTGGTTGTAGCGCCGGGCGAACAGGCGCGACCAGTGCAGCGGCACCGGAGCGATCACGTCGGCGTCCTGGATCAGGTCCGCACCAGCGGATGCCATCCAGCGGCCGAGCGCCGGGGCGGTGTCGGTGCGGTCGCCGTGTTTGAAGGCCAAAACCAGTTTGCGGCTGAAATCGCCGTACACCATAACCGCGCGGGCGCGCTCATAGGGCGGGCGACGGCGCGCACAGGCCCCGCACAACACCGTGTCCGAAAGACTCGTATCGAAACTGAACGGCAAGCCACAGGCCACGCACTGGGGTGGGCTTACAAAATCCACTTGCCGCCAGCATGGTCCGCACAGCACGCCTGCCGCCTCAACCACGCCATTGCACGACGGACATTGCGGCGGCAATAGGATATCCAGCGCTGATCCGGCCAGCACCGAGAGCCGAGACAGCCCGCTGGCACCGCGAGACGTGTCCTGTGAAGTGTTTATGGCGCGCGCTCCTTGTGTCATAACCCCAGCATGGCCGAGTCGATGATGGTATTCAACCGCCGCACCGTGCGCCGCCACCGGGCACGGGCCGCCGGTGAACTGAGTGACCACGATTTCCTGTTCCGGGAATCGGCCGAACGATTGTGCGACCGGCTTGACGATATCACGCGCACGTTTCCCTTAGGGTTAGACCTCGGTGGCCGCACCGGGCTGCTCGCCCGCACCCTGGCCGGGCGCGGCGGCGTTGAGACCCTTGTGCACTGCGATCTGGCCCCGGAAATGGTATCCGTTGCCGCGAAAAATACATCCGCGCCGGTACTGGCGGCGGACGAAGAAGCCCTGCCCTTCGCCGGCGGCGTTTTCGACCTGATCCTTTCCAACCTCACCCTGCACTGGGTCAACGACCTGCCCGGCGCGATGTTGCAAGCCCGCCAGGCCCTCAAACCCGACGGGTTGTTTCTGGCCTCGGTGCTCGGCGGCGAAACGCTAAAGGAGCTACGCCAATCCCTGATGGAGGCTGAAATCACCGAGGAAGACGGCCTCAGCCCCCGCGTCTCGCCGATGGCTGATGTGCGGGACTTAGGCGGCCTGATGCAACGCGCCGGTTTCGCCCTGCCGGTGGTCGATTCCGAGACCGTCACCGTAATGTACGACGACGCGATGACGTTGATGGCCGACCTGCGCGCCATGGGCGAAACCAACGCCGTGCTTGAGCGCCGCAAGGGATTTTTCCGGCGGGGCACCCTGATGGCGGCGCTGGCGCGTTACCAGGGCGCGTTCGCGGATTCTGATGGCAAAATTCCGGCGACCTTCCAGATCCTCACCATGACCGGATGGGCGCCCGACGCCTCGCAGCCACAGCCGCTGAAACCCGGCAGCGCCCGCACCAGCCTCGTCGATACCCTGGGCGACGAAACGGAACCGGACGGTTCCGCATGACCTACTCGGTCAAAGAAATTTTCTATACCCTGCAGGGCGAAGGCATGAACGCCGGCCGGGCGGCGGTGTTCTGCCGCTTCGCCGGATGTAATCTGTGGTCCGGCCGGGAAGACGACCGCGCGGCGGCCCAATGCCGGTTCTGCGACACCGATTTCGTCGGCACCGACGGCCCCGGCGGCGGCAGATTCAACACCCCCGGCGCCCTGGCCCGGGCCGCCCGGGCCTGCTGGCCCGAAGGAAGGGAAAACCCCTTCATCGTGTGTACCGGCGGCGAGCCGTTGTTGCAGATGGACGAGGCGCTGATCGTCGCCTTGCATGAGCAGGGTTTCGAGGTCGCCGTGGAAACCAACGGCACCCAACCGGCGCCTCCGGGACTCGACTGGGTTTGTGTCAGCCCCAAGGCCGGAAGCGATCTTGTGCTGACCCGTGGCGACGAATTGAAGGTCGTTTTTCCACAACCCGGTCTCGACCCGGAGAGCCTCGAATTCTTGACTTTCAGCCACTTCCTGATACAGCCCCTGCACGATTGCGATGTCGAGCGTAACACTCGGCTTAGCCTGGACTATTGCCGCGATCATCCGCGTTGGCGATTGAGCCTTCAGACACACAAAATTCTGGAAATCCCTTAACAAGAGTCACCGCCATGGAAATCATTCAGGAATTCACTTTCAAGTCCGCCCACCGTTTGCCCAAGGTGCCGGACAATCACAAATGCCACCGCCTGCACGGCCATTCGTTTCGGGTTGCGCTGACGATCACCGGCGGGTTGGACGAGGATATGGGCTGGGTGATGGATTTCGCCGACGTGGAACAGGCCTTCCAGCCGTTCCTGAGCCAGCTCGACCACAACTACCTGAACGACGTGCCCGGCCTGGAAAATCCAACCAGCGAGATCATCGTGCGCTGGATCTGGCGCAACCTGAAACCCCTGTTGCCGGGATTAAGCCGTGTCAAACTATGGGAAACCTGTGAATCTCAGTGCGTCTACCGGGGCGAAGATGAAAACAGCGGTTGAACCTGAAATCATACAGGCATACCTTTAGGACAGGAGATAACAGACCAATCCTGAAGGTGGAGGTGAGCATGCTGGATACCGGAAAACTTCGTCAAAAGTTCGAAGCCCGGATCGCCAAGTTGTTGGAATCGGCCAAGGAGATCGATGCCGAGCTGCGCGAAAAACCCAGCCCCGATTTCGAGGAAAACGCCACCGAAATGGAAGACGACGAGGTTCTCGAAGGCCTGGGCAACGTCGCGCTCGAAGAAATCGGAAAACTTCGTATCGCCATCCAGCGTATCGACAACGGCATCTACGAAACCTGCGTCGAATGTTCCGAGCCGATCAGCGAAGCCCGCCTGGCCGCCGTCCCCCACGCCACCAAATGCATGGATTGCGTTAAAGACTGAGCGCCTGGACCCATCCTCATCTCAGGCACAGGCCCCGCCCTTAAGACGCGCCCGGCCGTCCGGCCCGAAACGGCCCCGCGCATTTGCCGTGCGGCCATTTTCCGTGACCAACACCACCGACGCGTCAGCCCCTTCGATCTCGTCGCCGCTGACCACGGCCTGGCCGTAATCGGAATTTTCCAGCCGGTCGTCAACGTCGATAACAAATTCGAACCGCCGCCCCGGGGCGAAGCCGGAAAACCGCAGCCGGATTGTCTCCGCGCCGTCGCCGACGGGGCTTGCCGCGACCAGGGCAACCGCACCCTCGACCGCCTCGAACGACTGCGCCATGGACGCGCCCAGGCCACCGGCTTCGGTATCGAAAATCAGCCGCCCGCGCGACCCGCCGAGCCGGATCGTCAGTTCCTCGACCGCCCACGGCCCCTGACTTTTGTTGGAAATTTCGAAAATATCACCGTCGGTCTCAAAAAACGCGACCTCGACCCACGCCCCGCAGGCCCAAGCGGCGTTGCCGCCAAACAGAGAAGAGGCGTTGCCGCCAAACAGGGCGACAGCCGCACAGAACAGGCCAATGCCAAAATGCCGGATCATCCGTGCCTCCTGTAAAGAAGCATATCAGGAAACCGCCGCCGTTCGGAATAAAGGCATCTATCATCTGCAATGAAATTCAAAGACAATACAGCCGTACCTTAAAAACCTAACCACAGGAGATACCGGGATGACCAAAAGAGTGATTGAGCACGAAATCAAACTGGAAAAATCCGTAAAGATCATCCTTGGCGTGTTGACGTTTGGGATATTGGCGCACGCCTTCGTTCCAGCATTCAGTGTCAATTCCGCCTTGGCGGGGGTTACCAAGACGCTGGGGTCAGGAACAATATCTGTCCGCGTTGCTGGTCCTGTACGCCTTAGTGGCGATCTCGGCCTGGGTGGCAAGCTTGCCCTTGGTGGCGCAATCAAATGCAACGGATGCACCGCCAAACCCTGACGCACATTAATTGCCTGGAAGTCGCCAATGCAAATTCAATGCATATCCGATGACAGGGCCTTGCTCGGTGAAAGTCCTGTCTGGTCTGCGGCAGAAAATGCCGTTTACTGGGTTGATATTCTCGGCAAGAAACTGCACCGCACGACCCTTCACCCTCAGCAAACCCATACCTGGGACATGCCGAGCTTCCCCGGCATGGTCGCATTACGCCGCAATGGCGGTTTGGTCATTGCCCTGCAGGACGGGATATATGGGTTCGAGCCACACTCGGCAGATCTTGATTTGCTGGTTTCCCTTGAAGCAAACGTCTCTGAGAACAGACCCAACGACGGCAAGTGTGATGCGGCCGGGCGGCTTTGGCTTGGCACGATGAATACGGTGGACGGAAGTCGGCCGACGGGAAACTTTTATCGCATAGACCCCGACTTGACCGTCACCAAGGTCCGCTCGGAATATCGCATTCCCAATGGCCTTGCCTGGAACCCCGAAAATACGGTGATGCTGCATACCGATACGCGCGCCAATGTCGTGCGGTCCTATGCGTTCGACGCGCCGTCGGGCGCCTGTGGGGCGCAGCAGGATTTTTTCCATTTTGACAGAGCAACCACCGGTGGCGTGGATGGCGCCGCCATGGACACCAAAGGCGGCTATTGGGCGGCCCTGTATGGCGGCCGAAAACTGATCAGGGTATTGCCGGACGGAAGCGTGGACACGGAAATCCCGTTACCTGTTTCTCAGCCGACCATGCCGGCCTTTGGGGGCCAGAACATGAAGACAATGTTTGTAACCTCGGCCTCGCAAAAGATGGGGGACAGCGATCTGCTCGCCCAACCCCTGGCCGGCGGGCTTCTGGCTATTCCGGTCGGGGTTCAGGGCCACCCGGTGTACCCCTTTGGCGGCTGAAGGGGAGCCCGCGTGGCGCCCAAATCGACAAAAAACACAGCCCAATAGGATTATGTCTTTTTATATATAATTTTTGTTGGTAAAATACGTTTCCGTTTTCCCGACTTCACCCCCAAACGGTAGCGCCCCAATGAAAAATTTTGATCTCTCGGAAATGTCGGCCCTGGTCGTAGAGAAAAATCACCCCATGCGGGCGATGCTCAGAGGCATCCTCCGCGAACTGGGCGTAAAAAAAATTTATGACACCGCGACCCCTGAAGATGGCTTCGATGCGTTTAACCACGATCAGCCCGACATCGTTCTTGTCGACTGGTGCCCCGATTTCGACGGCATTGGACTGCTCCATAAAATCCGCACCGACCCGGAAAGCCACAACCCCTTTGCCCCCGTCATCATGGTGACGGCCCATAGCGAGGCAGATCGCGTCATTCAGGCCCGGGACGCCGGCATGACCGAATATCTATCCAAGCCGGTTTCCGCAAAACGGCTGTACCAGCGAATTAGTTCCATCGTGGAATCCCAACGGGCTTTTGTTCGCATCTCGGAATTCTTCGGCCCCGACCGCCGCCGCCAAAGAGTAGGAATTACGGACGATGATCGGCGTTCCGGTACTCAAGCCCACTAGTAAAGTCTGGGGAACCGATAACGAATTACCACCGCCGAAGTGCAAGTAATCTGGACGCCCGGCCGCCGGACCCGTTTGGCGGTCGAGGGGAAGCTAATTAGTATGGTGTCCCCGAATGGTGGAAGCCATTAATACCGAAACTACTCCACCGGAGGGGTCTTAGGCTTGTGCGGCTTCGGCGGCGTATCCAACATCTTCTTAACTGTGGCCGCGAATCGGCGATTCGATTCAGCGTCGTCAGCGGCAATTTTGGGCAAATCCCTCTCTTTAAATTCGTCTTTTTTGCCTGATTTCATGCCATTTTCCTGTGGAAAGCGGGGATAAGATACGAATATGCCGGTATGTTCGTGTAACGTTCTTTGAGCTCTTCCCATCCTCAACTATAATACCGCTGTCCTGAGACGGGCAGGCCCCCGTTGCAGCGGGAGCCTGGGTCGAAAAGTTTTTCTCTAGGTCATCGGGACTGGTGTACCTCGTTACGGGTGCCCCCGGAGTGTTCCCGTCGCGCTCCGGGGTAAGTATTAACAAGGGACGGAGTGGTGGCTCCTATCCCGCCAATCCCCCTCCACAAGGGGTTGGTCCACTTGGCGGCGCGCTCCCTTCCACAAGGAGCGCGTCGTTTACTTAATTCCTTTATCCAACTTTCTTGGACCTTTTGTCCAATCACATTTCACCTTTTATTACCGAATCGCGGCGTGCTTTTTTAAGTATACAATCTCCGTTTTTTATGATCTTATTCCCTTTTAAAATTTTAAATAGGAATTAGCATCATGCCAACCGCTCCCCACACCCCAATCAGCCCCAAAATGACGACAAATGATGACATTTCGCGGCCTAATTCGGGCGTGTTTTGTTTCAGTTCAATGCCTTACGCTGAAACCACCCCTCAAAAATGATGACTCAATGACGACTTTAGGACGACATTTGGACGACATCAGGACGACATTGCGACGACTTAATGACGACTCCCGGACGACTTCCCGGACTTCAAGGGAGCCCTCAAGGAGATGAACGGAGATAAGGAGATGATGGAAAACCCGGCCCGCCAACAACCAGCGTTGAACCCGGCCACCGCAATCCCTACATTGCGGTGGATGAAATTCCCTGATCCCCTGATCCGTGGCCGCCTGGTCAAACGCTATAAGCGGTTTTTGACCGATGTCGAACTGGACGACGGCACTATCGTCGTCGCCCATTGCGCCAATTCGGGCTCGATGCTGTCGGTCAATACGGCGGGCGCGGAGGTCTGGATTTCGCCGGCCCGCAACCCGGACCGCAAGCTGCGCTATACCTGGGAGATCATCCGCATCAATCGCACCCTGGTCGGCATCAACACGGCCCATCCCAACGCCATCGCCGCCGACGCGGTGGCCCGTGGTAAAATTCCCGAACTGACGGGCTATGCCTCGGTGCGGCGCGAGGTTAAATACGGCAAGAATTCGCGCATTGATTTGTTGCTGGAGCGAGGCGGGCCGGATGATGGCGATAAATGTTATGTCGAAATCAAAAGCGTCACCATGAAACGGGATTTGGCCAAGGACGCGCCGGTCGAATTCCCCGACGCGGTGACGACGCGCGGCGCCAAACATCTGGTGGAACTCACCGACATGGTCCGCCAGGGCCACCGCGCGGTGATGTGGTATCTGGTGCAACGCGCCGACAGCCCGGCCTTCACCATCGCCGGCGACATCGACCCGGAGTACGCAAAAGGTCTTACCAAGGCGATGGCAGCCGGGGTCGAAGTTATCTGCTATGCCTGTACCGTCACCCGCCACGGTATTACCTTAAGCACACCCGTCCCATTGGCATTTCCGAAAAAAATGGCATAATCCAAAAATGCAAGACCAGACCTCAAATTTCACCGTCGCCGAGACGTCTAATTTCGTCGCCTCCGACGGTCGCCATATCAAGATTCACGGGCCCCAGGCTTTTGAGTCGATGCGCCGTGCCGGGCGGCTTGCCGCCGAGTGCCTGGATTTCATCACACCGCATGTACAGCCCGGCGTCACCACCCAGCGGCTCGACCGGCTGTGCCACGATTTTATCATCGATCACGGGGCCATTCCCTCGCCGTTAAACTACCGGGGGTTTCCAAAATCCATCTGCACCTCGGTCAATCACGTTGTCTGCCATGGCATTCCCGGCGACAAGGTCTTGAACGAAGGCGATGTCCTCAACATCGACGTCACCGTGACCCTGAACGGCTGGTTCGGTGATTCCAGCCGCATGTTCCCGGTCGGCAAAATCGGCGTCAAGGCGCGCAAGCTGATCGACGTGACGTTCGAGGCGATGTGGCGCGGCATCAATGTCGTGCGTCCCGGCGCCACGCTGGGCGATATCGGCCACGCAATCCAGAGCTACGCCGAAGCCCAGCGCTATGGCGTGGTGCGGGATTTCTGCGGCCACGGCCTGGGCCAGGTGTTCCACGACAACCCCAACATCGTGCACTTCGGCCGCCCCGGCGAGGGCGAGACCCTGCGCGAGGGCATGTTCTTCACCATCGAGCCGATGGTGAACCTGGGCAAACCCCAGGTGAAGCTGCTCAGCGACGGCTGGACCGCCGTCACCCGCGACAAGTCGCTGTCGGCCCAGTGCGAGCACTCGGTCGGCGTCACCGAGGACGGGGTGGA
>JABMOG010000087.1 GCA_013204265.1 Rhodospirillales bacterium
GGGCCACTGCCTGGCCGATGCGACCCATGCCGATGATACCGAGCCGCTTGCCGAAAATCCGGTGCCCCAGCATCCACGTCGGTGCCCAACCCGTCCAATTCCCGGTGCGCAATTCCCGTGCGCCTTCTGTCAGGCGGCGGGGCACCGCCAGAATAAGCGCCATGGTCATGTCGGCGGTGTCTTCGGTCAGAACGTCGGGCGTGTTGGTCACCGTCATACCGCGTTCCCGCGCCGCCTCCAGGTCAATGTGATCAACGCCAGTGCCGTAATTAGCGATCAGTTTTAGCGATTTGCCCGCACCCTTGATCAGTTCGCCAGTGATGTGGTCAGTCACGGTCGGCACCAAAACATCCGCCGTCGCCATGGCTTCGGCCAACTGGCTTGGGCTCATCGGCTCGTCGGTGACGTTGAGCTTGACGTCGAACAGTTCCATCAAGCGGGTTTCGGTGGTGTCCGGCAATTTGCGGGTGACCACGACCCGTGGTTTTTTCTTGTTCATTTTCTCCCCTCCGATGGCGCACGTGCAAGTTTCACCGGCTTTACTGTCTGGAATTAGCAACCCCCGACCCGGTTGTCCAGAGCCCTTGTTCGTGCCTTGCGCCAAAGGTCCGACAGCGCGGCTATCGCAATCCCTCGCCAAGCCTTATAATAGACTGTCTTTCCGATTCGCTCAGGGCTGTATTGTATCACCGATGACATACATGCGTTTTTTTCTTTTTCTCGGGTTTTTTCTTTTTCTCGGTACTGTTCCTGCCGTCTATGCGCCTGGCCTACAGGCTGCAGGTAAAAGTACCGGGCTGCCGCTGCCCCGGTTCGTCAGCCTGCGCGCCGGCGAAGTTAACCTGCGCACCGGGCCGGGGGTGCAGTACCCGGTCGACTGGGTCTTCCTACGGCAGAACCTGCCCGTTGAAATCATTGCCGAATACGGCACTTGGCGTAAAATTCGCGACTGGCAGGGAACCCAGGGCTGGGTTCACCAGAGTATGGTTGCCGGTACGCGCACCCTTATCATCACCGGCGATACGCGCACCATCCGCCGCAAGGCCGACGCCAAAAGCGGGCCCGTCGCCAAGATCGAGGCCGGGGCCATCGGCAAGCTGGTATCGTGCCCCGACCTGAATGGATGGTGCCGCGTCGAGGCCGACGGCAAAAAAGGCTGGCTTCGGCGGGTCGATTTCTGGGGAGTCCTCAGGAACGAAGTGATGGAATAGGCGCGACTATTCTGCCTGGCCGGGACTAGACCTTACCCGCATCCAGCGCATACCCGGCGCCGCGAACAGTTCTGACAATGTCTGCGCCGCCGTCGCCGTTCAACGCCTTGCGCAAGCGGCGGATATGTACGTCGACGGTGCGGGGCTCGACAAACACGTCGCCACCCCAAACCCGGCCGAGCAGGCGGTCACGGGAATACACCCGGCCCGGTCGTTCCATTAGCACTTCCAGCAACCTGAACGACGTCGGGCCAAGGTTGATGGCGGTGCCGTTTCGGGTGACTTTATGGGTTTCCCTGTCAAGAACGACGCCTGCGTATTCATTGATCGGCCCGGCGGCCTCGGGGTGAGCACGCCGGAGCAGCGCTTGCACACGGGCGACCATTTCACGCGGCGAATAGGGTTTGACCACGTAATCGTCGGCTCCGGCTTCGAGCCCCAAAACCTGATCACCTTCCTCGCCCCGCGCCGTCAACATGATAATTGGCAGGGTCTTAGTTTCCGGGCGCGCCCGTAATTCGCGGCAGACATCAATGCCTGAGCGTTCCGGCAGCATCCAGTCGAGCACCACCAGGTCCGGGATCTCAACATCGACGCGCTGGATCGCGGCCTCCCCCGTGTCGGCGACGACGGTGCGGAAGCCTTCTTTTTCCAGGTTGTAACGAAGCATCTCGGCCTGAGGCGATTCGTCTTCGACAATAAGAATAAGTGCAGACATGAGCAGCCCAGTGTGTCCTATCCGATGCGACCCATTACATAGTCGCGGGTTCGTTCATCCTGCGGGTCGCCGAAAACCGTTTCGGTATCGCCTTGTTCAACCAGCCGTCCGAGATGGAAATACGCGGTCTTTTGCGAAACCCGGGCGGCCTGTTGCATGGAATGGGTGACCATAACAATGGTGTATTGTTCCTTCAACTCCGCGATCAGTTCTTCGATGCGGGCCGTGGCGATAGGATCCAGAGCGGAACACGGCTCGTCCATCAAAATTACATCGGGCTCGACGGCGATGGCGCGGGCAATACACAGGCGCTGTTGCTGGCCGCCGGACAGGCTGGTGCCGGGTGAGCGCAACCGGTCGCGCACTTCGTCCAACAACCCCGCCCGGTCCAGACTTCTGAGCACGATGGCGTCGCGTTCATCGCCGGTTTCGCACAGGCCGTGGATTTTCGGCCCATACGCGACGTTGTCATAAATCGATTTCGGGAACGGATTGGGTTTCTGAAACACCATGCCGATGCGGGTCCTTAGGTGGACCACGTCCTGGCCGGGCGCATAGATATCCTCGCCGTCCAATTTCACTTGGCCTTCGATTCGGCAGCCAGGAATGACGTCGTTCATGCGGTTGAGGCATCGGATGAATGTCGACTTACCGCATCCGGAAGGGCCGATCAGGGCAGTCACCCCGTTGCGGCCAATATTGAGATTTACGTCATGCAGGGCCGGTTTGTCGCCGTAGAAGACGGTCAGGTTCTCGGCCGAAATCTTGGGCGCAGCTTGACCACCGTCCAGGACATGAACATTCGATTGCGGGGATTTTCCGATTGCAGGCGTGGGCATATTTCCAGTTTCCATTACCATCGAATTTCATATTTTTTGCGTAACAAAACAGCGGCCAGGTTCATCACGATGGTGAACGCCAAAAGAATAAGGATCGCCGCCGCGGTCCGTTCCTCGAAGGCGCGTTCCGGGCTGTCGGCCCAGAGAAACACCTGAACCGGCAAGGCCGTTGCCGGTGACAAAATAGATTCCGGCATATCGACGATGAAGGCGACCATGCCGATCATCAACAA
>JABMOG010000014.1 GCA_013204265.1 Rhodospirillales bacterium
AAATGAACGACCTGTTCATCAATATCAAGGTCGACCGCGAGGAGCGCCCCGATATCGACGCCATCTATCAATCCGCGCTCCAGATGATGGGAGAACAGGGCGGCTGGCCGTTGACCATGTTCCTGACCCCGGCCGGCGAGCCGTTCTGGGGTGGCACCTATTTTCCAGCGTCGGCAAAATACGGACGGCCCGCCTTTCCCGAAATCCTGACCGGGCTGTCCAACGCCTTTCACAGCGACCCGGCAAAGGTCCAGGAAAACGCCACCGCCCTCAAACTGGGACTGGAAAAGATGTCCCGACCCACCGGCGGCGGCGCGCCAACCCTGGACATGCTGGACCGGGTGGCCCAGGGCGTACTGGGCATCGTCGACAATTATTCGGGCGGAACCCAAGGGGCTCCGAAGTTTCCGCAGCCGTCCATGTTCCGCTTTTTGTGGAACGCACACCTCCGCCAAGGCACCGGCCAAAGCCCCTTCGGCGACGCCGTAACTCTAACGCTCGATCACATCTGTCAGGGCGGCATCTACGATCACCTGAGCGGCGGGTTTGCCCGGTACTCCACCGACGAGGTCTGGCTGGCGCCGCATTTCGAAAAGATGCTGTATGACAACGCGCTGCTGATCGAACTGCTCACCGATGTCTGGCAAAAAACCAAGAGCCCCCTGTACGCCGCCCGCATACGCGAAACCGTGGACTGGGCCCTGCGCGACATGCGAGCGGAGGCCTGGGCGGACAATAACGAAGGCGGGCTGTTTGCCTTTACCAGTGCCTTCGATGCCGACAGCGACGGCGAGGAGGGCAAGTTTGCGGTTTGGACCGAAGAAGAAGTCGATGCTCTTCTGGGTGATGACGCCGCAGTCTTCAAGAACGCCTACGACGTCACCGGACACGGCAACTGGGAACACAAGGTCATCCTAAACCGTTCCGCCAACATGGCGCTCGGAACGGAGGAAGAGGAGGCTGAATTACGCCGGCTGGGGAATATACTCCTGGTTGAGCGAAACAAACGTATACAGCCACAGCGCGATGACAAGGTGCTCGCCGATTGGAACGGTTTGATGATCGCAGCACTGGCGAAGGCCGGCGCGGTTCTCGATCACCCGGAATGGATCGCGGCTGCGCAAACCGTCTTCCGGTTTGTCGTCGAGGTAATGTCGCTCGATGGGCCTTCGGGGGATGCAACGGGCAGACTGGCCCATACCTGGTGCGACGGACGGGTGCGCCATCCCGCGGTTGTCGACGATTACGCCAACATGGCCCGGGCGGCGCTAATGCTCCACGGCGTGACAGGGGACGCAGACTACTTGGCGCGGGCACGGGGCTGGGTCGATATCGCAGACACCCACTACTGGGACAATGAGGCGGGCGGCTACTTCCTCAGCGCCGACGACACCAACGACGTCATCGCCCGGTCCAAGACGGTATTTGATAATGCCGTGCCGTCCGGCAACGGCACCATGGCCGAGGTTTTGGCGTGGCTGTTCTACCTGACCGGTGAGGCCCGCTACCGGGGCCGCGCTGAGCATTTGATCCGTGCCATCGCCCCCCCCGACCCCAATCACATGGGCAACCAGCCGGTCCTGCTGAACGCTTTTGAGCTTCTGGAAACCGCCGTCCAGATCGTTCTCATCAGCGATCCCGATGATCCGGCGGCACCTGCCATGCGCCGAACAATTTTCAATGCCGGGCTCGACGGGCGCATCATTGTTCAGCTGCCACCCGGCGCCGACCTGCCTCAGGGTCACCCGGCACACGGCAAAGCAGCCGTTGGCGGAGCGCCGACAGTCTATATCTGCCGAGGTCCGGTATGCGGCCTGCCCGTCACCGACGCCGGAACTTTGCTGGCGGAATTGAACGGGGTATAATCGGCACCATGGCGCATTGTCTATGAACAGCCCGCTGGGGTTCCTGACGATATTCGAAGACGGCGGCGTGATCGTCGCTCTCGAGTGGGGCCGCGCCGATAACCCGGACCCGTCGCCCGTGCTGGAAAAAGGGCGCGGCCAGCTCAACGAGTATTTTGACGCCAGGCGAAAAAGTTTCGATTTGCCGCTGGCCCCCCGAGGAACTCCGTTTCAGTGCGCCGTCTGGGACAAGCTGTGCGGCATTCCTTTCGGCCAAGTTCGGTCCTATGGCGACATCGCCAAACATCTCGACAGTGCGCCGCGCGCTGTCGGCGGGGCTTGCGGGCGCAATCCGATCCCAATCATCATTCCGTGCCACCGCGTCGTCGGCCAAAACGGAAACCTGACGGGATACTCCGGTGGCGACGGTGTTGACTCCAAACGTGCGTTGTTGCGTCTCGAGGGGTACGATAGCGAATAATTCGCCGCACAAGCGGCCTGACCATCCAAGGAGGAAACATGACCAAAGTAATCCGCATTCATGAGCACGGGGGGCCGGAGGTCCTGCGTTTTGAGGACGTCGATATCGGCGCTGTCGGGCCAGGCCAGGTGCGCATAAAGCAAACCGCCAGCGGCCTCAACTTCATTGACGTTTATCAACGCTCCGGGATGTACCCCCTGGGCGATCTCCCGAAAACTCTCGGTATGGAGGCCGCGGGCGTAATCGAGGAAGTCGGGGACGGCGTCGAGGATTTCGCCGTCGGTGACCGCGTGGCGTATGCCATGGGCCTCGGCAGTTACGCCGAGGAACGGATCTGGGGAACGGACCGATTGGTCAAGCTGCCCGATGCCATCGACGACCAAACGGCGGCGGCCATGATGCTGCAGGGCATGACCGCGTACTACCTTTTGAACCGCACCTATGCCGTCAAGCCCGGCGACACCATCCTGTTCTACGCCGCCGCCGGTGGGGTCGGCCTGATTGCCTGCCAGTGGGCCAAGCACCTGGGCGCCACCGTCATCGGCTGCGTCGGCTCCGAAGAAAAGGCCGCGCTGGCCAAGGCGCACGGCTGCGACCATCCAATCCTCTACCGCGAGGAAAACGTGGCCGAGCGGGTAAAGGAAATCACCGGCGGCGAAGGCGTGCCCGTGGTTTACGATTCCATCGGCAAGGATACATTCGACAGCTCCCTCGACTGCCTGCGGCCCTTCGGCCTGATGGTGTCGTTCGGCAGCGCGTCTGGTCCCGTGGACCCGTTCAATATCGCAGCCCTCGGCCCCAAGGGGTCCCTGCATCTCACCCGCCAGACGCTGGGCACCCACACGGCGACGCGCGCGCTATTAAACGAATGTGCAGGCGCGCTGTTCGACGTGGTCGAGGGGGGACAGGTGAAAATCAACGTCAACCAGACCTACCCGCTGTCGGAAACCAGGCAGGCACACATCGACCTCGAGGCACGCAAGACCACCGGCTCGACGGTCCTGTTGCCGTAAGGCGTCGGGGCAAGAATTGTTGCATAAGGGCGGGCTTCGGTCCGCCCTTATGTTTTAGCCACCATTTCCCAGGTGAATCCGATATTCCATGCCCCGGTACGGGAGCTCTTCTATTAAGGATCAATTATCCACACAAAAAAGTGACCACTTATCACTGGTGCCCGGCGGCATAAGTTGCCAGTCTAACCGTCAATCAAATGCGGCGACAACGGAGAAAAGGCATGCCGAAGGCCAAAAACTCAAGACGCAAGAAAACATCTGCCGGAGAGTCGAGCCCGCCGACCCCAGTGAGCCGGTACAAAGCCGCCGCCTACTCCATACTCCTTGGGGTTGGGGTTTTCGGAGGGTTTTCCGTCTGGCAGTCAGAAACATGCGAGGCCGCATTTCTTAACATCGTGGAAACGAACAAGGGCCCGCTTGAACAGGTTCAGACCCTGCCAGATATTGGCCAAAGCCATCTTGCCCGGGGCCAGTCGTTTCAATATCCACACCCCTTCCCGACGTCGGGGCCACACGCGCCAGTGTGGGCAGACCCGGGTGTTTACAAAGAGCCCCCCCCTGCTGTTGAGCTGGTACACGCATTGGAGCATGGCAACATCGTTATTTATTATGACCAACTGGCTAAAGATGATTTTGCGAAGCTTGAATCATGGGCCGGTCTCTATCGGGGCCAGTGGTCGGGGATTATCGTGGCGCAGCGGCCAGGATTAGGGAACGAGGTTGTCTTGACTGCCTGGACCAAGCTGTTGCACCTGAAGGCCTTCGACACGAGCGCGGCGGCGGTTTTCATTGACACATATCGGGGTCGCGGTCCCGAGCACCCGGTGAGGTAATCAGCACCCATACGTCGGTCAAGCGTATGCTCATGGCACCACAAAGGATAAAAGTGACGTACTTTGGTTCGTCAGCAGTCTTGATGATCCTCTCACGGAACATCAGCAAATATGCTTAGCAGAGGCTGGCCTTACCAGGTATTTCCAGCCTGAATATAACAATTTAGGTATTCATGGAATCGAAGAAGTCCGAATTGGTCTTCGAGTGCTTGAGCTTCTCAAGCAGGAAGTCCATCGCATCGGTAATACCCATCGGCATGAGGATGCGGCGCAGGACCCACATTTTCGACCGTGTCGTCTGATCGACCAAAAGCTCTTCCTTGCGGGTGCCCGATTTGGTGATGTCGACACTCGGCCAAGTCCGTTTGTCGGACAGTTTGCGGTCGAGAATAATTTCCGAGTTACCGGTACCCTTGAATTCCTCAAAGATAACCTCGTCCATGCGTGATCCGGTATCGATCAGGGCTGTGGAGATAATGGTCAGCGAGCCGCCTTCTTCGATATTTCGCGCCGCACCAAAGAAGCGTTTCGGGCGCTGCAACGCGTTGGCATCCACGCCGCCGGTCAGCACCTTGCCCGAGGACGGCACTACCGTGTTGTAGGCGCGGGCCAG
>JABMOG010000015.1 GCA_013204265.1 Rhodospirillales bacterium
CCCAAGGGCCGCCCTTTAGACAAACAGCTCGACCATCTCGATCCACACGACCGGCGGTTTATAGAGCTGTCGCCGTTCCTCATCATGGCCACCAGCAACTCCGGCGGCCGCGCCGACGCCTCCCCCCGGGGCGAGACGCCCGGCTTCGTTCACGTCCTCGACGCCCACACGCTGGCCATCCCCGACCGGCCCGGGAACAACCGGCTCGATAGTATGGAAAACATTTTAGCCAACCCCGAGGTCGGCCTGATTTTTCTGATCCCCGGCGTCAACGAGACGCTGCGGGTAAATGGCACGGCGGAAATCCGGGACGACGACGATTTGTGCGCTCCTTTTGAGGTTAACGGCAAGCGCCCGGTGACGGTGCTGGTCGTTACCGTCCGCGAAGCCTACCTGCATTGCGCCAAGGCCTTGATGCGCTCGAACCTATGGGACGACAAGGCAAAACACGACGCTCGCCCGATCCCGACCATGGGCGAGATGATCCGCGACCAAACTGATAACCCCGATGTGCCCGAAAACAACGATGATATGGTCCAGCGTTACCGCAAGGTCCTTTATTAGAGCGGTTCCATTCATCCTGCCCATCCCCGATAGCGGTAGTAAAAAAATTACGGGTGTGAAAGAATACTTCCATCGTCAGACGGCTTGAACGTCATGCTATTGTGGAAAAAAACCTCACGCTTGGGCCATCCTGACCATCAAAATCGGTTATTTCAAATACACTTGGATGTACTGTGCCAAGGCCGGTCGTAATAATCAGGAAGATGGAGAGCAAATTCATGCGTAGCAATATTTTGAAACACCTAACGACCGTGGCTGCCACCGGCCTGATGGTTCTCAGCCTCGGCACGAGCATTGCCTCGGCCAAGACCGACCTTCTGGTTTACACTGCCATCGAGGCTGACGAGCTATCAAAGTTCAAGAAAGCCTTCGAGTCCGATTACCCCGACGTCAACATCAAATGGGTGCGCGATTCCACGGGTATCGTAACCTCGAAGCTGATGGCCGAAAAAAACAATCCCAAAGCCGATATCGTCTGGGGTCTGGCCGCCACCAGTTTGATGATGCTGGGCAACGAAGGTTATTTTCAGGGCTATGCGCCGAAGGGCCTCAAGAAGCTCGGCAAGCTGTATTACGACCAGGCCAACAATCCGCCGCAGTGGGTAGGGCAGCGCGCCTGGATCGCCTCGGTCTGCTTCAACACCGTCGAAGGCGCCAAATACAATCTTCCGGTTCCAACGTCTTGGGCGGACCTGACCAAGCCGGTCTACAAGGGCCACGTCATTATGCCGAATCCGAATTCCTCTGGCACCGGTTTCCTGGACGTGTCGAGCTGGATGCAGTTGATGGGAGAAGACAAAGCCTGGGAATACATGGACGGCCTGCACGAAAATATCGCGCGCTACACCCATTCGGGCTCAAAACCCTGCAAATTGGCGGCCAAGGGTGAAATCCCCATCGGCATCTCGTTTGCTTATCGCGGCGCCAAATCCAAAAATGCCGGCGCTCCGCTTGAGGTCATCGCACCGATTGAAGGCATCGGTTGGGATCTCGAATCGTTTGCTATTGTCAAGAACACCAAAAACCTGGCCGCCGCGCGCAAGTTGGCGGACTGGTCGGTGACGAAGAAGGCGATGGTAATTTATAACGAAGAATACGCCGTCGTCGCCATGCCGGGAGTTGCCAAGCCGGTGAAGAACTTCCCGCCAAACATCCTTTCGAAGATGATCAAGAACGACTTCGCCTGGGCGGCCAAAAACCGCATTCGCATCCTCAATAAGTGGCGCGATAAATACGACGCCAAGTCGGAGCCAAAGAAATAGGGCTTCCTGTGATAGCGGGCTGACAAAGCACCCCAGCCGTCCCTGTTGAGCGGGCGGCTGGGGTTTGCTTTACTCCATGGTTGGAGGGGATCGATGGCGGATAAGAGCGCGTATCTCAAGGTTGAGAACCTGACCAAGAAATTCGGCGACTTCACGGCGCTGCTAAACATCTCATTGGAGGTCTTCGAGGGCGAATTCGTCTGCTTTTTGGGGCCGTCCGGCTGCGGCAAGACGACGCTGCTGCGCGCCATTGCCGGCCTGGACATCCAGACCTTTGGCCGTATTGAACAGGCCGGACGGGATATTTCCGGGCTGCCGCCGTCGGAACGCGACTTCGGCATCGTGTTCCAATCCTACGCATTGTTCCCCAACCTAACGGTCAACCGGAATGTCGCCTACGGGTTGGAAAACCGGAAAACTCCAAAACCGGAAATCGAGGCCAAGGTCACCGAGCTTCTGCAGTTGGTCGGCCTGCCCGAACAGGGCGGGAAATACCCGGCGCAACTGTCCGGTGGGCAACAACAGCGCGTCGCCCTGGCCCGCGCGCTGGCGACCTCGCCCGGCCTGTTGCTGCTCGATGAGCCCTTGAGCGCCTTGGACGCCAAAGTCCGCGCCCGGTTACGCCACGAAATCAAGGACCTGCAACTCAAGCTCGGCGTGACCACAATTATGGTCACCCACGACCAGGAAGAGGCCCTGACCATGGCCGACAGGATCGTCGTCATGAACGAAGGGGTGATCGAACAGATTGGCTCGCCCGAAGACATCTACAGTCGCCCCGAAAGCCCCTTTGTCGCCGATTTTGTCGGCACCATGAATTTTCTCCCCGGAACCGCCGCCGCCAAGGGCCGAGTTAAACTGGATGGAATCGGGTTGGTCACCAATGGCGGCAACGACGATGGCGGTGCTGGCCCCGGCGAGGCGATCACCATCTGCATTCGCCCCGAAGACGTCGTTACCCGCGGGGTGACCAAGGATACCGACAATGCGGTTCCGGCCGTGGTTGATACGCTGGAATTTTTAGGCTCGTTCTATCGCATCTCGCTGCATACCCAAGGCCCGGCCCGGACCGGGTTTCGCGCCGACTTTTCCATAAACCTGATGCGGGATCTGAATATTTCCGAAGGCCGCGACGTGGTTGTTTCCTTCCCGGCCGATCTTATCCGGGTCTATGGGGAAGCCTTCATTCACAACGACGAGACGGCCTAAGGTCATGACCGGCATTATCGCCCCCGCCCTTCCCGGCCTTGCGGTTAAAGAAAAAGTCAGCCGCGAAGACTGGGTCATGCGCGGCATCCTGCTGACCATCGCCTTGTTCCTAACAGTTTCCATACTACTGCCGTTGTATTTCCTGATGTCAAAAGGGTTTCAGGACAAAGATGGACGTTTCGTCGGCCTCGCCAATTTTTCGGAATTCTTCGCCACCCCGGCGCTGTCCTATTCGATCTTCAACAGCCTGACCATCACGCTTTGGACCTCGGTAATCGTTTTGATTCTGGCGTTCACCTTTGCCTATGGGCTGACCCGGTCGTGCATGCCGTTCAAAAGTCTGTTCAAGGGCATCGCCCTGGTTCCGATCCTGATGCCATCGTTGTTGCCGGCGATCTCGCTGGTCTATTTCTTCGGCAAGCAGGGCATCATTTCAAGTTGGCTTTTCGGGTACGAACTGTACGGCCCCATCGGCATCGTTATGGGCGAGATCATCTACGTCTTCCCCCACGCCATGACCATCATGCTGATCGCCATGGCGATGAGCGATGCCCGGCTTTATGAAGCCTCCGAAGCGCTCGGCGCCAGCAAGATCAAGACCTTCTTCACCGTTACCCTGCCCGGCATGCGCTATGGCCTTGTGTCGGCGTTTTTCATCACCTTTACCCTGGTGATTACCGATTTCGGCGTACCCAAGGTGTTGGGCGGAAAATACAACGTGCTCGCCACCGACGTCTACAAACAGGTCGTCGGCAGGCAGGACTTCGAGATGGGGGCGGTGGTCTCCATCGTGCTGCTGGTGCCCGCAGTGCTGGCGTTTTTCGCCGACCGCATCGTTCAGCGCAAACAGGTGGCGATGCTGTCGACACGCTCGGTTCCTTACGTGCCCAAGCCATCCAAGGGCTTTGACAGGACGATGTTGGGGTTTAGCAGCCTGATCGGTTTTATTATTCTGGCGATCCTAGGCATGGCGTTCTTCGCCTCCTTCGCCAAGTTCTGGCCCTACAACCTGACATTAG
>JABMOG010000088.1 GCA_013204265.1 Rhodospirillales bacterium
AATTACGCCGATCTGGACAATTTCCAGGTTACGTCCATCAATGCCGAACGTTTCCTGCATGACGGCGGGTTCGATTCCCCGGGCCGCTACTTCCTGGTGGCCGCCAACGCCCGCAACACGGTTGCGGTGGTCGATACCAAGGACCGAAAACTGGTCAAGTTGATCAAGACCGGCACCAAGCCGCACCCCGGTCGTGGGGCTAACTTCATCCATCCGACATACGGTCCCGTGTGGGCGACCAGCCACCTCGGCGACGAAACCATCGCCCTGATCGGCACCGATCCGGTCAAGCACCCGAAGAACGCCTGGAAGATGGTGCAAAGCCTGGAAGGACAAGGTGGTGGTTCGCTGTTCGTCAAGACCCACCCCAAGTCCAAGTATCTGTACGTGGACTCGCCGCTTAACCCAGAAGCCGAAATTTCCTCTTCGGTGGCGGTGTTCGCAATCGCCGACATGGCGAAGAAGGAGCCCACATACAAGGTTCTGCCGATCGGCGAATGGTCCGGTATCACCGAAGGTGTGCGCCGGGTCGTGCAGGGTGAATTCAACAAGGCCGGCGACGAAATCTGGTTCTCGGTGTGGAACTCCAAGAGCCAGGAATCTGCAATCGTCGTGGTTGACGACAAGACCCTGACCAAGAAGGCGGTAATCAAGGACAAGCGTCTGGTCACACCGACCGGCAAGTTCAACGTCTTCAACACCCGGGCCGACATTTACTAAGGACCGGACACTTAAGACGGGCGCAAAGCCCAAACAAAGGACCGGCGGGGTGACAAACCATCCCGCCGGTTTCTTTTTGGCCAAACGAAAGGGCCAGCCCGGTAATCTTGACTTAAATCAATTACCCCTCCCAGGTCCCGTGCTACTCAAGAATACAATGAAATTAAATGCCATCCGCCTTTTCAGGCGGGCATTTCGCGGAGATAGAAGCATGCAGGAAAATCCCGTTGTGTATCTGGTCGGCGCCGGTCCGGGCGATCCGGAGTTGCTGACGATCAAGGCCCTGCGCATTTTGCAAAATGCTGACGTTATCGTTTACGACCGTCTGGTATCCGAAGAAATCCTGGATATGGTGCCGCCGGGAACGGCACGTATCGATGTCGGCAAACAGCCCTGCTCCCACCCTGTCCCACAGGGCGAAATCAACGCCCTGCTGGTGCGCTTGGCCGAAGACGGCAAACGCCGAGTCGTGCGCCTCAAGGGTGGCGATCCGTTCACCTTCGGGCGCGGCGGCGAGGAAGCCCTGGTCCTGGCCCGGCACGGCATTGACGTCGAGGTGATCCCCGGCGTCACGGCGGCGTCGGGGTGTGCTGCGGCGCTCGGCATACCACTAACCCACCGGGGCCTTGCCACCGGGGTGCGGTATGTCACCGGCCATTGCCGCGAGGATATGGACCTGAACCTGGATTGGAACGGTTTGGCCGACCCGGATACGACCCTGGTGGTGTATATGGGCAAGGCCAACATCGGTCGCATTGTGAGCGAAATTCTGGCCTGTGGCATTGAGCCATCGACCCCCGTCGCCGCTATCGTCCGGGGCACTACGGACCGCCAACGCCACCTGTTTTCGACCCTCAGCCATATCGCCGCAGCGGTTCGTGCGGCGGAATTCGACGGCCCCGTCCTGTTCATAATCGGCAGTGTTGTTTCCCTGGCCTCCGCGTACCAAGAAGAAGGAGAGGAGACGGATGCAGCCCAGGCCCTTCAACAAGCCGGTCTTGCTTAAAGCCGCCGTGCTGATCGTCATTTTAGGCGCGGCGGCGGGATCGGCTCAAGCCGCAGAACCCATCTCGGTGGACCGGCAAAGCGGTCTTTTACATCTTGTCCGCCAGGATTGCGGGTCGTGCCACGGCATGACCCTGAAGGGCGGTCTGGGGCCGGGGCTGTTGCCGGTGAATTTGCAGGACAAACCCGACGACACCCTGGTCGACATTATTCTCGATGGCGTTCCCGAAACGCCGATGCCGCCGTGGCGCCCGTTATTGGCCCCCGGTGAGGCGGCGTGGATCGTTACGCAGTTGAAAAAAGGCCTGAAATGAAAAACTGCCGACACATCTTTTTCGCGTTTGCCGTCGCCCTGATCGTTTCCGCCGGCACGGCGATTGCCGGTAACAACGGGTATCGCGGCACCGGCGACCTGGGGCTGGTTATTGAGCGCGCCACCGGCGGCATCCAGGTGTTTGAGACCACGCAGCGCACCGGGCTGTTCAAACTTTCCGGGCTGGGCGACCTTAGCCACGCATCGGCAGTGTTTTCCCGCGACGGGCGGTACGCCTTTATCTTCGGGCGCGACGGCGGGTTGAGTAAAATCGACATGCTGACCGGCCGTATCGTCAAGCGCGTGCTACAGGCCGGCAACAGCATCGGCGGCGCGATTTCCCAGGACGGCACCCTGGTCGCCGTATCCAATTATAAACCGGGTGGGGTTCGTGTGTTCGACAGCGAAACCCTCGACCTGGTCGCCGACATCCCCGCAACCTTCGGCAAGGACGGCGAACGGTCCAAGGTGGTTGGGCTGGTCGATGCGCCGGGTCAGCGTTTCGTGTTCAGTCTTTATAACGCCGACCAAATCTGGATTGCCGACATGAGCAATCCCAAGGCACCGAAAATCACCAAGTTCAAGGATATCGGAAAGCTGCCTTATGATGGCCTGATCACCGGCGACGGTCGCCATTATATCGCCGGTTTGTTCGGCGAAGACGGTATGGCGATGATCGACATGTGGCACCTGGATACAGGCGTCACCCGGATCATGGACGGATACGGGCGCGGCGAAAAAAAACTGCCGGTTTATAAAATGCCGCACCTGGAAGGCTGGGCCAAGGCGGGCGACCTGATCTTCCTGCCCGCCGTCGGACGGCACGAAGTCCTCGTCGTTGACCCCAGAACATGGAAAGAGGTCGGGCGCATCCCCGTGCACGGCCAACCCATCTTCGCCGTCGCGCGGCCGGACGGACGACAAGTGTGGGTCAATTTCGCCCACCCCTTGAACGACACGGTGCAGGTTATAGATGTGCCATCCCTCAAAATCATCCGCGAATTCAAACCCGGCAAGGCTGTGCTGCATCTGGAATTCACGCCGCGCGGCGAACAGGTGTGGATTTCCGTGCGCGACGCTGACCGGGTCGATGTTTACGACACCCGCACGTTTGAGCGCTTATCGACACTGCCAGCCGATAAACCAAGCGGCATTTTCCTGACCGCGCGGGCTAACAAGATCGGGCTTTGACTATGCAAACGGCTATCATTGAGCAAAAGCTGTTGAACGATTACCAGCGGGATTTCCCGCTGGAGCCCAGGCCCTATGCCCGGATCGCCCGCGACCTTGGCATAACGGAAGAACAGGTTTTGGATCACCTCAAGGTTCTGCGGGATCGCGGCACCACGTCGCGCATCGGCGCAGTCGTCCGCCCCAACACCATCGGCGCCAGTACGCTGGCCGCGATCCGCGTGCCACCGCAGCACTTGGACGACGTTGCGGCCTTCGTCAGTGCGCAGCCGGAGGTCAATCACAACTATCAACGCGAACACCCCATCAACCTGTGGTTCGTAGTTGCCGCCACTGATGCCGACGCCGTCTCCGGCGTGCTGGCGCGCATTGAAACCGAGACCGGCCTCGACGTTCTCGATCTGCCGCTGGAGCGGTCGTTCCACATTGACCTCGGTTTCGATTTGGAAAAATCCCAATCATGACGATTGATGCCACCGACAAGCGCCTGTTGAACGCCATCGCCGACGGTTTGCCGTTAACGCCGAGCCCTTACGAAACGGTGGCGGGTGAACTGGAGCTGACCGAGGACGAAGTGTTGCGGCGGCTGCAAGGATTGGTCGACGGCGGCGTCATCAGCCGGTTCGGCGTAGTCGTGCGCCACCATGAATTGGGCTTTAACGCCAACGCCATGGCCGTGTGGGACGTGCCGGACGGTGCCGTCGGCGGCGTCGGTAATGAAATCCGGACGTTTCCGTTCGTCACCTTGTGTTATCAACGGCCTCGGCGGCTGCCGGACTGGCCCTATAACCTGTTCTGCATGGTGCATGGGCGTGACCGGACCACCGTGCGCCAGCAGATTCAAGAAATCAACAATGCCTGTGGTCTTCGCGCCCTGCCCCAGGATGTGTTGTTCAGCCTGCGCCGGTTCAAGCAATGCGGCGCCCATTACGGTCCTCTTCTGCCTAAACACCGCGAGGTCGCCTGATGGATGCCATTGACCGGCGCATCATCAATGATCTTCAGGACGGGTTCCCCATATCGGAACGCCCGTTTGCGGACGTCGCAAAAACGATGAATTTGAACGAGGACGAATTGATCGAACGCCTTGGCCGACTTTGCGATGACGGAACGCTCAACCGGTTCGGGCCTATGTATAACGCGGAGAACCTTGGCGGGGCGGTGACGCTGGCGGCTATCAAGGTTCCCGAAGAACGCTTCGACGAGATCACCGAGCGGGTCAACGCACACGCAGAAGTTTCCCAGAATTATGCCCGCGAGGACGATCTTAACATGTGGTTTGTCATCGCCACCGAGACACCGGGCCGCATCGCCAAGGTGATTGCCGAAATCGAGCATGAAACCGGGCTGGAGGTTTTCGATATGCCCAAGATTGAAGAATTCTATGTTGGATTGAGGTTCCGGGTATGACCGATGGTAATAGCGTCCCCGCCATTGACGACATCGACCGCCGCATCATCAAGGCGACGGAGGCCGGTTTGGCGTTGTCCCCGCGCCCCTACCACGCGCTGGCCGATAACCTGGGGCTTGAGGCCGACGATGTCATGGACCGGATGCGGCGCATGCTGAATTCCGGTGTTATCCGCCGCATCGCCTGCGTGCCCAATCATTACCGGTTGGGGTATTCGGCCAACGGCATGTCTGTTTGGGACGTGCCCGACAACGTTATCTCCTTGGCCGGGGCTAAAATAGGCGCGCTCGATTTCGTCAGCCACAGTTACCATCGACCGCGCCATCTGCCGGACTGGCCGTTCAACCTGTTCGCCATGGTGCACGGCCACGATCGGGGTGAAATAGAAGAAAAAGTCCAAACCATCGCCGAAATACTGGGTGATTGGGATGGCGGGCACCGAGTGTTGTACAGTACCCGTATCCTGAAAAAGACCGGATTTCGGCTGGTAGCTTAGGAGAAAATATCATGTTTAGAATAAGCCAGTTTATGCACGAAATCGCCCACCCCACTCCGTTGGGGGTAAAGCGCAATCCGCCCGGTCCGGTCGTTATCTGGAACCTGATCCGTCGCTGCAACCTGAACTGCAAGCATTGTTACGCGCTGTCGGCCGACACCGATTTTATCGGCGAGTTGCCCACCGACAAGGTCTATTCGGTGATGGACGACCTCAAACGATTCGGTGTTCCGGTGTTGATCCTGTCTGGTGGCGAGCCATTGCTGCGCCCCGACATCTTCGAGGTTTCCTGCCATGCCAAGGCGATGGGATTTTACGTCGGGCTGTCGACCAACGGCACCCTGATCGGCGAACACAATATCGAGTCCATCGCCAACGTCGGCTATGACTATGTCGGCATCAGCCTCGATGGCATCGGTGACACCCACGACAAATTCCGCCGCAAGGAAGGAGCGTTTGAGGCTTCCCTGCACGGCATCCGGCTGTGCCGCCAGGAAGGCATCAAGGTCGGCATCCGCTTCACCATGACGCTGGACAACGCCTTTGAATTGCCGGACCTGCTAAAATTGGCTGAGGACGAAGGTGTCGACAAATTCTATCTGTCGCACCTCAACTACGCCGGGCGCGGCAACACCAACCGCGCTAGCGACGCCGCCCATGATTCGACCCGCTGGGCCATGAACCAGTTGTTCAATGCGTGCTGGGATTACGAACAGCGCGGAATGCCAAAGGAATTCGTTACCGGCAACAACGACGCCGACGGCGTCTACCTGTTGCACTGGGCGCGCCGGCACTTCCCGGACCAGGCCGACGCCATCGAGGCCAAGCTCGGCCAATGGGGCGGCAACTCCACCGGCGTCAACATCGCCAACATCGACAACCTGGGCAACGTTCACCCGGACACCATGTGGTGG
>JABMOG010000089.1 GCA_013204265.1 Rhodospirillales bacterium
ATTCCTCCCTGTCATTAAAATTCTAGCTAGCCCCCATAAGGGCTAGACCTTGGCCTTGTTAAGCCCCCGCGCGCAGGCGGTGATGACGATCGATTTTGCCGTCTTTTCACCCGGCAGGGCGACGGCGAAGGTGCGCGCTAGGTCGTCGCGCGCCTTGTTAGCGGTGCCTTGATAACCCTCGAGGCTGACGGTGTTTTTGGTGACCTTGAGATGGGCCTCTGCCAGCGAAACGCAGACGGCGGCCTGGGCGTTGATACTGGCGTCCTTTACCTGGGTTTCGTTTAATCCGGCAGTGACCACCCAGTCATTGGCGAAACCGAGAACGCTGATGATGAAGGCGCCGGCGATGAGGCCGATTACGAAGGGCGTCGTAGCTTTGGGTTTGGTCATGGTGAACTCCTAAAACCTGATAGAGTAAAATGGCGAGAGGTGGGGCAGACACGTTTCTGATTGTCAGCTTGCTAGCCTGCTTGAGTGGTTTGTAATTCCTGACATCCTTGTCTCTGGAACGTCTTTTGCCTCTGGAGAGAAGCAGGAAGAAGCAAGCGCTCGATCGGCACTTCAGCCGCATCCTTCATCGAGCGGGACAGATAGAACTCGGCGAGAAAATGGCCCTCGGTCTCCTTGCCGGCCGGATCAACACCCTGGTCGTGCAGTTGTTCGAGTACCTGATCATGTTCATCATCCGAGGCGAACTGGCGCTGATAGAAGGTCTGTCCTTCGAGCTTCTCGGTTACGTAGCCCCACTTATCCAGCGACTTCTCGATAGCATCGAACGGGAACAAGCGGAGCACGAAGTTGGCAATCCAGGGCATTTGGCCTTCAGACACAGCAGGCAGAAAACGGTCAAAACTCTTCTCGGTCAAATAGCCGACGCAGCCGGTAGACGTCACTAGATCGACCTGTCCTAATGTTTTTTTCGCCATCGTCGATAGCGGGTCGGTTTCGAGATTTGCGACGATTCCCCCGTCCAGCAGACCCGTTTCCATGGCAAATGCTATGGCATTCTCAGCCTGATCAAGCCCGATCACCTCAATGTCCTCGTGGTTATCAGCACCAGCATAGAATTGCTGGTCGTAGGCGACGACCTCCTCCGATGTGGTGTCAGCCATTTTGTTCTGGCCCCAATGTTCGTAGAGTTCGTCCATTGAAAGGTCGTGCTTGAGGATTGCCGCGTTGACGCCGTAGGAACAGCCCAGATCCAGCACCTGGATCGTATTGTCCCGGCGTTGCTGTAGGTGGCCAATCAGTTTCTGGAAGATGGGTTTTGCGGTATCGGGTATCGCGTAATCGAGCTTATTTAGCTCACGGAAATAAGCCCGTGGGTCAGGCTGGTCATAAATGGAATCCATGTTTTCCTTGGCTTCATTGATGTCCTCAAAGACGGCTTCGACTAACATAATTCTTCTACCCCTGGGTACTCGTTTGGTGCGCTCGGCCCAATTTGGTTTACTCAGAAACGCACAATGACAACGCCGCAAACGCCAGCGTAGCGCGGATTAAAAAATATTCATTGTATTACCTTGGTTGGGTGACTCTAACAGAGTTGTCCGCAATTGGAAAGCGGGGTAAGAGATGCCTCTGATTTTCCAGACACCTTGCGACTTCAATTTCTGCTGCCGTTCGAACTCGACGGGCGACAGCATTCCATTGTTCGTATGCTTGCGCTGCGGATTGTAGAACATTTCGATGTATTCGAACACGTCCCGTCTGGCGGCATCGCGGGTCGCATAGGTTTTCCGCCTGATCCGTTCGCGTTTCAGGAGTTGGAAAAAACTCTCAGCGACAGCGTTGTCGTGACAGTTTCCTCGTCGGCTCATGCTCGCTTGCAGATTGTGTTGTTTCAGAAACGACAGCCACTCCCCGCTGGTGAACTGGCTATCCTGATCGGAAGCGCGGTCTGACGCTCATCTTTCCTGGCTCTCTTGCTCTGAGGGTTTTTGAGCCATGAGGCGTTTATTTTTGTTGTCGGATCGTCAGTGGGGGCTGATCAAGCCACATTTACCGTACCGTGCGGCAGACAGGCGCCGCGAAGACGACCGGCGGATCATCAGCGGGATTATTCATGTTCTTCAGTCGGGTTGTCGCTGGCGAGACTGTCCGCTGGAGTACGGCCCATCGACGACGGTCTACAACCGCTATAACCGCTGGTCGCAAAAGGGTGTCTGGCAGTATCTGTTTGCCGAACTGACAGCGGCTTTGCATGTTCGGACGCCTCAAGGATTTCCGTCGTGTCGCTACCCGTTACGACAAAAACGCCGAAAATGTCCTCGCCGCCCTTATTTGTTACTGGATTTGGATGAGTCTGGACCTTAGGTATTCTGACGCCAACCCGGTAACGTAACAATGTCGTCAATTGACTCCGGTCAAAGCAAACGAAAGTCATTAAGGATACGGTTTCCCGGCGAAACGTTCTTAATCAGACTGCGGCGAGATTACTGATTTATTGCCAGGTGGAATAATGAAATTTTCAATTTATTTTGTGGGAATTGCGACTCTCGCGGTGGCTGTCGGCATTTCCGGCGTTGCTGGGCCGGGGATGCTGGCCTTTGCCCAGCAAGGCGATGGCGGGGGCGGCCAGGATCGGGTGATCCAATTTCAACTCGCCGATTTGGACGGGGACGGCAGGGTCAGTGCCGATGAGGCGGCGGTTCGTCACGAGGAGACCTTCGCCATAATCGACGCCAACGACGACGATACCCTGAGCATTGAGGAATATCTAGCGGTGCGATTCGGTGGTGGCCCATATGGACCCGGCCTCGGCCCGCACCGGGCGGAAATGGACAAGCGCAAGCGGGCGCGGTTCAACAGCATGGATACGGACGGCGACGGCATTGTCCGGAAGTCAGAGTTCCTGGCGGCCGGTGAAGAACAACATAAAGCCGCCAACACCGATGGCGACGGCAAAATTTCCATTTGGGAATATCGGGCCGCCCGCCGTTTCTGAACCATGACCTTTCAACCTTCCCTTATCACTATTGTTTGCGCGATGCTGATTGGTGGCGGCTCGCAACCGTCCTTCGCCGCCGATGAAGATACCGGCAAGATTTTGTTCGACGTTAAATGCGGCCGCTTTCATAGCACCGGGCGCATGGCCACAAAGTTCCAGGGAGTCGAGGACCTTGAATCCACCCGAAAGGCGTTCGACGCCAAGCTGTTCCGCCACTTCCTCAAGGGCGCCGAGGAACGCCGCCTGATCATCGATTATCTGGTGCGCCTAGCTAGGAAAAGCCGATGAGCGTTCGCAATCTGGATAAGCTGTTCCGACCGGAATCCGTCGCCGTAATCGGCGCTTCGAACCGACCCCACTCGGTCGGAGCTGTCGTCATGCGCAACCTCCTTGAAGGTGGATTTTCGGGCCCCATTATGCCTGTTAACCCCAAACATAAATCGGTTGCCGGCGTCTTGGCCTATGCAGATGTTGGCAGCCTGCCGGAAGCTCCGGATTTGGCCGTCCTCTGCACGCCGCCCGGCACAGTGCCGACGTTGATAAAGCAACTGGGGGAACGCGGAACGCGGGCGGCAGTGGTCTTGACGGCGGGTCTCCAGAAGGAAACCGATGATAAGGGCCGCACCCTGACCGAAGCGATGCTGGCGGCAGCCAAGCCGTTTGGAATGCGTATTCTTGGCCCCAACTGTCTCGGTGTTCTGGTGCCGGACGCCGGGCTTAATGCCAGCTTCGCCCATTTGCCGGCGCGTCCCGGCGGAATAGCATTCGTATCCCAATCGGGCGCGATGTGCACCGCTGTCCTCGATTGGGCGCGTGCCCATGATATCGGGTTTTCCCACTTCGTTTCACTGGGCGACTGCGCCGACGTCGAGTTCGGAGATGTCATCGACTACCTCGGCAGCGTTCCCGGCACCCGCGCGATCCTGCTCTATATTGAGTCCATCCACGAGCGGCGCAATTTTATGTCGGCGACCCGCGCGGCGGCCCGCAACAAACCCGTTATCGTCATCAAGGCGGGTCGCGTGGCGGAGGGCGCCAGGGCCGCGGCCTCTCACACCGGCGCCCTGGCC
>JABMOG010000090.1 GCA_013204265.1 Rhodospirillales bacterium
AACCTGCATTTCACCGGAGACTTCCACGCCATCGGTGTTGCCCATAACCTGCTGTCAGCCCTGATCGACAACCATATCTATTGGGGTAACGAGTTGGAATTTGACGAACGCCGGGTGACCTGGCGGCGCGTTGTCGACATGAACGACCGGGCGCTACGCGATATCGTGACGTCTTTGGGCGGGATCGCCAACGGCTTCCCCCGGGAAACCGGATTCGACATTACCGTGGCATCGGAGGTGATGGCTATCTTCTGCCTCGCTACCGATCTCAAGGACCTGGAAGAACGGATCGGGCGTATCGTCGTCGGCTATACGCGGGGGCGCCAAGCAATCCGGGCTTCGGACCTGAATGCTCAGGGCCCGATGACCGTATTGTTGAAAGATGCCCTGCAGCCCAATTTGGTGCAGACGCTGGAAAACAACCCGGCCTTCATCCACGGCGGCCCGTTCGCTAATATCGCGCATGGCTGCAATTCCGTCATGGCAACCAAGACGGCCTTGAAACTGGCCGATTACGTGGTCACCGAGGCCGGTTTCGGCGCCGACCTGGGCGCCGAGAAGTTCTTCGATATCAAGTGCCGTCTGGCCGGCCTTAACCCAAGCGCCACCGTCATCGTTGCCACTATCCGTGCGCTCAAGATGCACGGCGGCGTGGCTAAGGACAATCTCGGCACGGAAAATGTCGATGCCGTGACCAAGGGCTGTGATAATCTGCGCCGCCACGTGCGCAATGTGAAATCCTTCGGCGTGCCAGCCGTGGTCGCGGTCAATCGTTTTTCGGCCGATACTGATGCCGAGGTCGCCGCCGTGCGCGCCGGTGTGGACGGTTTGGGCGTCGAGGTTATCGACTGCACCCACTGGGCCGATGGCTCAAAAGGCACCGAAAAACTGGCACAGCACGTGGCCATGATGGCCGATGCCTGCAGTGGACAGTTCATCCCCTTGTACGATGATGCCATGCCCTTGTGGGACAAGGTCAAAACGGTAGCAACAAAGCTGTACAGCGCCGACGACATTATTGCCGACAAGAAAGTGCGCAATCAGTTCACCGAGTTGCAGAACGCAGGTTACGGCCATCTGCCGGTTTGCATGGCCAAGACCCAATACAGCTTTTCCACCGATCCCGATCTGAAGGGCGCGCCGTCGGGCCATGTGGTGCCGATCCGCGAGGTGCGGCTGTCGGCGGGTGCCGGGTTTGTCGTCGTCGTCTGTGGCGAGATCATGACTATGCCGGGTCTGCCCCGGGTGCCGTCGGCCAACACCATCCGCCTCAACGATGAAGGTCTGGTCGAAGGCTTGTTCTAGAGCATTTCCGGTTCACTCGCGTTCACCGAAAATTCTCTACGCCATTTATGAGTTCATGACCTAGGGGTTAATACCCTAGCGCCAGGCCATCCTTGCGGGGGTCGGAACCGCCGGTCAGCACGCCGTGCTGCCAATCGATCCGTATCGCTTGGGACCCGCCGATGGGCTTTTGCGGCGCGCTCGTTTTGTGCCCCATGCCCTGCAGTGCCCGGACGACATCGCCGGGCATTCCGCTTTCGACCTCGACCGGGCCGTCGACGGCGGGGAACAGACGCGGCAAGTCCATGGCTTCTTGCAAGTCGAGGCCGTGTTCAAACATGTTGGCCAGGAAATAGGCATGGCCGAAGGACTGATAATGCCCGCCCATGACGCCGAACGGCATGACCGCACGGTCGCCCTCGGTCAGCATCCCGGGAATGATCGTGTGCATGGGCCTTTTGTTGGGCGCGATGCAGTTGGGATGGCCGGGGTTGAGGTTAAAACTCAAACCCCGGTTTTGCAGGATCACTCCAGATTTCGGCGCCACCAGCCCGGACCCGAAGGACTGGAACAGGGAATTTATAAAGCTGACGGCGTTACGGTCTTTGTCGACGACGCACAAGTATACGGTGTCCGAATGGGGAATATTCTCGGGCGGCAAACCGGCAGTCGCTGTGCCGGGAACAATTTGTTCGCGCAGTTTTGCGGCGTGGTCTGCGGATAACAACATGTCGATCGGCATATCGATCTGGTCCGGGTCACCGATCAGTGCGTCGCGCTGCGCGTAAGCCAGCCGCCCGGCCTCAATGAATACATGCAGGCGTTCCGGCGACAAGGGGTCGAGTTTATCCAGGCCCATGTCGGCGAGGATGTTGAGCATCAACAGGGCGATGATGCCTTGGCCGTTGGGCGGGCATTCGTGAACCTCAAAACCGCGATAGGTGGTCTTGACCGGGGTCACGTATTGCCCCGCCGCACCTGCGAAATCTTCCATTTCATGGCTGCCGCCCAGGTGTTTCAGGTGGCCGACGATGTCCTCGGCGACGGCGCCGATGTAAAACCCGTCGCGGCCCTCGGCGGCGATTGTTTCCAGGGTGGCGGCCAGTTCAGGCTGCCTGTGGGTGTGGCCCGGCTCGGGCGAATTACCGTCGGGCAGATATATGCGCCGGGCGCTTTCATCCTGGCCCAGCATGTCTTTGCACCTGGCCCAGTCGTTGGCGACCCGGTCATGGACCGGAAAACCATCGCGGGCATAGCCGATGGCGTAGCCGAGAACCTCGGCCAGGCTCTTCGTGCCGTGGTCTTCCAGCAACCGGCACCAGGCGTCAATGGCGCCGGGCACAGTCACCGCGTGGGGCGAATGGGCGCCAATTGCGCTGACGCCCTGTTCGGCAAACCAGTCTGGTGTGGCCTTTGCAGGCGCGCGGCCGGACCCGTTGTAAGCGACAATGTTGGCGCTGCCTCCCGGTGCGTACAAAACGAAACAATCGCCGCCGATGCCGGTTGATTGAGGCTCGACCACGCATTGCACGGCGCACGCCGTGATCGCTGCGTCCATGGCATTGCCGCCGTTCCGCAGCATGTCGAGCGCCGCCGCCGTGGCCAGAGGATGGGAGGTTGCCGCCATGCCTTCAGTTGCGCGTGCGGGAGACCGGCCGGGGAGTTCAAGGTTTCTCATAGGGGGATGGTTCCATTCGTATACGATTTGAACCCGATCATATCGGTATGAGGGGGGGGTGTTCAACGTTGGGCTGGTCACTATTCGATGTTTGGTTTAGGCTGATGGCTGGGTAAAGGGAAGGAGGCAAACGGTTGGCGTTTCAACAGCCGCTCCGTCCTTGAAAACGATGTGTATTCCTTAGGGAGGAACCAAATGACTAAAGCATTTTTTCGCGGTCTGACCGCGAGTGTTGCCGTTGCTGCCGCCGTAACCTTGGGCGTTAGTACCCCGGCCCAAGCCGGTGCGCCATCTTGTAAAACCGCCAAGCTGATCGTGCCGTGGAAAGCGGGCGGTGGCACCCATGTGTTGTTCTCGATCTATGAGAAAACCATCCAGAGCATGAACCTTGCGTCTAAGATCAAGGTCGTGACCATTCCCGGCCAAGGTGGCAATAAGGGCGCCAAGGAAGCCGCCAAGGCCAAGGCCGATGGCTGCACCCTGTTCGCCATTCACCAAAGCGCCATCACCAGCTACCTCAATGGCCGTATCGATATCACCTTTCCAGACTTTGATACGGTGTCGTTGTTAACATCGACGCCGGATATCATCGGTGCGTCAGGAAAAGCGCCGTGGAACAACTTCGCTGAATTCAAGAAAGCCGCACTGGCCGCGCCGGGCACCATCCTGGTCGGCGCCACCTTCGGGTCCACCAGCCAGTTCATGTGGCTGCTCCTGGAAGACCTGACCGGCATGAAGTTCAAGTACGTGCCCTTCGACGGAACCCGCCAGCGGATGACCGCGTTGTTGTCTAACGCCATCACCATGGGCACCCTGAACGTTGCGTCTGGCCGCAAATACCTCGAAGGCGGGGAATTGAAGGCCTACGGCATTGCTGACGGAAAACGTTCCAAGCATCTGCCCAACATGCCGACCCTGAAGGAAGTGGGCGTCGATATGGTGTTTGCCCTAAAACGCGGCATCGTCGCGCCAAAGGGTACGCCGAAGGAATATATCGATTACTGGTCCGGCGTCTTCAAAAAAGCCTCCGAGGATGCGGGCCTGTTGAAGCAGATGGATGCCAAAGGCACCGACATTGAATGGGTCGGACCTGAGGGATACCGCAAGTGGGCGGAAAAGACCTACAAGGACTATGAAAAGGTCGCCATCAAGATCGGCATGTATAAGAAAAAATAAGCACGGCTGTTATCGCCAGGATGTGGCCCGGACCCTGATGGGTCCGGGCCGTTTTCGGCTTATCTGACGATCTTCGCGGAGTACTCATGCAACGTCTCAACCGTGACGCCATTATTGCCATCATCCTGTTGGCGCTTTGTGGCGTCTTTTTCTGGGCCAGTTTCGATATTCGCCAGCCCGATTACGGGGTCCTGATGCCGTCTACGTGGCCGAGGGTGATCATCGGGGTCCTGGCGTTTCTGTCGGTGCTGTATCTTATCCAATCCCTGGGCGCTGGAGCCGAAACCCTTGCGGACGGTCAGTCCGACGCCGAGGACGATAGGGGCCCCGGGTTTATGGGCTGGGTCGAACACTGGAAAAATCCGCTTTGGTGTTTCTTTCTTTTCTTTATTTATCTTCTGACCTTACCAGTGCTTGGCATGCTGCTCGGCGGTATCGCCTTCGTTTTCGTTCTGATGGGGGTGTTGGGCGGCTGGGACGGCAAGAAACCGGTGGTTCACGCCGTTTATGCCGTTTGTTCCATTGGCTTCATGTGGGGTCTGTTTACCTTCGGCCTTGGTGTGTTGTTGCCGACGGGCATGATTCTGGAAGCGTTTTAGGGGTCCCCGGTGGTATTTGAGAACATCATAGCCGCGAGCGGTGAGATCGCCACTCTCAAGACCATCTTGTTGATGATGGTCGGCGTCGCCGGCGGCTTAATCGCCGGCGCTATCCCGGGGTTCACCATCGCCATGGCGGTGGTGTTGACGCTGCCGTTTACCTTCGGCATGCCGGCGACCCAGGGTCTGGCGACCATGGTCAGTGTTCTTGTCGGTGGTTTGTCGGGCGGCCTGATGGCGGGGATCTTGACCGGTATTCCGGGCACGCCATCTTCGGTGGCGACCACATTCGATGGCTTCCCCATGGCGCGCAATGGCGAGCCGGGTTTGGCGCTCGGCCTCGGCGTGTGGTCGTCGTTCAGTGGCGGCATCATCAGCGCCGTCATGCTGATGACCCTGGCGCCACAAATGGCCCGTGTCGGGCTGGAGTTCAATCCATGGGATTATTTCATGCTGGTGATGTTCGCGTTGACCATCACCGCCAGCCTGTCGGGCAAAAACATGATCAAGGGCCTGATCTCCGGGGCTATGGGGTTGTTATTGCGTACTATCGGCGAAGACGAAGCGGCCGGTATGGGGCGGTTCAATTTCGGTATCGATTCCCTGCTGCAAGGGTTTGATTTTATCGCCGTGCTGATCGGTCTGTTCGCCTTCAGCCAGCTTCTCAACGACGTCCGCGACCCTAAAACCGCCGGCAAGGCCTTGACCGAACGCGGCACGGTACGGGTCCGGATCGAACATGGCCGCGCCATTCGTACTCTTCTTAAGCACTGGACGGTGGTTGTCCGCTCATCCCTGATCGGCGTGTTTACCGGCATCCTGCCCGGGGCCGGTGGCTCTATCGCCAATATTCTAGCCTACGATCAAGCCAAGAAGGCATCCAAGCATCCGGAAAAATTCGGTACCGGAATCCCGGAAGGCATCATCGCACCTGAAAGCTCGAACAATGCGGTCGAGGGCGGCGCGCTGATGATTCTCATGGCGCTCGGCATTCCCGGCGACGTGACGGCGGCGATTATGCTGGGCGCGCTGCTGATCCACGATATCGTTCCCAGCCCGTCGTTCATCACCGATGAGCCGGTTCTGGCGTATTCCATCTTTATCGCGTTCTTTGTCGCGACCTTCATGATGATTGGGATGCAATCCTTTATGCTGCGCGTTTTCGTCATGGTGACCAGGGTCCGCATGTACGTTCTGGCCAGCATCATCCTCGGTTTCTGTGGCATCGGGGTGTTCGCCCTGCAAAACGTCACCTTCGACATCTGGACGCTGCTGTGGTTCGGCATCCTGGGCTTTGTGATGCGCCATTTCGGTTTCCCACTGGTGCCGATGATCCTAGGCGTGGTTCTGGGCAATATTGCCGAGTTAAATTTGGCCCGGTCCCTGGCCATTACCACAGACCTCAGCCCTTTCGTCACCCGGCCATGGTCGTTGTTCTTTTTAATTTTCGCCGTGTTCTCGGGCCTCTTCCCGTTATTCCAGTCGCACCGGGTTATGGAGAAGAAATGGACGCTGTTTTACCTGCCGGTTTCGTGTTTTGCATCCTCGGTGCCGTTGTTCATGATGGGTGGCGTACCGCGGCCCGTGTTGGGGGCGATTGTCGCCGCCTTCGGGGCCTATCATTTGTGGCGGCGTTGGCAAAACGGCTGGCGGTTTAAACCAATAGAGAAAACTATATGAGCGAATGGACCGAAGACGTTTTTGAGGTGTTGGTATCGGCGGGTGTTCGCCAGGCGGCTTATGTGCCCGACATGGGCCTGAAGCGGCTGATCGAGTTGTGCCGCGCAGAAAGCTCCATGCGGGCGGTCTCTCTGACCACCGAAGAAGAAGGCCTTGCCCTGTTGTGCGGGGCCTGGATCGGCGGCGACCGGGGGGTGTTGATGATGCAGTCGTCCGGCGTCGGCAATTGCCTCAACATGTTATCGCTGACGCGGGCGTGCGAAATTCCGCTGTTGATGATCGTCACCATGCGTGGCCAGCATCACGAGTTCAATCCGTGGCAAAACCCGATGGGGCAGAACGCGCAAGGGTATCTGGAAACCGCAGGCGTGGCGACACGGATGATCGAAGACGGCGCCGCCGTCGGCCCCGCCGTGGCGGAAGCCGTAGGGCCGGTGTTTGAGGAAAACGCCCGCATCGCGATCATGGTGCACCAAAAAGTAATGCCCGTTAAAACGTTCGGAAAGTAGAGGGATATTTGATGAACACCGACAGCCAGACCTTCCCGCTGCACCGACGCGAGGTCACCAAGGCATTGTTGGCCAACCGCGACGATTTGGTCGTTGTCGCCGGGTTGGGGTCGTGCGCCTGGGATATCACCGACGCCGGCGACCATGACCTGAACTTTCCATTATGGGGTGCCATGGGCGGGGCTGCGACCGTCGGGCTGGGGCTTGCCCTGGCGAAACCCGATCACAGGGTGCTGGTGTTGACCGGCGACGGAGAAATGTTGATGGGCATGGGCTCGCTTGCCACCATCGCCCTGCAGAAACCGCGCAATCTGGCGGTCGTCGTGTTGGACAACGAGCGCTACGGTGAAACCGGCATGCAAAAGACCCACACCGCGTTTGGCGTCGATCTGCCGGCGGTCGCACAAGCGGCGGGCTTTCAAACTGTCGGCACCGTCACCGACCAGGCCGGGCTGGTTGAGGCTTGCCCTGTGATCCTGGGTGACTCTGGACCGGTGTTTTATACGATCAAGGTGCAGGCCGAGAATTTGGACTTCGTGCTGCCGACCAACGATGGCACGGTCCTGAAAGACCGCATGCGCAAGGCTCTGTTGGGGCAGGCGTAAGCGAAGCGCCATGCCAGGACCGAACTTCGACGGCTTAACCCATGCCCAACGGATCGCCATTATCGTTTGCGTCGCTGTGGTGATGACGCTGGCGGCGGTTTCACTCAGCCCGTTTCCCCAGGATCCCGATTACCATCGTTTTGCCGATAAGCGCATGCTGTTCGGCGTCCCCAATTTTGGCGATGTGATCTCCAACTTTGCGTTTCTTTTTGTCGGGCTTGCCGGGCTGGCGTTCATTTCTGGAAGCGGCGGGCGGACCGTGCTGTCGAAACCCGGAGAATGGCTGCCTTATGGCGTTTTCTTCGCCGCGCTGGTTCTGGTGACAGGCGGGTCTGCCTATTACCACTGGGCGCCGGACAATGGGCCTTTGTTCTGGGACCGGCTGCCGATCACCATTGCCTTCATGGCACTTCTAGCGGCGTTCATTGCCGATCGAATCGATGTTCGTTTCGGGACCCGGTTTGCTTTGCCGGGGCTGGTGGTGGTTGGTGCGGCGGTGACGTATCATTGGTTGTTGAGCGAGCAGGCGGGGCGGGGCGACCTCAGGTTCTATGTCCTGTTGCAGGCCGTGGCAGTGGTTTCCATCGTGTTGATGTGCAAGCTGTTTCCGGGCCGAAACACCACCTTCCGCCATGTCGGCTGGATGCTTTTGTGGTATGGATTGGGCAAGGTGTTCGAATTTTCCGACCGAAAGATTTTTCTGGCGCTGGATTGGGTCAGCGGCCACACGCTCAAACACTTGGTTTCGGCCGTGGCCATATACATGGTGCTGGCCATGTTAAAGGATCGGCTGGAGGCTATGGCGGCGGAACCGGCGGCGGAAGCGTAAACCAATGGGCGCAGAAAATATTTTCGATAATGGGCTCGACGCCAATCCAGCGAACTTCCAGCCGCAAACGCCATTGAGCTTTCTCGATTGGGCGACCACGGTCTATCCTGACAAAACCGCCGTCATTCACGGCGACGCCCGCTACACTTACCGGCAATTCGGCGAGCGCTGCCGCCGCCTGGCGTCGGCCTTGCAACAGCGCGGCGTCGGTGTTGGCGATACGGTGGCGGTGATGGCGCCCAATTCGCCGCCGATGCTGGAAGCCCATTACGGCGTGCCGATGACGGGGGCTGTACTGAACGCGCTGAATTATCGCCTGGATGCCGCTGGTATTGCCTTCATCCTCGGTCACGGCGAGGCCAAAGTGCTGATTACCGACCGGGAATTCTCACCGGTAATTTCACAGGCGCTCACCCAATTGGACCGGACCATCATCGTCATTGATATTGATGATCCTTTGGCCGGCAGCGGCGAAATGCTGGGTGAGACGGACTACGAGTCCTTTTTGAGTGAAGGCGACGCGGATTTCCGCTGGCAGCCGCCGGCCGACGAATGGCAGGCGATTTCGCTGAATTATACGTCGGGCACCACCGGCAACCCCAAGGGCGTGGTCTATCATCATCGTGGCGCGTTTCTCAACGCCATGGGCAACGCGCTTGTTTTCGGGCTGAACAGCCGCTCGGTCTACCTATGGACGCTGCCGATGTTCCATTGCAATGGCTGGTGTTACACTTGGGGGGTGACGGCGGTCGGCGGCACCCATGTCTGCCTGCGCGGTCCCGACCCGGCACGGATATTCCCGTTAATTAAAGAGCACGGCGTGACCCATATGTGCGGCGCGCCGATCATCCTCAATATGCTGGTACATGCCCCGGATGACGTAAAAACCAATTTTGACAATCCAATCGAGGTCGCGACAGGAGGCGCCGCCCCACCCAGCGCGGTCATCGCCGCGATGGAAAAAATGGGGTTCAAGGTCACGCATTTGTACGGCCTGACCGAGAGTTACGGTCCATCGACCTATTGCGCGCCCAAGGCGGCGTGGGCGGATATGGACCTGGAGGAAAAGGCCGTGGAAATGGCGCGCCAGGGCGTGCGCTATCCGACGTTGTCGGAACAAGCCGTGCTCGACCCGAACACCCTGGCCCCGGTGCCTGCGGATGGCGCGACCATCGGTGAATTGATGCTCCGTGGCAACACGGTGATGAAGGGCTACCTCAAAAACCCTGACGCTTCGGCTGAGGCCTTCGAAGGGGGCTGGTTCCATACCGGCGACCTCGGCGTCGTTCATGCGGACGGCTATGTCGAGATCAAGGATCGCTCCAAAGACATCATCCTGTCCGGGGCCGAGAATATCTCGACGCTGGAAGTCGAAGAGGCGCTGTACCGGCACCCACACGTGATGGAAGCCGCCGTCGTCGCCATGCCGCATGAACGGTGGGACGAAACCCCGTGCGCGTTCGTGACGCTGACGCCCGGCGCCGGGGCGGTTACCGAGGACGACATCATTCAGTGGTGCAAAGACAACCTGGCCCATTTCAAAGCCCCGACCAAAGTGGTCTTCGGGCCGCTGCCGAAAACCTCGACCGGCAAGGTCCAGAAATTCGTCCTGCGCGAACGGGCGCGGGCGTTGTAGGGTGTATTAATGAACGGACCTTTTTCCCTAGACGGTAAAATCGCCCTGGTAACCGGTGCGTCCGGCGGTTTGGGGCGGCATTTCGCCGGTGTTCTGGCCGGGGCCGGGGCACGGGTCTGCGCGGCTGCGCGCCGCATGGACAAGGTTTTGGAAACCGTGGCCGAGATCGAGGCCGCCGGTGGCAGCGCCTTCGGAGTGGAAATGGACGTCACCGATTCGGCTAGCGTCACCGCCGCTTTTAGCCTGATCGAAGAACAAGCCGGGCCAGTCAACGTGGTCGTCAATAACGCCGGGATCGCCAGTGGCAAGCTGGCGCTGGACCTCAACGAGTCTGACTGGGACCGGGTCATGGACACCAACCTCAAGGGCGCCTGGACCGTCGCCCAGACCGCCGCCCGGCGCATGGCCGAGGCCAAGGGGGGCGGCGTCATCGTCAATATAGCCTCTGTGCTGGGGCTCAGGGTTTCCCAGGGCGTCGTGCCCTATGCGGTGTCCAAAGCCGGGCTGATCCAGATGACCAAGGCGCTTGCGCTTGAGTGGGCGCGCCACGGCATTCGCGTCAACGCGCTGGCACCGGGCTATGTGGAGACCGACCTGACCCATGATTATCTGGCCAGTGAGGCCGGAAAGACATTATTGAAACGCATTCCGCAACGCCGCCCGGCGGAGATGGCGGAACTGGACGGGCCGTTGCTGTTGCTGGCGTCCGATGCGTCGAGCTATATGACCGGCGCCGTCATCGCCGTCGATGGCGGTCATCTGGTCAGTTCGCTGTAGGAGGCACAGGTTATGGATTTCACCCTTATCCCCGAGGTCGAGGATTTTCGCCAACGTATCCGCGCCTTCGTCGCCGACCATGTTTTGCCGCTGGAATCCGATCCGGCGTCTTTCGATGGCCACGAAAATATTACCGAAGATTTGTTGCAGTCCATGCGCGCCAAGGCCCGGGCCGAGGGTTTGTGGGCGTTATCGATGCCCCGTGATCGGGGCGGGCAGGGGCTGGACACCGTTGGTATGGCGGCGTGTTACGAGGAAATGGCGCGCTCGATCTTCGGGCCGGTCATATTCAATGCCGCCGCCCCCGACGACGGCAATATGGTGGTGCTCAACAAAATTGGCACCGAAGCGCAGAAAGACCGCTGGCTGCAGCCGATTATCGACGGTCATATGCGCTCGTCCATCGTTATGACCGAACCCCATCCCGGCGCCGGGTCCGACCCCGCCGGGATGATGCAGACCACGGCCATCCTGGATGACGGCAAGTGGACCATCAAAGGCCACAAATGGTTCATCACCGGGGCCGAGGCGGCGCAGCATTTTATTTTGGTTGCGCGGACCAGCACTGATCCGCGAAAGGGGCTGACGGCGTTCATGTTTGATCGCGACCAGCCGGGCTGGGAGATCACCCGGCGCATCCCGATCATGGGGCCGGAGGAACACGGCGGGCATTGCGAGATGAAATTCTATGATCTCGAAATTCCCGACGAAAACCGGCTGATGGACATAGGCGACGGGCTCAAGGTGGTTCAAATTCGCCTCGGCACGGCGCGGCTGACCCACTGCATGCGCTGGCTCGGCATGGCCAAGCGGGCTTTGGAAATCGCCGGAGACTATGTTTCCGAGCGCGAGGCCTTTGGCGAGAAACTGATCGAGCGCGAAAGTATTCAGATGAAGCTGGGCCAGGCCGCGATGGCGATCCATACCGGGCGCTTGCTGGTGATGAATGCGGCGTGGAAAATCGATCAGGGTGATTTCGCCCGCAAGGAAGTCTCCATGGCCAAGGTTGCCGTCGCCGATACCCTGCATCTGGCCGTCGATACCGCGATTCAGTTGTGCGGGGCCAAGGGCTATTCCAAAGACACCTTGCTGGAATGGATGTACCGCTATGCCCGCCAGGCGCGGCTGGTGGATGGCGCGTCTGAGGTTCACGAGATGGTGCTGGCGCGATTCTTCGGCCAAGAGGGGCTGGACTTCTGGCAATGGGGCTAAAGGATAACGAGAACCGGCTGCGGGACTATCTGTCTGCCACCGCCGAGGCCCCGGTCACAATCACCGCTTTTGAGAAGCTCTCGGGCGGGGCCATCCAGGAAAACTGGCTGTTGGATATTACCGTCGCCGGTGGCAAATGGGCGGGGGATAAGCAACTGGTGCTGCGCCGCGACGCCTTATCGAAAGTCGCCACCAGCCACAGCCGTGCAGAGGAATTTGCCCTGTTAAAACAGGCCCACCGCGCCGGTGTCACCGTGCCGGTGCCGTGCGTGTTAGAGACCGACCCCAGTATACTGGGCGGGCCGTTTTTCATCATGCTCCGCGTTGAGGGAACAGCGGCCGGGCACAAGCTGGTCAAGCGACCCTCCGACGATGCCCTGGCCGCCGAATTGGCAACCCAATTGGCGCGAATTCACGGAATTCCACCGGACGACTCTTTATCATTCCTTGCCGCGCCCGACGCCGCGCCCGCGCTGGCAGCGGTGGCGGCCTACCGGGGTTATCTGGATGCACTGGGTCAGTCCCGTCCGGCATTGGAATGGGGGCTCAGGTGGCTGGAATTGCACGCACCGGACCCTGGCGAAACCGTGCTGTGTCACCGCGATTTCCGCACCGGTAATTACATGGTCGATAATGACGGCAATTTGACCGGCATTCTGGATTGGGAATTCGCAGGTTGGGGTGAGCCGGAAGAAGACATCGGCTGGTTCTGCGCCAAGTGTTGGCGCTTCGGCGCGAATGATCGCGAGGCGGGTGGTATCGCCGGGCGGGACGCCTTTTACCGGGCCTACAAAGACGCATCCGGGCGCAGCATTGACCCCCGCCGCGTCGATTACTGGGAAACCATGGCTCATGTGCGTTGGGCCGTCATCGCGTGTCAGCAGGCGGCGCGCCATGTGTCGGGCGAGCAGCCGTCCCTGGAATTGGCGTTGACCCAGCATCTGGTGCCGGAACTGGAACTGGACGTCCTGCGCCGAACCGGGGGGGGAGTGGATGCGTGATCGTCCCGATGGTGCGGAGCTGCTGGCCCTGATCCAACGCATCGAAGATGCCGACCCCCTGGTCTCGCTGCCCGCTGATGAGGGCTACACCCAACGGATGCTGGCCCACGCCAAGGCAATCGCCGAGCGCCAGCAGGCATTAGGCCGCGCGTCCGAGGAACAGGAATTACAGGATTTAAGGTCGCTTCTAGGCGGCGACGGCGGGCTTGCCGACCTCAACCGGGACTTGGCGCTGGCGATACGGGGCGGTGAATTTGATCCCGGCGCGCCCGGTGCTGATGCGGCCCGTCGTCATCTTTGGCAAACGGCGCTTGAACGTGTGCGCGAAAGCAATCCGAAGGCGATGAAGGAACAAGGTTAAATATTGTATACAATCCGGATTGTTCCGTTCACAATACTCTCAACGCCGTAAAGGCGAATGGGAGGACAGTTTGTGAGCATTGCCGGGGAACTGGCGCGCCGTATCAAGGCGCTGCGCTACGACGATCTGCCCATTGAGGCAATCACCTGGGCGAAGACGGCGATCCTGGATACCGTCGGCGTCACCCTGGCCGGTGCGGCCGAGGAATGTGTCGGCATTGTCGAGCGCGTGCAGGCCCCCGGTCCCGGCCCGTGCCTGATTTTCGGGCGCACGGCCCGCACCAATCCGCTCGATGCCGCGCTTATCAATGGCACCGCGTCGCACGCGCTGGATTTTGACGATTTTGCCATCACCATCGGCGGCCACCCGTCGGTGCCGTTGGTGCCGGCGCTGATCGCGTTGGGGGAAACCCAGCCGGCAAGCGGGCGCGACGTGTTGACCGCCTATATCGCCGGTTACGAGGTCCAGTCCCGCATCGCCAAGGCCGTCAACTTCCATCACTACGAAAAAGGCTGGCACCCGACGGCGACGCTCGGCATTTTCGGCACCGTCGCAGCCTCAGCTCATCTGCTGGATTTGAGCGAGGCACAAACGGCGACGGCGTTGGCGGTGGCGGTGTCGCTGGCGTCGGGGGTGAAGGTCAACTTCGGCACCATGACCAAGCCACTGCACGTCGGCCATTCAGTACGCAATGGCGTGCAGGCGGTGTTGTTGGCGAGGGAAGGTTTTACCGCCAACCCAGAAGCCTTCGAGGCAAAACAGGGTTTTTTCAACGTCTTCAACGGGCCGGGAAATTTCGATCCGGAGCAGATCTTCGATGGCTGGGCCGATCCACTCGATATTATCGACCCCGGCCTCGGGCTGAAACAGTTCCCGTGTTGCGGCTCTACCCATCCGGCCATCAGTTGCATGCTGGATTTGGTGCGGGTCCACGGGCTTGCCGCCGCAGATGTCGTGAAAATCGATATTCGCACCAATCCGCGCCGTCTGCCGCACACCAACAACCCGGACCCACAAAGCCCACTGGAAGCTAAGTTTTCCATGCATTACACCGTCGTCCGCGCCTTGGTTGATGGGCGCGTGACCCTTGAGCATTTTGAGGGCGATGCTTTCCATGACCCGGCGGTGCGCCGTGTTATGGCAATTGTCACCGTCGGCGAACACCCCGATATGGGGGCAGATACGGCCAACCAGTTCGGCGCCGAAGTTACCGTCACCAAACAGGACGGCGAAACCGTTTCCGCCCGTATAAACCACCAGCTCGGGCGCGGTCCGGCCAATCCGATGTCGCGGGACGAGCTGTTGTCCAAGTTCGAAGACTGCGCCGGTCGGGTTTTACCGCGCGAGCGCATTCTCCCGGTGTTCGAGCAGCTGGAAAATTTTGAGACCCTGCCAGCCATCACGGACCTGACCGACGCGTTACTACCGGAACACAGGAGCAAAAAAGTTGGCTGATTTTGATGTTGTTGGTGCCGGTAACGCCGCCCAGTTTAAAGGATGAGGTTATGAAACAACGTAAAATCCCCGCCGTTTTTATGCGTGGCGGAACGTCGAAGGCGGTGATGTTTCTGCACGCCGATTTGCCCGAGGACCGCGCCGAGTGGGATGCTATTTTCCTCGCCGCCCTTGGTAGCCCCGACCCCAACGGACGCCAGCTTAACGGCATGGGCGGCGGTATTTCGTCGCTCAGCAAGGCATGCATCATCGGTCCCTCAGCGCGCGATGACGCCGATGTCGATTACACCTTCGCCCAGGTGTCCGTCGACCGGGACAACGTCGGTTACGGCGCCAACTGCGGCAATATGTCGTCCGCCGTCGGCCCCTTCGCGGTCGACGAGGGGTTGGTGACGCCGGGCGGCGACGAGGCCCTGGTCCGCATTTACAACACCAACACGGACAAGATTATTCATTCCCGTTTCCAGATGGAGGACGGCATTGCCGCCGTCGATGGCGATTTCGATCTTAAGGGCGTCGCCGGTACCGGTGCACCGGTGCGGCTGGATTTTCTTGCGCCCGGCGGTGCCGCGACGGGGCGGTTGTTGCCGACGGGTAACGTCATCGATTTTATAGAAGTCGACGGGTTGGGCCGCGTCGAGGCGTCGCTGGTGGACGCCGCCAACCCATGCGTCTTTGTCGAAGCCGCTGCCTTGGGGCTGACCGGAACCGAAGCCCCCGACGAAATAGACGCCAAGGTCGACGTGATGGCGTGGCTGGAATCCATCCGCGCCCAGGGTGCCGTCCTGATGGGGCTGGCCGAGACGCCCGAAGCCTGCACGGAAAACGCACCGTCGTCGCCTTTCGTCGGCATGGTCACGGCAGCCCAAGACGCAAAAACCCTGGCCGGGGAACATATCCGCGCCGCAGACGCCGACCTGACGGCGCGGATCGTCTCATCAGGCAATACCCACCGGGCGCTGCCGCTGACCGGCGCGCTGTGTTGCGCCACTGCGGCTCGCATTGAGGGCACACTCATTCACCGCCATTCCCGCAGGGGTACGGACCCCGACAGCGATCTTCGTATCATGCAGCCGTCGGGAATTATCCCCGTGGTCTGCACCGTCACCAACACAGACACCGGATGGCTGGCGGAACGGGCCGGTGTTTACCGCACCCAACGCCGTTTGTTCGAAGGGCGGGTTCTTATCCCAGGTTCTTAGCGTCTTTGGCGCTTCGGTGGCGGCGTTGGGTTTTTTTCGATAAATGCCCGGGCTACGGGCGCCATGTTGGGAAAATGTGTTTCCATCAATTGCAGGGATTTGTCCAACAGCGCCTTGTCGCCGCCCCAGGCCCCGGCCTGAACGCCCAGCCGGAGTACCCCGGCATCCGAAGGAAGGATTTCGATCAGGCGGCGGAGATGGACCGCTTCGTCCGCGTAACGTCCGCTCAGGTGCAGCGCGATTGCCATGGACACAATCGAATTGATGGCGTTGGGGTCCTGATCAAGGGCGCGGGAAAACATGTCTATGGCGTCTTGCGTTTTTCCCTGGCGGCCTAAGGTTTGACCGGCGAGGTCCCAGAGCTGGCGGTTATTGCTGCGCCCGCACTGGTCCTTGAGGGCAGTGACGGCTTCGGGCGGGGATTGTTTGCGGGACCGAGGCAAGGCCTCTAGCGCCTCGATGCATTTCCGGTAGGCCAGTCCCAAGGCCCGGCTCGCCTTTTTGTGTTGCGGCCCCGACAGGGCCTTGAGTTTTTTGATTTGCGATACGGGAATGGCTTCGTTGCGGCCCTCGCCGCCCGAGGTCACGATGGCCACCAGCCGGCCCTGCGAGTCGACCAACGCGCCGCCTGAATTGCCGGGCTGGCTGAAGGCACCGTTGTGCAACCGCGCCAAAGGCTTGCCGGCGGCTAAGGGCACCAGCAGGCGGCCCGGCTCGTAAATCCGGATGGTGCGGCTGCGGGTGTCGGCGCCGATGGTGTAAAGCCGGTCTTCCGGGTCGGCTTGGGCGGTTGGGAATAACCCCGGGGCTTTGATGTCCGGCGCACGGATCAGGAGCAGGTCGCCGTCGTAGGCAGAGGGCACGACGGCGGCGGTTACGGGCTCGCCGGAGGGAAGGATGATCACGGCCTCTCGGTTTTCGGCGATCACGTGGCGGTTGGTGACCAACAGGCCGGACTCAATGAGCACGGCGCTGGCAAGTGGGTCGAACGAGGCAATGCGGAAAACTCGGGACGTGCTCGCGCAAACGGCTTCTGGCGCGTGGCAGGGGGCCTTGGCCGACGCGGGCAGGGCAGCGCTTAAAACCAGCAGCGCCAGCATTTCCGGTAGAAGCGCGCGCATTAGAAAATCCCCTTGGCGCGCAGCGTCGACAGAACCAGAAATACCGCCGTTGCCCCGATCGTGCCGGGCAACAGATTGCGTTTGAACAGGAAAAATAGCACGAACCCAACCGCGAGCGCCGCAATGCGGTCGACCAGCTGGGTTTCCGCCAGAATTCCGATCGGCATCAGCATGATACGCGAAATCAGCCCAGCCAGCATGCCGTAGGCGACGCAGGCGAACCACTGCGACAAAGGTCCGGCAGGGTCGATGCGCGCGGCAATAAGAACGCCGCCCGCGCGCCAGATATAGGTCGACAGGCTGACCAGTACCAACAGGCCCCACATGCCGCCGACAAGTTCCAGATTGGTCATAGCGGGCTCTTGGCTGTGCGGGGCATTCGGCGGTCGATCCAGTAGGCGGCGGAACCGGCGATGACGCCGCAGAACGGCAAACCCCAATCCGGTGAGATCAGGTGGAACAACGGCCCCAACACGGCGCCGAACATCAGTGCCAGAATGCAGTTGCGGTGGCGCACGCCGGAAAACAGGAACACGAAATAGACCGGGTTGAGGTAAATCAGGCTGACGATGACGTAAAACGGAAACGATGCCGCCAGATGATAACCCAACGCCGTGCCGGTCAACCCGCCGGTCATGCAGATGCCGCACAGGCCCAGGTAATACGGCAACCTCTGGTCCTCGGCCATCGCCGGGCCGTGGCGCAGGGTCAGTGCCCAAGTGTTGATGGACATTATGGCGACCAGCAGATAGCGCAACCGCCAGGCGCTTTTGTCGCCGCGAAACAGCGGCAGCATCGACAGCGACATCGGCAAAAACCTGAGATTTGCCATGCTGGATGCCAACATTATCGCCAGTACCGGCGCGCCGACGGCGAACAATTCGGCGTAGGCCACCTGGCCGGGCAACCCCCACACTGTAGCGGTGGAAACGACAGAGACGCCGAAGCTCAGCCCACTGTCGCGCGCCAGCGAGCCAAACCCCATCATCGACGCCAGGACCATGAAAAACGGCATGCTGAGCCCATCGCCGACGCCTTTGAAAAAGGCTTTGCGGCGCTCCTCCGGGGTCGAGACCGGGGATGCGTCGGGGGCAGGGGCGTTTGAAATATCGTGTCCTTTTCAGCGGCTTGTGAGTTGGCTACCTTAGGACGGAGGTTCCATCAGGGAAAGGCCACAACTGTGGGAACGAGCACCGAAGCAACTGCCACCGGGGCGCGGGCGGGCATTACGCTGATCACCGGCGTCATTGGTTCCGACACCCATATCGTCGGCAACCGGATTGTGTCGATGGCGTTGGAGGAAGCCGGCTTCAAGGTTGTCGCTCTGGGCGCATTGACACCGGCCGAAGAATTTATTGCCGCAGCCATTGAAACGGCGGCCGACGGCATTCTGGTATCGTCGCTGTATGGCCAGGGCGAACTGGACTGCCGGGGGTTTCGCGACATGTGCGTCGAGGCGGGCTTGGAGGGTATCCTTTTGTATATCGGCGGCAATCTGGTCGTCGGTAAGCAGGATTGGGCCGAGGTCGAGGCGCGGTACCGGGATTTAGGCTTTGACCGCGCCTTTCCCAACGCCACCCGCACCGATGAAATCATCGCCGTGCTGGACGCAGATTTTGCCGCCCGGCGGCAAGGCTAAAATGACCGCCGCCCTGCTCATAGATTTCGGTTCCACATTTACCAAACTGCGCGCCGTCGACCTGGACAGCGCGGCTATTATTGGTGCCGGGCAGGGGCCGTCCACAGTCGCCACCGACGTTACCGAGGGTTTAGTCGCCGCCCTCGGTGACCTGGAAGCCCATATCGGCGGATTGCCCGATTTTAAACACCGATTGGCGTGTTCCAGCGCCGCCGGGGGATTGGCCATGGTGACCGTCGGGCTGGTCCGGGAACTGACCGCTGAGGCCGCCCGCCAGGCCGCGCTCGGCGCCGGGGCCAAGCTGGTCGGGGCCTTTTCCCATGGACTTACAACACACGATATTGCCGAGGTCGAACGTCTGGCCCCCGACATTATCCTGCTCGCCGGGGGCACCGACGGCGGCAATTCTGATGTCATTTTAGCCAACGCCGGCAAGCTGGCGACCAGCGCCGTGGCCTGCCCCATCGTCGTTGCCGGTAACCGTGAAGCCGCAGACGAGGCCGCAGACGTGTTACGGGCGGCGGGCAAGCCGGTCACCGTGGCTGAGAACGTGATGCCGGAATTCGGCGAGCTTAACGTGGAACCGGCCCGCGCCGCCATTCGCACGGTGTTTATCGAGCGCATCGTCCACGCCAAGGGGATCGACCGTGCGGCGCAAATGTTCGACGCGGTGTTGATGCCGACGCCGGCCGCCGTGCTCGACGCCGCCAAGCTGTTGTCCGAAGGGCTGCCTGGAAAGGCCGGGCTGGGTCCGTTGCTGGTTGTCGATGTCGGCGGGGCGACCACCGACGTGCATTCGGTGGCAATGGGCGCGCCGACGGTGGAAGGCGTTATCGCCCACGGCCTGCCCGAGCCCTACCTGAAACGCACCGTCGAAGGTGACCTCGGTATGCGCCTTAACGCCGCCACCATTATCGAGGCGGCGGGGCTGGAGGCGATCGCGGAACAGGCAGGGCTATCGTTGGTGCGGGCACGGGAAATTCTTGATGCCATTATTTTTGACGTCGAACGCCTGCCCGAGGCTAAGGATGAAGCCAGTTTTGACCAAGCCTTGGCCCGCGCCGCCGTGGACGCCGCCGTCACCCGGCACGCCGGTTCGCTGAGTATTGTGCAAACGGTGACCGGTCCGGTCCAAATGCAGACCGGCAAAGATCTGAGTGCGGTGGAAACCATCATCGGCACCGGCGGGGTGTTGGCCCATTCGGCCAATGGGGGCGGCGGGGCGGTGGAAATTCTGGCGGCGGGGCTGGCCGATGCGGACCGTCCGCAAAACCTTAAACCCAAAGCGCCTAAGCTGCTGCTCGACAGGGATTACGTATTGTACGCCTGTGGTTTGCTCGCCACCGTGGCGCCTGAGGTCGCCTTGACCTTTGGCTTGGCCCACATGCATGCTGTCGGTGAGGATTGAGAATCATGGGCTTGGACGTTACCGAAATTCCCCTTTCATCGGCGCAAATTCCGGGCGACGACTTCGCCCGCATGCGCCGCGACAATCTGGCGCGCTGGCCGACCGGGGCCGAGGTCGACCTGGACGAGGCCGTGGCGTTCCACAAATCCCTGCCGAAACACAAGCAACTGGGCTGGGTAATGCGGCGGGCGGCGGAAGAAGGCCGTTGCCTGACCCAGCCGCGCGGCGGTTTCGGCACGCTGGAACTGCAATTGGAACTGATGCGGGCACTCGATCAGGACGGCATGGCTGACATCGTGCCGACGACGACCGACAGCTACACCCGCAACGAACAATGGGCGCAGGCCCAGACCGGTATTGAAGAATCGGAACGCTTGGGCAGGTCCATGCTCAACGGTTATCCGATGGTTAATTATGGCCCGCTCGCAACGCGCCAACTGATTGAGGCTATCGACAAACCGGCTATCGTGTTGTCCGGCACCGCCATGCCGCGCTTGACGGTGGAAATCGGGTTCGCCGCCGGGTATTCGGGCTACCTGGGTTCCGGCATCGCCTATACCACGTCCTATACCAAGGACACCTCGATTGCCGAGGGTATCCGCAATTATCAATACCTCGACCGCCTGGCGGCGCTGTACCAGGAACACGGTGTCGAATTGCATCGCCGCCAACCAGGGTTTCTGACCGGCACCAATGTGCCGCCGTGCATCGCCATCGCCGTTGCCGTGCTCGACGCATTGTTGGCTGCCGGCCAAGGGGTGCGCAATTACGGGTTGGAGCTGGCACAGACCCTGCACTTGATTCAGGACGCCGTCGCAATCCGTGTGTGCGGCGAACTGGCCCATGAATATCTTGCCGCCGCCGGTTATACAGACATGTTTTTGCCGGTAACCTCGCTGCACTGGATGGGCGCGTGGCCGCAGGATGACGCCCAGTGCCAGGCGCTGGTGGCCTATGGCGGCACCCTTGCCGCCGTCGGCGGTGCGGTCAGCGTGACCACCAAAAGCACGCATGAGGCTTATGGTATTCCGACCCCCGCCGCCAATGCCGAGGGCCTGCGCACGACCCGCATGGCGGTCTATATGGCGCGCCATATCCGGCTCGATGAATTGCCGGAATTCAAGGCCGAGGCCGATCTGATGCGACGTGAAACCCGGGCCATCATCGACCGCGTGCTGGAAATGGGCGATGGCGACGCCGCCCAAGGCACGGTCAAGGCCTTGGAGGCAGGCGCGCTCGATATTCCGTGGTCGCCCAGCCGCTTTGTCCAGTCGCGGGTCATGCCTGCGCGCGACGCCGATGGCTACCTGCGTATTTTCGATCCCGGCAATATGGTGTTTGCCAAGGACATCGCCGAAATCCACACCGAGCGGTTGAAAAAACGGGCCGAGGCCGAAGGCGTCGCCTATGACCATAATCTGGCGGTCAGCAGTGTTTACGAAATTTCCGAGCCATTGGATCGCCTGTTACCGTTCCCGTGGGCGGCGGAATAGGGTTTCGCCGTGCCATCCGTCCACCTATAATTCACCAAACAAACATCCAAGAGTAAAAACCCAAGAGGCATTTTATGATCCAGACCGCTACCCAGGCCACCCTCCAGCCAGGCGACGAAACCGAGATCGTTGCGGGCCTTATTGAACGCGCCCGCGCCGCCCAGGGCGTTTTTGCTGATGCCGATCAAGCCCGTGTCGACGAGGCCGTGACCGCACTGGCGTGGTCGATTTTCGAGCCCCACCGCGCCCTGGAACTGGCCCAACGCGCGGTTGACGATACCGGCCTCGGCAATGTTGAGAGCAAAATCATCAAGAATCAGCGCAAGACTTTCGGCTGTCTGCGTGACTTGATGCGGGTGAAAACCGTCGGGGTTATTGAAGACAACCCGGCCAAAGGATTAGTCAAATACGCCAAGCCGGTCGGTGTCGTCGCGGCCATAGCGCCGTCGACCAACCCGGCGGCGACCCCGGTCAACAAGGCGATGATGTCTTTGAAGGGCCGCAACGCCGTGATTGTCGCGCCCAGCCCCGCCGGTGCGGGAACCACGACCCTGACGGTCGATTACATGCGGGCCGAGTTGGTAAAAATCGGCCTGCCCGCCGATCTGGTGCAGGTATTGCCGCAGCCGGTCAACAAGGCGCTGACCCAGGCGTTGATGGAAGCTGCTGATCTGGTTGTTGTTACCGGGTCACAAAACAACGTTCGCCGGGCCTATTCGTCGGGCACCCCGGCGATTGGTGTTGGTGCCGGGGACGTCTCAGTAATTATAGATTCCTCCGCCGACCTTAGCGACGCGGCGGAAAAAATCACGATGTCCAAGATCTTTGATAATTCCACGTCGTGTTCGTCGGAAAACCAGATCATCGTTCTGGCTGACGTTTACGATGACGCGATCCAGGCGCTCCAAGCCGCCGGTGGTTATCTGGCGACGCCCTTGGAGAAGGAAAAAATTAGAAATACGCTGTGGGTTGACGGTCATCTCAACCGCAAGGTCATCGCCAAGGATGCCGACGTATTCGCCGCCGAGGCCGGTCTTGCGCCGGAGGCAGCAATGGCAAAATTTTTCATGGTTGAGGACGAAAACCCCGGCCCTGACACGCCGTTTTGCGACGAAAAATTGTCGCTGGTATTGACCATCTACAAGGCGCGCGATTTCGACGACGCGATGGCGCAGACCGACGCCATTATGGATGTTTGTGGGCGCGGCCATTCGGTCGGCATCCACACTGCCGACATGGATCACGCCCGCAAGCTGGCCGAGACCTTATCGACCGTGCGTGTCCTGGTTAATCAGGCGCACACTTTCGGCAATGGCGGCAGTTTCACCAACGGCCTGCCGTTTACGCTGTCCATGGGCTGCGGAACGTGGGCCGGAAATTCCATTTCGGAAAACCTCAACTACCGCCACTTCATAAACATCACCCATCTGGTGACGGAAATCCCCGAAGACAAACCGTCGGAAGACGATTTGTTCGGTGAATACTGGGCCAAGCACGGAAAATAAACGGACATGAATTTTGAAGAACACGCCGCCAAACCGCTGTTGAAAGCGGCGGGCATCGCAATTCCCGATGGGTGCTATGCCGTCACTGCAAATGAAGCCGCCGAGGCGCAGCGCACCATCGGCCCTTGTGTCGTCAAAGCCCAGGTGCCGACCGGTAAACGCGGCAAGGCTGGTGGCATCAAGACTGCGGACACACCTGAAGAGGCTAGCGCAGCCGCGGACGCTATTCTCGGTATGGAGATCGCGGGGCACCGGGTTGAAGGGGTGTTGGTCGAGGGGCGGTCTGATATCGTACGGGAATTTTATGCCGCCGTGATGAACGACCCCGCGTCGAAAGGCCCGCTGGTGCTGTTTTCCACGGAAGGCGGCATGGATATCGAAGAGGTTGCCGCTTCAACCCCGGAAAAACTGAAACAAACCGCCGTCGATATTCGAGTCGGTTTCGATATGGCTGCGGCAAAGTCCCTGCTGGACGGGTTCGACCTTGGCGACACCTCGGAGCGGATCGCTGATTTTTTGGTCAGGCTTTATAGCGCCTACCGCGAATTTGATGCCGAATTACTGGAAGTCAATCCGCTGGCCGAGACAGCCGACGGCGGGCTGGTGGCGCTCGACTGCAAATTCGTGCTCGACGATTCCGCGATCAAACGCCAAGTCGAACTGGCCGCCCGTGGGGCCCCGGAAAGACTGACCGAGCTTGAAAAACGCGGCGACAAAGCGGTTATAAAATATATCGAACTGGACGGCGATGTCGGGGTATTGGCCAATGGCGCCGGACTGACTATGACGACGATGGACGTTGTCCGCCATCACGGCGGCAATCCGGCGAATTTCTGCGAAATCGGCGGCGAAGCCTACACCAAGGCGCAGACGGCGTTGGAGATGGTCCTCGACAAACCGGGAATCAAATCGCTGGTGGTCAATTTCTGCGGTGCGTTTGCGCGGTGTGAAGTGATGATGGAAGGCCTGCTCAATGCCTGGGAGGAACTTAACCCCGACATACCGGTGTTTTTTTCCATCGCCGGGACCGGCGACGAGGAAGCCATTAAAATGCTGAAAGACCGCCTCGGGATGGACCCCTACCCGGACATGGACGCCGCCAGTAAGGCTGCGGTGGAGGCTGCGAAATGAGAATTTTGCGGCGCCAACACCGGGTTCTGATCCAGGGCATTACCGGCAAGCAGGGCACGTTCTGGACCGAGTTAATGCAGCAGTACGGCACCAACGTGGTCGCCGGCGTAAATCCGAAAAAAGCCGGCACCGAGCATTGCGGCGTGCCGGTGTTCGCGTCCGCCACCGAGGCCATGCGCGAGGCCGAATTCGACGCCTCGGTGCTGTTCATCCCGCCTTTGGGCGTCAAGGATGCGGCATTGGACGCGATTGGCGCGGGTGCGAAAAACCTGTGCATCCTGACCGAACACATCCCCGTCCAGGATGTCATGCATATAATGGCCGCCGCCCGCGAAGCGGGCACCCACATCACCGGCCCCAACACGGCGGGCTCGGTCACTATCGACGAATGTTTCCAGGGCTTCATGCCGGCCTTTAACACACGCATTTTTAAAAAAGGTGTCGTCGGGGTGATTTCCCGTTCCGGCAGCCTCGGTACCCTGATGTGCCAAAACATCGTATCGGCCGGGTTCGGCCAATCGGCGTTCATCGGCATCGGCGGCGACCCCATCATCGGCACCACGACGCGCGATGCGCTGGAGGCACTTGATGCATTTGAGGGCACCGACGCGGTGGTCCTGGTCGGGGAAATCGGCGGTGTCATGGAAGAAGAAGCCGCCGAATACGCTGCCACCATGTCGAAACCGGTAATCGCCTTCATTGCTGGCGGGGCCGCGCCCAAGGGCAAGAAAATGGGTCACGCCGGGGCTATCGTCATGGGCGACCGTGGAACGTACCAATCAAAAAGCACCGCGCTGCAAGCCGCCGGGGTCACCGTTTTGGCGACCCCGTCCCACGTCGGCGACGCGCTGAGAGAACGACTGTAGGTGATCCAAAAAGTTTGTTTTTTTATCCAGGGCACATAAAATAGTTGTAGAAATAAAATTGAAATAGGGAAGGTTGAACACTGTCATGGCGAGCGGATTCGAGCAAAAAACCTTTAAGCCCAACGAATTTCTGGTCAAGGAAGGCACACCTTCCGATGCTGCATTTTTGATCTCCAGCGGCAAGGTCGAGATACGCAAAGGCGCGATGGGGAGCAACCCGCAAACCATCGCTGTCCTCGGAAAAGGGGCGGTGGTCGGTGAAATGTCGCTGTTTGATGACCATCCGCCTATCGCCAGTGCCATCGCCATCGAAGAAACAACGACCAGCGCCATTTCCCGCGATGAATTCCAACGCCGGGTCAGCGCCATGGACCCGGTGATGCGCGTGATTCTAAAGATCATGGTCGATCGTATCCGCGACATGTCAAAAAAACCAAAGGTAAGTTGAGGGCTTTCAGAATACCGCCCGTCGGATTAAATTTAATCCGACCAACAACAACATCACCAACATCACTTTGCGGAAAGTGTCCTGGTTGATGCGTTCGCGAATGGCCTCGCCAATGCAAATCCCGATCATGCCGGGGATGCAGGCATACAGCGACAGGTAGACGACATCGCCGGAAAATATGCCGTTGCGCCAATAGGCAACGGCCAGCGGCACTGAAAACGCAAACCACGCCATCCCGACGCTACGCACGAAGACATCTTTGGGCAGTTTCAGCATGACGAAATACATCGTCATGGGCGGCCCCCAGATAGTCGAGATTCCGCCCAACAGCCCGCCCATGGCCCCGGCCAGTGGCCCGGCCCATTTTTCTGTTTTGGGCTGGAGCGCTGGCATGTTGGGATGCGCCAGGCTGATGGCGGAAAAGGCGGCGACACAGGCCCCCAACATGCCGAACAAGACACCCGTGTCCATGCCGACGATCAATTCAGCCCCGATGAACAGAAATACCAACCCCGTGATGATCATCGGCCAGAATCGTCTCAAGGGTTCCTGAAGGTTGCCGAGGCGCACCGTTTGCCACAGGTTAGTGACTATGATCGGCATCACCAGGATGCCCAGCACCGTCAGCGGCGGGAAAAAATTGAGCAGGATGGCGATGGAAACCATGGGCAGGCCCAAGGCGACGACGCCTTTAACGACGCCGCCGACGACCAGCGACGCCGTCAGGATGGCGACCAAGGGCCATTCCAATCCGAGCATCTGTCTCAGCCCCCCACGGAAAAGGTGGCGGTGGCCAGGGCGGAAAGCGTGGTGGCAGGCTTCAGCGCCGGTGCACCCGCTGGCAATACGACGGAGCCGTTGGTGACGGCCATGGGGGTTGCAAAAATTCCTGTTTCAGGCTTGAGGAACCCGTTCATTTCACCGGCGTTGTCGATTGTGGTCCGCGCCGTGCAGGCTTCCATCCAGCAGCCAACGTCGCTGGCGACTCCGTTGCCGAGGACGGGTGTCATGCCGCGCTCGCGAATTTGCGCCAACCCATCGGCCAGTGCGCCCAGCCCGCCCGCCTTCATTAGTTTCAGTTTGATATAGGTCGCCGCGCCCAGGTCGGCGGCGCGGTCGATGTCATCCGGCCCGTAGATGGACTCGTCCAACATCATCGGCACGGTTGCGACTTCGGCGACGGCGGCAGCCGCGTCCCAGTCGTCGTCGTGGCAGGGTTGTTCCAACAATTCGATTCCGGCAGGGTTTAGCCCGGCGCAAAATCGGAGCGCCTCATCCTGCCTGTATCCCTGGTTGCCGTCGAGCCGGATCAGCGCACGGCCGCGAAGGTGGTTCTGGATAAAGCGGACCCGCGCTATATCCGCCTCGACCTCGAAGCCGACTTTGACCTTGAGCGTTGCGTAGCCTTCCCCCAGCCGGGCGTCGATTTCCTGGGCGATGCCGTCTTCGTCAGTGGCGTTGACGATGGCCAATAACGGCACGGCGGTGGCTGTGGGCACGCCGAGCAAGGGGTGACCGTCACACATTTCCAGGGCCGTCATTGTCGCCGTAGACGTGAAGGGGGCGTTCGAGTGTTCGGCCTGAATTATCGGCCCTGCGTCCTCCGTCGCCATGCCGGATATGCGTTGCGCCAGGCCGCAGGCGATGGCCCAACTGTCGTCGATGGTTTCGGGCGTATAGCCGGTCAGGATTGTTGCTTCGCCGTATCCCTCATTGCCGTCACCATCCCGGACGACGCAAAGAACGGTATCGAACGCTTTGACCACTCCTAGCGCCAGCTTGTAGGGGTGGATCAAAGGTAGGGAAAATCGGTAGAGCGTGATTGATGCAATAGGCATAGATGATTTTATGCACAAGGCGCGCGCTTGGAACACCCTTAAAACCTTTTATACTCAATCCCATGCAGGAATTGCTTACAGTATCGATCTGGCGCGGAGGAGAAGACGGGGAATTCGTCGCCTACGACGTTCCGAGGCGTGAAAACCAGACCGTGCTGGATGTAGTCACCTATATCCAGCGCAAGCTGGATCCGGGGTTGAGTTATCGCTTTGCCTGCCGCGTCGGTATGTGCGGGTCGTGCGCCATGACGGTCAATGGCCGCGCCCGGTGGACATGCCGCACCCATGTGTCGCACGTCGCCAGGGATGGACGGCTGGAAATAGCCCCCTTGCTAAATCTTCCGATTATCAAAGACGTCACTGTCGACATGCAGGGCTTCTTCGACAAATGGGCCAAAGCCGGTGGTGCGTTTCAGGCGACGCAGACCCGTAAAGATGATTTCGCCGCGATCCCGCCAAGCGATCCGAGGCGCCGTCACGCCAACGCCGGTATCGAATGCATTGGTTGCGGAGTCTGTTACGCATCGTGCGACGTGGTCGCGTGGAAACCCGATTACCTGGGGCCGGCGGCGCTCAACCGCGCTTGGACGCTGGTCAACGACGCCCGCGACGGAATGGGGGCGGTACGTCTGGCCCTGGTTTCCGGCGACGACGGGTGTCTGGGCTGTCATTCCCAGCAGGGCTGCCAGGAACACTGCCCAAAATCCTTGAGCCCGACGGCGGCCATTGCCGGGTTGAAACGCGCCGTGGCGATAGCGACGCTAAAGGGCAAGCTATGAGCGCCGGGCAAATACAAACCCGTGTGTGGCTGGCCCAGCGCCTCAGCGCTGTTGTGCTGGCCATCGCCGTTACCGTGCATCTGGGCGGAATCATTGTCGCCGTACAAGGCGGTCTTTCGGCAGCCGAAATTATCGCCCGCGTCGGCGGCAACGGTGTGGCCGCTCTGTTTTACGGGATATTTGTCGTCGCCTGCGCCGTGCATGCGCCGATCGGCCTGCGCACCGTTTTGCTGGAAATGACGGCGCTGAAGCCGCGATTGGCAGACGGTGTTGCCGGGGTATTCGCCGTCGCCGTGCTGGTCCTGGGGCTGCGCGCCGTGCTTGGTTTTTACCAGTTAGGGGCGGGGTGATGGCAGGCACGTTGAACAAGCCCCATCGCAACCACGCCACTTGGTGGGCATTCGCGCTGCACCGCCTGTCGGGTGTGGCGCTGGCGTTATTCCTTCCCATTCATTTCTGGGTGCTGGGCCTCGCACTTCGGGGCGAAGTGGCGCTGGACGGTGCCTTGGTATGGTCCGAGCAGCCGTTGGTTAAGCTGGCCGAGGCCGGTTTGATCGTGCTGCTGGCGGCTCACCTGACTGGTGGGGTGCGGCTGTTGGCGCTGGAATTTTTCCCGTGGCGGGATTGGCAAAAGACCCTGGTGGCGGTTACGGGGGGTGTGAGCCTCGCCGCCGGGCTTTTGTTTTTGGTCAATGCCTTTTGAATTTTTACTGATACCGGGCGGCGCGTTCCTGGCCGCGTTGGCGGTTGGAGTGGTGGGGTTCGGCGACGGCCTGATCGTTGCGGCGGTGTGGCTGCATGTGCTTGCCCCGGTGGAAATCGTGCCGTTGGTAGTGGCGTCGGGCCTGGTTATCCATCTGATATCTTTGATCAGCCTTCACCAGTCGCTAGACTTTTCAAAGCTGTGGCCCTTCCTGATCGCGGGCACTCTGGGCGTGCCGGTGGGGAACTGGCTGTTGCAGGTTATCGACCCGAATGTTTTCCGCACCGGGGTCGGGGTGTTTCTGGTGGCTTACGGTGCCTTTTTCCTGATTCGTCCGAATCCTGGCCTGATTACCAGGGGCGGTCGAACTGCGGACGGGATGATCGGCGCAATCGGTGGGGTTCTGGGCGGGCTGGCGGGGCTTTCGGGTATCGTGCCGGGGGTCTGGGCCAGCCTTCGCGGTTGGAGCAAGGAACAACAACGCGGCGTCTTTCAGCCGTTCGTTCTTGCCATGCACGCCATGGCGCTGGGCTGGCTGGCGTTCGGCGGCCTGGTTAACGCCCGGACCGGCATCAACTTCCTGTGGTGCCTGCCGGCCATCGCGTTGGGGTCCTGGCTCGGGCTTTGGTGCTACGGGCGCTTGGATGAAGGGCGATTTCGCCGTATCGTTCTGGGGTTGCTGTTGGTGTTGGGCGTGACGCTGTTGATCTGATAAGGGCAGGGGTAGTGGTTATGAAAATCGATCTGGACGCCGTCGAGGAAACGGCCAAGCTGCTCTATATCCGGGCGCTGAAGGTGCTGCCTGATGACATCAAAGAAGGGTTTAAGCGCCTCGATGCGACTGAGACGGACGCTACCGGAAAATCCATCCTGGCGACCATGATCCGCAACATCGATGTTGCCGAAGACACCGACAATCTGCTTTGTCAGGATACCGGCATCCCCATCTATAACGTCACCATCGGGCGCGGTGTGCAACTCGACGGCGTTGACCTCAAGGCCGCCATCCAGAAGGGCTGCGCGCGGGCGACGACGGAATATCCGCTGCGCTCGTCGGTCGTGCATCCGGTGACGCGGGTCAACGAGCATACCTCGTGCGGGCGCAGGGTGCCGGTTATCAATGTCGATTTTTCCGACCGCGTGAATGAGCTGGTGATCGAAATGATCCCCAAGGGGTCGGGCTCGGAAAATGGCTCGTTTTTGAAAATGTGCATTCCAGCCGAAGGCGTCAACGGCATCAAGACCTTCGTGATCGACCGTGTGATGGAGGCTGGTGGCAAGGTTTGCCCGCCGACCATCGTCGGCGTCGGCGTCGGTGGCACGGCGGACCTGTGTACCAAGATGGCGAAAATCGCCGCTACGCGATCTTTGGGTTCGGTGTGTGACGACCCGGAAGGTGCAAAACTGGAAGCGGAACTCTGCGACGCGGTCAACAGCCTCGGCATCGGGCCGCAGGGGCTGGGTGGTGATTCAACATCGTTCGCCGTGCATGTCGAGACGGCGGCCACCCACATCACCATGAATCCGGTGGCGGTCAACATCCAGTGCCATTCGGCTCGCCGCGCCCGGGCCACGTTCACGCCCGGCGGCGTCGAAATAGGATTCTGAATTATGACTGAGCACGAATTCCATATGCCGGTATCGGACAACGACGTGCGTGCCTTGCGCGTCGGTGACCACGTAGTATTGCAGGACACCCTGTTCGGTATTCGCGATGCCACCTTGATCCACATGTTCGATAAAAACCGGGAAACGCGGCTTGATCTGAACGGCCACGCCGTTATTCACACGGCGCCGAATGTCAAAAAGGTGCCGGTATCCAATTCCTGCCCGGCGGGATACCAGTCGATCTGCATCGGCACGACGACCAGCGCACGGATGGAACGTTTCACCCGGCCGCTGATGGAGAGTAACGGCGTTCGCATAATCATCGGCAAGGGTGGCTTAGGGCCTGAAAGCGCGCAGGCGTTTCAGGATTTGGGCGGTGTCTATCTGGCGATTATTGGCGGCACGGCGGCGCTGGAAACTACCTGGATCGAACAAATTCTCGACGTCGATATGGACGACCTCAACCCGGAAAGCCTGTGGCAGTTCCGAATCAAGGATTTCGGGCCGTTGCTGGTAGCGATGGATGCTCATGGTGGCAGCCTCTATGACGTGGTTCGCGCCAATGCTCAGGATAAACGCGCCGCGGCTCTCGCCCGCATGGGCATCGACAGTTGAGCGATTTTGAAACAATTGAGACCGATGTTTTAATCCTCGGCGCGGGCGGCGCCGGGCTGTTCGCTGCGTTGCACGCATCGACAACGGCCCCCGACCTTTCGATCACTATTGCCGTCAAGGGCTTGTTAGGGAAATGCGGTTGCACCCGCATGGTCCAGGGTGGCTACAACGTCGCCCTGGCGCCCGGCGATTCGGTCGAGCGCCATTTCATGGACACCGTCGAGGGCGGCAAGTGGCTCAACGACCAAGACCTCGCCTGGACCCTGGTTGAGGTTGCCCAGGAACGTGTCCGCGAGTTGGAAAACGAGTTGGGTTGTTTTTTTGATCGTAACGAAGACGGCTCCGTGCACCAGAAGGCCTTCGCTGGGCAAACGTTTGATCGCACCGTGCACAAGGGCGACCTGACCGGTATCGAGATCATCAACCGGCTGGCCGAACAGGTGTGGTCGCGGGGGCTGGGGCGGCTCGAAGATCACCGGGCGGTAGAACTGGTTCCCGCCGCTGACGGGACCGGAATTGCTGGTGTCCTGATGATAGACATGCGTACCGGCGGGTTCGTTTTTGTGCGTGCCCGCGCAGTGCTGATGGCGACTGGCGGCGGGCCGACCATGTACCGGTTCCACACACCATCGGGCGATAAAACCGCCGACGGCATGGCCATGGCGTTGCGCGCCGGGTTGCCGTTGCGCGACATGGAAATGGTGCAGTTCCACCCGACCGGCTTGCTGGCCCGGGCGGACACCCGGATGACCGGGACTGTTTTGGAGGAGGGCCTGCGCGGGTTCGGGGCGTATCTTTTGGACGGCAATGGCGACAGGTTCATGGACAAATACGACGAGCGCGCCGAACGCGCCACCCGCGACATCGTCAGCCGCGCTATGTTCGAGGAAATGCGAGCAGGCAAACTTGGGCCGCTGGGTGGGCTGTACCTGTCGATGGGCCATCTTGATGAGGCCGAGGTGCGGCGTTTGTTCAAGGGTATGGTGCAGCGCTGTGCCGATTGCGGGTTCGACCTGGCCGGCGATAAGGTCGAGGTGGTGCCGACGGCGCATTACATGATGGGCGGAATAGAGTTTTCCGCCGATGGCCACACGGAATGGGATGGCCTGTTCGCCGCCGGTGAAGACACCGGGGGTGTGCACGGGGCCAACCGGCTGGGCGGCAATGGCGTCGCCAATTCCACCGTGTTCGGCGGCATCGCCGGCGATACCATCGGTCGCTGGACGCCTGGGCAAGGCGTTTTCCATGATCCTGATGAGGCGGCTATCGCAGCCGCCATGAGACTTTGCCGGACACCGTTGTCCAACCCGCCCGGCGATCTGGAAGATATCCGCACCCGGCTGGCCGATATCATGTGGGATGACGTCGGCATCGTCCGCGATGCGGCCTCGCTGACCCGCGCCTTGGACGGGCTGGTGGTGTTGGAGACCGACCTCGACGGCATCGGCGTCGATGGCGGGAACCTTGCCTACAATCTGACCTGGCATGACTGGATGAACCTGAAAAACCTGATTTTGGTGTCGCGCGCGATCACTGCCGCCGCCCTCGCCCGTGACGATTCCCGCGGCGCCCATTTTCGCGCCGATTTTCCCGAGACCCGCAATCTGGAAACCTCGACCTTCACCCGTGTGCGGCTGGTCGGGGATGAGATGGAAACGACCGCTGAGCCGGTCGTATTCACTCGCGTCAAGCCGGGTGAAACGCTGTTGGACACATAAGGAGCGCGCCATGATCAAAGGTTTACATCACAACGCCTATCGCTGCCGGGATTCCGAAGAAACCCGCAAGTTCTACGAAGAATTTCTTGGGCTTTCGTTGGTCGGGTCGCTGGCAATCAACGAAACCAAGACCGGGCAGGAAACCAATTTTTTGCACACGTTTTACCAGATGGACGATGGCTCGTGCCTGGCCTTTTTCGAGGTCCCGGACCAGCCCTTCGAGTTTAAGGACCAGCACGATTTTGACCTGCATATCGCGGTTGAGGTAACGCCCGAGGACTTGCAGGCGATGTTTGAGAAGGGCAAGGCCGAAGGCAGGGAGCCTCGTGGTATCGCCGACCATCATTTCGTCCGCTCCATCTATTTCCGCGATCCCAACGGTTATGTTATCGAGTTGACGGCGAAAACGGATGACCACGATTCTATCCTTGATCCTGCCACCAATAACGCCCGTGGCATCCTCGACGATTGGCAGGCTGCGAAGGGGGCCTAGTTGTTTTTTACGCAAATGCGTCGTCGCGGATGCAGGCATCCGCTCGGGATTTGCTTTAACTGCGAACCTGTTTCAAA
>JABMOG010000091.1 GCA_013204265.1 Rhodospirillales bacterium
GCACACCGGCGGCCTTGGCGTGATGGATGGCCTCGATGGTCTGCGGCATGACCCCATCATCGGCGGCGACGCACAACACCACGATATCGGTGACGTTGGCGCCACGGGCGCGCATTTCGGTAAACGCGGCATGGCCGGGCGTGTCGATAAAGGAAATTTTCTGTCCCGACGCCAGGGTCACCTGATAGGCGCCGATGTGCTGGGTAATGCCGCCTTTTTCATGGTCGGCGACATCGGTTGCACGAATGGCGTCCAACAGCGACGTTTTGCCGTGATCGACATGGCCCATGACCGTCACAACCGGTGGGCGCGACACCAACAACGCGTCTTCGTCAACCTCACCCTTGAGGCCCAGTTCCACGTCAGCCGCGGCCACGCGGATCAGGTTGTGCCCGAATTCGGCGACGACCAGTTCCGCGGTGTCGGCCTCGATAATCTGGGTAATCGCCGCCGTCACGCCCATGTTATGCAGCGATTTGATTACGTCCGACGCACGTTCGGCCATACGGTTGGCCAGTTCCTGCACGGTAATGGTTTCGGGAACGACAACATCGCGGATGATTTTTGTGCCTCCCGACATGCGGCGTTGTTGTTGTTGTTTCTGTTTTTCTTTTTCGCGGGCGCGCTTGATAGACGCCAGACTACGGGTCCTCTCTTCGCTGCCGCCCAGGGCTTCGGCAATGGTCAGCTTTCCGGCCCGACGGCGGGGCTCGGTGCGCCGCGTCGACGGCGCCGGGCGCTCGTCCGCGCGATCCAGAGGGCGTTTGCTGCGGTCCTTGGTTTCGGTTTCAGCCTCGCCTTCTTCCAGCGCCTCCAGCTTGACGGCGGCGGCGGATGCGGCAGCCTTGGCATCGCGTTCGCGTTGTTTTTCTTCTTCTTCGGTAAGAGGGGCGGCAGCCTTTTCTGCGGCGGCGGCAGCTTTCTTGGTCTCGACGGCTTTTTCAGCCAGGGCTTTGCTCTCAAACTGTTTGGCGCCTTCCAGCGCACGCGCGCGGGCGGCTTTTTCCTCGTTCGTCAGGGTCCCGACCTGGGCTGGTTCAGGCGCGGTTCCAACGGCAACCGGCGCTTCGACGGTTTGCGCCTCTTCTTCGACGACCTCTTCCTCTTCAACCGGAACCTCGGCCATGTGACCACCGGCATCGCGGGCGAATGTGCGTTTTTTGCGCACCTCGACCGTCACCATACGCGAACGCCCATGAGAGAAATTCTGGCGGACCTGTCCGGTCGCGACCGTCTTTTTCAGCTCAAGCTTGCCCGGCCTGGACAGCCCCAGCTTATTCCCTTTATTTTGTTCTTCGGTCTCGGCCATATTCCAAATCTATCCTGTGTTGGGGCCTTTGCGGAGGCCCCGTTCTCTAATTTTAACCGTCTTTCCGGCACCGCCGGCCCAACCTTATCCTCTGGGCCCACGAAAGGCCATCAGACGATCCGATTCGCGCACCACCCGGTCCGCCAACCGGCCCCGATTGATAACCCCGTGAACGGCGTTATCTCGTCCCAGCGCCCGCCCCAAGTCTTCGGCGCTGAACAGGTCAACCACCGCCAGACCCGGCGCCAGCGCCCTGATTTTATCCCGTCCGTCCGCAGACCCGTCACAGGCCTCCAATAATACGCCGCCGCCGCCCTCGCGCAAACGGGCTTTCGTTTTTTCAAACCCGGCGACGACCTCGCCGGCGCGCCGCGCCAGACCTATAAGATCCAAACACCGGCGCGCTATCAAACTGTCCACCCGGTCCGCCAAATCTTCGGGCAACCCGATCTTGCGGCGTGCGGCGCGGGCAAAAAGACCTTTACCGCAGGCCGTGTTTACCATATCGCGCTCGCCACTCAACCATAAACCCCGCCCCGGCAGCTGTTCGCCCAGGTCAGGAACCAGGTTCCCGTCAGGTCCGACGACAAAACGCAGCAGCTGATCTTTGGGCTTTTGCGCGCCGGTGACGATGCAGGTTCTGAGAGCCGTCGTCGTCTCGGCCTGTTCCCGAGGGTGATGACGCTGCTTTCCGCCGTCCGTTTTTTTTCCTCGTCCGCCTATTTTGTGTCCTCCTCGGTGGAGGCCGCTTCATCGCCCCCGGTGTCGCCCGGCGCATCATCCTCGGCGGCAGCGGCGGCCTGATCTTCTTCTTCAAACCAGTGGGCGCGGGCCGCCATGATGATTTCGTTGGCCTTGACCTCTTTCAGGGTACCGGCGGGGGCGAATTCGATCAATTCGTCGGCTGCCAAATCCGCCAGGTCGTCCCGGCTTTTGATCCCGTTTTCACCCAGCGCCACCAACAGTTCCGGGCCAATGCCTTCGATTTCAGCCAAGTCGTCGCTGACGTCCAGTTCCTTGCGGCGGCTCATCAAGGCTTCGTCTTTGGATTCCAGGAAGGCCCGCGCGCGTTGGCGCAGTTCTTCTGAAATTTCCTCGTCGAACCCTTCAATGTCGACCATGTCCTCGACCGGCACAAAGGCGACTTCCTCGACCGACGAGAAACCTTCGGTGACCAGCAGATGGGCGATTACGTCGTCGACGTCCAGGGCATCGACGAACATCTGTGAGCGGGTCTTGAATTCATCATTGCGGCGCTCGGATTCCGCAGCCTCAGTCAAAAGGTCGATATCCCAGCCGGACAGCTGGGACGCCAGGCGCACGTTCTGGCCGCGCCGACCGATGGCCAGGGACAGTTGTTCATCCGGCACCACCACTTCAATACGCTTGGCTTCTTCATCCAGAACCACCTTGGCGACCTCGGCCGGGGCCAGGGCGTTGACGATGAAGGACGCCGTATCGGGCGACCATTGGATGATATCGATTTTTTCACCCTGTAATTCGCCGACGACGGCTTGCACGCGCGAGCCTCGCATACCGATGCAAGGGCCGACCGGGTCAATGCTGGAATCATGAGACAAAACGGCGATCTTGGCGCGCGAGCCCGGATCACGGGCGACTGCCTTGATTTCAATAATACCGTCGTAGATTTCCGGCACTTCCTGGGAAAACAGTTTGGCCATGAATTGGGGGTGGGTGCGCGACAGAAAAATCTGCGGCCCGCGGGCTTCTTCGCGGACATCGACGATGTAGGCGCGAACCCGGTCGCCGGTGTTGAAATGTTCGCGTGGAATGGATTCGTCCCGGCGCAACATGGCTTCGGCGCGGTTAAGATCGACGACAACGTTGCCGTATTCGATCCGCTTGACCAGGCCGTTGACGATCTCGCCGATGCGGTCCTTGAATTCAGCGAACTGGCGGGTGCGTTCGGCCTCGCGCACACGCTGCACGATCACCTGCTTGGCGGTCTGGGCGGCGATACGGCCAAAATCGATGGGCGGCAGGCCGGTCACCATGAAATCGCCGGGCTCGGCATCGGGACTGGTCTTCTTCGCCTCGATCATATCAATCTGGGTGGACTCGTTTTCCACCTCTTCTGGCGTTTCCACGACCTCCATATAACGGACCAGGGCGATTTCCCCCGTACCCCGATGAATGGAGGCGCGGATGTCGTGTTCGTGGCCGTATTTGGAACGCCCGGCCTTTTGGATTGCCTGTTCCATGGCCTCGAGGACTTCCTCGCGGTCGATGCCTTTGTCACGGGCAACGGTTTCCGCTACTTCGATTAATTCGGGCCGCGACTGGGCGGCGCCTGCTTCCATGGATTCGGTCATAATTGTTTAATTCTCCTCCGATGCCGCGATCAATTCGTCGGTCATGAGTAATTTCGCCTTGTGGATATTTGGGTGCGGCAATTCCACCTCTGCCCCGTCCACGAGAATTCTTACGGTGTCGCCTTCGACGCCCAATAGCCGTCCTCTGAAACGGCGCCGGCCGTCCTGGGGCTGGTTGGTTTCAATTTTTGCTTCCAAGCCCTGAAAGCGTTCAAAATCACGGAGCCGGACCAGCGGGCGGTCCAACCCCGGCGACGAGACCTCCAATGTGTAGGCCCCACCGATCGGATCGTCGATTTCCATCAATGCCGAGACAGCGCGGCTGACGGTGGCGCAGTCGTCAACGTTTATCCCCTGGCCGTCGTCATGGCCGTCCTTGTGGTCGACCATGATCTGCACCAGGACTTGGTCGCGACCCATGATCTGAACGCGAACGACCTCGAAGCCCAATTCGTCGACAGTCGGCTCGATCAGATTTTGAATGCGGCCGGACTGGTCCATTCCAAAGTTCACCTTGTTTGCGCCCCCGCCACCGGGGGCGTAAAAAAAACAAAAGGCGGGCCACCGGCCCACCCAACTCAATCCCACTCTAGTTTCTGGATTAAACGAGTACGTTCATTTCAGAACGTAGGCAGTTTATATACCGCCGCATTCATTAATTCAATGGTTTTCGACCAATGGAACCGTCCCGTGCGGCCAGCGCTTGAAACACAAATACGCCGACCTTAGACCACGAGCTTTAGCTTTTTGTTCGTAACGGGTCTCAACCCAGTCCGGCGGGGCCTCAACCCAATCGCGTTTTGATTTCGCCTGCCACTGCAATTCCGGACGGCCGGTCAAATGTTCCAGCATCCAGCCGACATACCCCATATGATCGTGGGCCAGACGCAATTCAGCGCCGTCCTTCATCAGGCGGACCAGGGAATCCGTGGTGTCATCGGAAATGAACCGCCGCCGGTGGTGACGTTTTTTCGGCCAGGGGTCCGTATACAGCGCGTATACTCGGCCAAACACGGCGCCGGGCAGGGCCGCGAACAGCTTGCGGGCGTCATCATCAAAAATCCGCACATTGGTCAGGCCGCCCTGATCGATCAGGCTTAAAAGATTGGCGACGCCATTGATGAACGGCTCGCAGCCTATGAAGCCGATATCCGGGTTCGCCCGGGCCTGGGCCGCCAGATGTTCGCCGCCACCGAAACCGACCTCTAACCAGATGTCGCGCAAGGATTTAGAAAACACCGTCTGGGGGTCCAGGACACCATCCTCCGGCAATACGATCCTGAGGTCCGGCAGACGCTGGTCGATCAACGCCTGTCGGCTTGGCCGCAACTTGTGGCCCTGGCGGCGACCGTACCATTGCGGCCCATCGTGGTTTTTTTCGCCGGTCACCAGGTCATGTGACCTAAGCCCCGAAGGCCGACTTCAGGTCATCGACCAGATCGGTGCGTTCCCACGAAAAGCCACCGTCTTCGTCCGGCGCACGGCCGAAATGACCGTAGGCCGCAGTGCGGGCATAAATGGGGCGGCTGAGTTTCAAGTGTTCGCGGATACCACGCGGCGACAGGTCGACCATATCCTGCAAGATCACAGACAGGCGTTCTTCGTCGACTTGGCCCGTGCCGTGGGTGTCGATATAGACCGACAACGGCTTGGACACGCCGATTGCGTAAGACACCTGGAGGGTGCAGCGGTCCGCCAAACCAGCGGCGACAACGTTTTTCGCCACGTAGCGCGCGGCATAGGCCGCCGAACGGTCCACCTTCGTCGGATCCTTGCCGGAAAATGCACCGCCGCCGTGTGGGGCCGCGCCGCCGTAAGTATCGACGATGATCTTGCGCCCGGTCAGGCCGCAGTCCCCATCCGGGCCGCCGACGACGAACCGTCCCGTCGGGTTGACGTAGAATTCACCCTCGGCGCACATCCAGCCATCGGGCAGAACGCCGATGACGTGGGGACGAACGATTTCCCGTATTTCGTCCTGGTCCATGCCCTCGGCATGTTGCGTTGAGACGACCACCGACATGGCGCGCACCGGCTGACCTGCCTCGTATTGCAGGGTCACCTGGCTTTTGGAATCGGGACCGAGGCCGGACTCTGCCCCGGAATGGCGTGCTTCGGCCAGCGAGCGCAGGATGGCGTGAGAATAATGGATCGCCGCCGGCATCAGAACTTCGGTTTCCCGGCAGGCATAACCGAACATCAGACCCTGGTCACCGGCGCCTTCGTCCTTGTTGCCGGCCGCATCAACGCCCTGGGCAATATCGACCGATTGGGAATGCACATGCACATCCACCTGGGCCTTTTGCCAATGGAACCCATCCTGTTCGTAGCCGATATCCTTGATCGCCGAGCGGGCAATCTCTTCCATCACTGCTTTGGTAATGGAATCGGGGCCGCGCACTTCGCCGGCCATAACAACCCGGTTGGTGGTACACAGGGTTTCGACCGCGACCCGCGACAACGGGTCGGCGCCGAGGAACTTATCGACCACGGCATCGGATATGCGGTCGCTGATTTTATCCGGGTGGCCTTCGGAAACGGATTCGCTGGTGAACAGGAAATTTTGCAAACTCATAATACTATGGTCCCTCTGATATCAGGTTATGTCCAACTGGACCGAGGGCCAAAACGAAACTTCAATGTCATAAGCCCACTTAGCGCCATTTTTTTCGTGGTGGTCAAGTAGCCCAAATCCTTCCACGCGCCACCCTCGCAAGGGCGACGAACACCGATCTTGTCGCAAGGATTCCGGCACCCGTCAAGGGCTTTCCGGCAATTAAAGCCGGCGCGGAAAAGCCCCACACCCAGGAGGCGTATTAAACCGGTCCCAATTTCCCTAAGGGCGGGTAAGTGCGCAAAAAGGGGTCAGCCAACCGCCGCGCTGGCCAACGATTTCGTCAGTTCAAACAACCGGCGGCGGACCTTGGGGTCGGCAATTTTATAATAAGCCCGCACCAATTCCAGGGTTTCGCGCCGCGCCAAAGGATCCAGCTGCAGCGTTTTCTGTTCCTGTTCCTGAAGACCGCGGACGACCTGTGCCTCGGCAGTTTTCAGGCCGCCCGGCATTTCATCGAAGAAAAACGTTATTGGTACATCGAGAATATTGCATAGCTGAAACAGCCTGGAGGCGCCGATCCGATTGGCGCCGCGCTCATATTTTTGAATCTGCTGGAACGTCAGGCCCACCGCATCGCCCAGTTTTTCCTGGCTGAGGCCGAGCAATGTGCGGCGCAGGCGCACCCGGCTTCCGACATGGATGTCAACGGGGTTGGGAACCCCCGGCGGCAAACGCCGTTTACTTTTCTGGCGGATACGAGTCGTGGTTTTTTGCGAAGAAATTGGTTTTTTCATATTTTAATCCGTCTGCTCCGATTTAGGCACCCTATACCATTCGTAGACGTCAAGTTTCAAGGACCATAGATATTATTACAAGACATCATGGGGTTCCATCACTATGCTTGAGCATACAATTGTATGCAAGCAAAAATGGTAATGATTTGGAAAATGATTCCCTTTGTATTGTTTGGTTAAACTTCAGGCATGCCAAACGATATGGTATTAAAGCTAATATCCATGACTCTTTACAATCCTCCGCATCATCAACCCGGCCCCGAGGACAACGACAAGCATAAATCCAGTCATCCAGTCGCCTAGCCGGGAAAACGGTGTGCGGCCCGACAGCGCCACCGGCAGGTCGCTGTCGAGGATTCCCTCGCGGCCCAAACCGAGACTTTTGACCGTGCGGCCGTATCCATCAACGATCCCCGATATGCCGGTATTGGCGACGCGCACCAGGGGCAGGCCTTCCTCGACGGCGCGCAACCGGGCAGCGGCGAAATGCTGATACGGCCCGGAGGATAACCCGAACCAGCCATCGTTGGTCAAATTCAACAGCCATGCGGGACGGTCGATGCCGACGACCCGGCCCGGAAAGATCACCTCGTAACAGATCAATGCGGACAGCGGCGGCAGGCTGTCCAGTTTCAGGGTGCGGATTCCGGGGCCGGGGGAAAAGTCCTGACGCCCGGCGGTCAATTTATTGATCGGCAAAAGGCCGCGCAACGGCACGTATTCGCCAAACGGCACCAAGTGAAATTTATCGTAGGTACCCCTCACCCGGCCCTGGCTGTCGAAGGCAAGCAAGCTGTTCCACAAGCGCGACGGCTTGGCCCCCGGTGGGGTGGCGCGCGGGGCGCCGACGATGATCAGCCCCCCCTTTGGTGCGGCTAACCCTAAAGTTTTAGCCAGACCCGGTGTTTGGTCAATGACGTAGGGGACCGCCGTTTCGGCCCAGATTACATGCGTCGGCGGTGGCCCTTGGACCGCCGGGGCGCGGCTCAGGGCAAGCTGCTTGAGCACATGTTTGCGGCGCAGCTCCGGTTTCCATTTCAGGGCCTGGGGGATATTCGGTTGCACCAGACGCAACCGCACGCCGGAAACGGTTTCCTCCGTCGCCTGCGACAGCCGCCCGGCTCCCGCCAGCCAGACCACGCCGAGGACCGCGAAGGTAATCGTGACGGTCCGCCAACCACCCGGACCGCCGACCCGACCCGCCAACACCGCCGGCATCGACGCCACAACCACACTCAGCAGGCTAAGCCCAAAGACGCCGGTAACGGCGGCCATTTGGAGGATTGCGTCCGACACCGTCCAGACGGTGCCGATCAGGTTCCACGGGAATCCGGTCAGCACCCATCCCCGCAGCCATTCCGACGCAGTCCACAGGGCGGAAAACACCAGAACCCGGCCCAGGGCCGAGATAGAATTTGCACCAGCGGCAAAAACCCAACGGCTCAACGCCGCCGCCAAAGCCGGAAACAGTGCCATCCCGGCGGCCATCCCGGCAATTGCAAACGGCGCCATCCAACCGTACATCGCGGCATCGACGAAGAAAGAAAGCCCGATCCAATACAAACCCGCAGCCGAGAACCCGAACCCGAACCACCAGCCATCGGCAAAGGCGCGCCCAGTGCCGGGGCTATCTTCAACCGCCCACAACAGGCCGCTAAAGGCCGGGATCAACAAAGGCAGCAGGTACAGCGGCGGCAGCGCCAACGCCGCCATCACGCCGAGGGCGCCAAGGACCACCCAGCGCCGCCACCCTTTCCGGCGGGCTAGCCAAAGGCGCAAGGTCTGCGCGCGACCGACGGGTGTGGTCATTTCCCCGCCGCGCCTGGGCGCGGTGACGTAGAAATGCCAAGCACCCGCACGCTTTTAATCCGGCGCGGGTCGGCGTCGAGAACCTCGAATTCGATTCCCGACGAATGGCGGATCAACTCGCCCCGGATCGGCACCCGCCCGGCCAGTGAAAACACCAGACCGCCGAGGGTTTCAATGTCTTCGCCCTCGACCCCGATCAATTCCACGCCGAGCACGGATTTCAGCATGTCGATGGTAACGCGGGCATCGGTGGTGAAACTGCCATCGGCGTTCCGGGCCAATTGCGGTTCATTATCCTGGTCGTGCTCGTCTTCGATTTCACCGACGATTTCCTCGACCAGGTCTTCGATCGTAACGAGGCCGTCAACGCCGCCGAACTCATCGACCACCAGCGCCATGTGCGAACGCTTGGCCCGCATTTCCAGCAGCAGTTCCAGGACCTGCATGGACGGCGACACGAACAGGATCTTGCGTTGGATGTTTTTCAGCGAAAATTCTTCGGTGCGCCCAACCCACGCCAGAACGTCCTTGATGTGCACCATGCCCACCGCATCGTCCAGGTCTTCGCCGTATACCGGCAGGCGGGAATGGTTGTCCTTGATTAGAACGGCCGTCACCTCGGACAGGGACGCATCAATGCCGACGCCGGTAATATCGGCGCGGGGTACCATGACATCGCGAATGGTGCGGCGGCGCAGAGCCAAAATGTTGGCCAGCAGAGTACGTTCGTCCTCGTCGATGGGGGCTTCGGCGCCTTCGCGATCCTCGAACAGTTCCTCGAGAACATCACGCGCTGAATCCTCGCCGTTTCTCGACCCCCACAGGCCGCGCCACCAGTCCCGGAGTCCCCTGACCGGAGATGAATCCTGGCCATTTTCCTCGCCAGGTCCCTTAACGACAGGACTGTTTGATACAGGTTCATCGGTCATGGGGTTGAGCCATCCACCGCTACGCCTCCCTCATAGGGGTTGGCAATATGAAGCCCCGCCAGCACGTCTATTTCCAGGGCTTCCATAACGTCCGCGTCCGCCGCCACCTGATGATCAAAACCCAGCAGGTGAAGCATACCATGAACAACCAGGTGGCAGACATGGTCGCCAAGGGCCTTACCCTGATCGGCAGCTTCGGCCATGGCGGTTTCAAAGGCGACGACGATATCGCCCAACAACACCGGCATGCCCGGCGGCTGAGCAGTGGGGCCCTCGTCCATCCCACCGCCGGATGCCGGAAACGCCAACACGTTTGTCGGTTTATCCTGGCCCCGGAAATCACGATTGAGATTCTGCACGAAGGCATCGTCGGCCAGCACGATACTGACCTCGGTCGTTTGAACCGCACCGACCCCCTGCCCCGCTGCCCAAGCGGCTTCCACGGCGGTGCGGGCAAGGGCCTGCACATCGGGCAAGGCGGTGTCCCACTGTGGGGAATTTGTGGCGACGGCGATATCCAGCCCCTCCGGGGCGGAATTAGGTGTCATCATCCGCCTTCGCCTCACTATCTGAACCGTTGGACTTGTCATAATGCGCGCCGTACTTGGCCCCGGATTGGCGTTGGCTTTCGGCCTTGCCATAGGCGCGCACGATGCGGCCGACCAGGGGATGGCGAACCACATCGGCGTCGGTGAAAGTGGTAAAAGAAACTCCTTTGACCCCGGCCAGGATTTCCGTCGCGTCGCGCAATCCCGACCGGACCCCGTGCGGCAGGTCGACCTGGCTGAGGTCGCCGGTGATAACCATCGACGAATTTTCGCCCAACCGGGTCAGGAACATCTTCATCTGCACGGCGGTGGTGTTCTGGGCCTCGTCCAGGATAACGCAGGCGTTGGATAGAGTCCGCCCGCGCATGAAAGCCAGCGGTGCGACCTCGATATCGCCCTTTTCCATCCGCTTGGCGACCTGGGCCTCGGGCATCATGTCATGCAGCGCGTCATACAGGGGGCGCAGGTAAGGATCGACCTTGTCGCGCATGTCGCCCGGCAGAAAGCCCAGTTGCTCGCCGGCTTCGACCGCCGGCCGCGACAGGATGATGCGGTCGGTGGATCCGTTGATCAGCCGTTCCGCCGCCTTGGCGACGGCCAGATAGGTCTTGCCGGTACCGGCCGGGCCTTCGCCGAACACCAGCTCATGGCTGTCGATCGCCCGCAGGTAGTCGGCCTGGGTTGGCGTGCGCGGCGAAATGTGCTTTTTGTGCGTCTTGATCGTCACGTCGGCGTCGGCGATGTCGCCATTCGGCGCCGTCGCCATACGCAGGACCGCCTCGACGTCTTCGGTGCCGACCTCTTTGCCCTTTTCAAGGCGGCCGTACAAACCCGTCAGTACGCGGCCCGCCGCCTCCACCGCATCGGCGTCGCCGGTAATGGTGACTTCGTTGCCACGCGCGTTTATGGCGACTTCCAATTTTTGCTCAATACGGGCCAGATTGCGATGGTGTGAGCCGAACAACTGCATCGCCAGGGCATTGTCGTCAAAAGTCATCTGCGCGGTCATGCCGGCATCCTCTCAGAAATTTCGCCGGTTAGGCTGTTGGCATGGCCGGCGGTAATCTTCAAGCCGACGATAGTACCCAACTCAAAGCTCGAATTATCGACATGGACCGCCTGCATGTAGGGGCTGCGCCCGATCAGTTGGCCGTCCTCGCGACCCGCCCGGTCGAGCAGCACATCCAGAGTGCGCCCGATGCAAGACCGGTTGAAGGCCAGTTGCTGCGCATTGAGGAGGTCTTGCAGGGCGGCCAGGCGTTCGGACTTTACCCCCTCGGGGACTTGGTCGCCCATATTGGCCGCGGGCGTGCCGGGCCGGGGGCTGTACTTGAAAGAATAGGCCTGAATGAAGCCGATGTCTTCGACCAGTGTCATGGTGGCGGCAAAATCGGCGTCGGTTTCGCCCGGAAACCCGACTATGAAATCCGACGACAAGCCAAGGTCAGAGCGCGCGGCACGCAGCCGGTCGACCAACCGGCGGTAATCGGTGGCGTTATGACGGCGGTTCATGGCCTTGAGGACGGCGTCCGACCCCGATTGCACCGGCAGATGCAGAAACGGCATCAACGCAGGCACGTCCCGGTGCGCGCCAATCAGGTTGTCGTCGACGTCGGCGGGGTACGACGTGGTGTAGCGAATTCTCTCGATCCCTTCGATGGCGGCGACCTCGGCAATCAGGCGACCCAGTCCCCAGACCGCGTCTGGACCCTGTAGGCCAATGCCGTGATAATTGTTGACGTTCTGGCCCAGCAAGGTGATTTCGCGCACGCCATCGCTGGCCAGACGCGAGGCCTCCGTCAGCACATCGGCGGCGGGCCGGGAATATTCCGCGCCCCGGGTATAGGGCACGACACAAAAGGCGCAGAACTTGTCGC
>JABMOG010000092.1 GCA_013204265.1 Rhodospirillales bacterium
CCGCCGGGGAAATGAAGCACGGCCCGATCGCCCTGATCGACGACGGGGTTCCGGTGATCGTCATTGCCCCGATGGATGCATTGTTCGAGAAAACCGCGTCCAACATGGCCGAGGTCATGGCCAGGGGCGGCCGTGTGATTGTTTTCTCCGACGCCGCCGGGGTGGCGCGCTTCAAAGGGCAGACGGCGGACGCCATAGCCCTGCCTACCGTCGATCCCTTCGTCGCCCCGATCCTGTATACTATTCCCGTGCAATTGCTGGCCTACCATACCGCCGTCCTCAAAGGCACCGACGTCGACCAGCCCCGCAACCTGGCGAAAAGCGTGACGGTGGAGTAGTTTTGGTAGGGGGTAAAATAACTTCCTTCTCAAAGCCTTCCTGGCCCCCATTTCTTGAGGCTTTAGATTCATCCGCGACCAATGGAAGTTTGAAGGGTGGTCTCAACTGATCGACGCAACACTTTATCTCAAACGCAAAGATGAAGTGTCTGCAGATGAAGCAAAGATATCGTCGAGGATTTAGTACGGCAGAGAAGACGGAATTGTCGGATCTCTGGCAGCATGCGTCAAATGCACGAAAGAAAGTTAGCGCTGAATGGAAAAAATATTTCGTGTTCGCCTTCTTCGTTTCTCCAACATTATGGAAATTGAAGGTGCGCGAACAACAGGCGACTTCAAGGCTCTGCTCAAAGCCATGGAGTATGGCGACCAATCTGGATTGAGCGACGATGACAAGCGTGAAATGTGCATCATGTCTCTACAGGAACAGGGGCCCAAGGACGCTGCATATTTGGTGCTGAAGCATGACCTGAGTGATGTCCTTAGCGACGGCCAGATGCGAAACCTCGCGGGTGAGATGCTTGATGAAAAACTTTGGGAGGAATATGCAAACTCCTCGCTCCACGAACGTCTCTTCAATGTAGGAAGCTTGCTGTATGCGGCTTTCCCCCGATCTTTCCCGCAACCTGATGCGGTTCACGTAGAGCTCGAAGTCACGGCCGCCAGCGCCGGCGCAAAACAGCTTTTAACGCACTCACTTGACGAGTCCTTTCTGGTGCGACTGCTTGCCGATGGCATGGATACCGACGCAGTGCTATACCGTTTGTACGGCGAACAACTATCGGGGAAGTCGTTTCCCAATGCCGCCGAGGTGGTCTGGATCGTGCGCACCGAAGCGATCAGCGAAGGCGTAATGAGAATCGAGGTCATTAGTTCTGGTTATTGGTTGGATGCACTCAGTCGCACGAAACTTTACGATTCAACCGCTTATGCCGATTGACCTGGTTCCTTATGGGTAAAAAAATTGCTTACCTTTCGATTATTCCAGGGGCCAGCTTTGTGACGACAATAATTCTGTTGTTCAAACCCAGTCAGTCAACAGGGATTATTACCCCAAACCCCAAACCGTCACTTTTCGCAATCCACAGACACCCACAACCATCCCTCAGGGCCGCAACGCCTCTGTACGGTAGTGGGCAGATCACCTTGTAGGGTCAGGTCATATTCGCCTACATTCAAAATCAGAAGCTGGAATAAAGTTCTCTCGTTCCAACATTCAAATAATTGGCTATCAAATTGATAACATCTCGCTCTTTATGTGGAATTTTACCATCAGCCCGCGAAATCGCCCAGCAAATTTTGAGCACAAGGATTTTGTCTTGTTTAGTGCCTAGGCCATCCCCAATAATTTTCAGAAGATCGCGGCTTCCCGTCGCGTTATCCCGCCGCAATTCGGCGACATAACCGTCAAACAACTCCACGGCCTCATGCGGGTCGTATATTTTGAGCCGTTCGATGATTTCGAGGACCTGGTCAAATTTTACCCGCTCTGGAAAGCTAACATTACCATCGGCAAAAGCGACCATCGCTGAAGCCGCAATAACGGATTCCAGGAACGAACGATTATCATACTTTTTATAAGCATGCCTTAAGGTATCGACGATCGACTGCACGAGATGCGGCATTTACTTATATCCTGACACCTATTCATTGAGCGCGAATTTCACTTAACGAGCGCAAAGTTCAGATTAAGAACAAGCGAGTTGTTCCTCATCCGAGAAACAATGAATCTTCAATCCATTGTAAGAACTTTTAAATTGCGGGTCTATCCTCATATTCTTTGTGAACCGCGAAAACGGGTCATTCGGCAACTCAAGGAATCTTGGGTAAACGGTTTCGTTTTCCTTCCTGGATAAGTTGAGCGCGCCGAGCCCTTCTGGGCGATCTATATCTGACCCCCTCAGGGGCGTCGATGTGCTTACGGATGAGTTCGCGTAAATTTCGTTCACGAAATTATTGGATCCCTTCCTGGCCCAACCACGAGTCGAGCACTAACGCCGATGGTTTAGCGATCGGAAAAAATGAATTGATAGAAACGCAAAAGAGGGGGACAGGGCTACCGCGACCTTTAAGGCATTCCGGGAGAAATAGGCTGAGGTGGTCCCACATTATTCTCAAAAAATAGAGCACACCTAAAATTTAACATCAACCATAAGGGTTAATTCTCCACCAATCCAAATGGCGGTTCTCATTCAAGGTGAAATATTTTAGATCAAAATTCTTCAATTCTGGTTTAATCTCTCTAAAAATCCGTTCCTCCCTAACCCGTTTTTTCGAACAGAGAACCTCTTTCCTCTGGGGGTTTTAAATCCTTCGTCATTCAACCATTTTGAAATCTGATTATAGGCCATATTATCATCACGGAATTTCGGTATAGTTTGTGATAGGAACTCTTGGTAATCGGAATAGGAAAAAGTCCAAAATTATTGGGAAGCCAAAACAAGGTCAAAAAAAACAACGCCACATACAGACTATCATGCCCCCTTACGAAACTATTCCGTGACTGTGGAATAGCCAAATAGCCGCCGAGGCCCCTCTTATAAAGGCGAAGACACGTGTTTATGGTTATTCAGGATCACAACTTGGTATTAAGTACGCACACATGAACAGGGCAGAAAGGCGGCGCCAGCGGAAAAAGGCCGAGAAACCGGCCGACAATGTGAAGCCTGGACAGGGTGTGAACGGCGTCCCCGCCCAACAGACGCCGATCCTTCAACAAACCCTGGAACTAGCCATCCAGCACCACAATGCGGGAGACCTGGCCAAAGCCGAGGGCTTCTACCAGCAGGTATTGCTAAGCGACCCCCGTCAGCCTGACGCCTTGCACCTGCTGGGGGTGATTGCCCATCAGATGGGGAACAACGAGGTTGCCGTTGATCTGATCACCCAAGCCCTTGCCGGCAGACCCGATTACGCCGAGGCACACTACAATCTTGGCACCGCGCTCCAGAAACTGGGGCGGTTGGATGGCGCCATCGCCACCTATCACAACGCCCTCGCCCTCAGACCCGATTACACCGAAGCGCACATCAATCTGGGCGTGGCGCTCCAGGATTTAGGCAAACTGGATGAGGCCGTGGCCAGATACCAAAAGGTCCTCGCCATCAAACCCGATTACGCCGAGGCGCACAGCAATTTAGGCAACACGTTCAAGAAACTTGGACGCCTGGAAGACGCCGTCGAAAGTTACCAAAAGGCGATCGCCTTCAAGGCAAATTTCGCCGAGGCGCACAGCAATTTAGGCAACACGTTCCAGGAACTTGGACGCCTGCAAGCCGCCGTCGATAGTCATCAAAAAGCCCTCTCCTTAAAGCCGGAGTACACCGAGGCGCATTACAACCTTGGACTTGTGCTCCAGGAACAGGGGAATTGGGGGGATGCCTTCACGCATTTCCGAAGGGCAATTGCCCTCAATCCCGAGAACGACTTGATGTGGACCAGTTTGTCGGCGGCGTTGGAGCCTCTTTCGTTTCTGTCTGCCGATGACGATCTCTTGGCCGACCTGTTGCACCTTTTGCAGCGACCCACAGTGCATCTGTCCCAGGTAACGGGGCCAATCCTCAGCGCCCTTCTCCATCACCCTGATTTCCTGCAAATTCTTGAACAGACCGGCACCAGTGGGCCGGCCGGAGGAATGGCCTACGGAGACATGGCCGAGCGGTTATCGGCGATCCCTCTTTTTCTCCGGATCCTGAGTCTGAGCCCCATCATTGACCTGAAAATAGAGCGCATGCTCACGGTCCTGCGCCGCGCCATGATGCGCGAGACGATGGCGGGAACGGCGGAGGAGACAGGCATGGCCTTTTCCGCCGCCCTGGCCCTGCAATGTTTCACCAACGAATACGTTTTCCCTGAAACCGGCGAAGAAAAAAAATCTGCCGAACAGCTTCAGCAACAGATTGCGGCGCTGGTGGAAAAAGGGCGCGATGTGCCGCCATCCCTCGTTGCCACGCTAGGCGCCTACAGGCCGCTCCATGAATTTCCCTGGGCCGGGGAATTGGCTGAACGGGCGTGGACCGGCGACATCAAGGCCGTGATTGAGCGGCAAATATCGGAACCCGGGGAAGAGCGGTCCCTGCGCTCTCAAATTCCCCGTCTGACCTCCATTCAAAATACAGTCTCTCAATCCGTTCGCGAGCAGTATGAAGAAAACCCATACCCCCGCTGGATCACAACCGACATACAGGACAACGCCAGGACCATCGCCGATAATCTGCGGGGGGATCCCCTTCGCCTTGATCTCGGAGACTACCAGTCTCCCGAGAACCCGGAAATTCTGGTCGCCGGTTGCGGCACGGGTCAACAGGCTCTGGACACCGCCTGCAATTTTTCCAACGCGCGTGTGCTGGCTGTGGACTTGAGCCTGAGCAGCCTCTCCTACGCCTTGCGACAAACCAAGGCGTTCGGCTTCTCGAACATCGAGTATGCCCAGGCGGACATTATGGAGCTAGGCAGTCTCGGGCGGCAATTCGATCTCATCGAATGCGCGGGAGTCCTGCACCATCTTGGCGACCCGTTGGCCGGCTGGCGCATCCTGCTCGACCTTCTTCGTCCGGGTGGGATCATGATGATCGCCTTATACAGCGAATCCGCACGCCAGGACGTCGTCAAGGGCCGCTCCTTGATTACCGAGATGGGATATACCGCGTCCGCCGACGACATTCGCCGATGCCGGCAAGAGATCATAACCAAAGCCGAAGGCGGAAACCGGGAGATGGCAAAGATTTGCAACGGAAGAGACTTCTTCAGCTTAAGCGAATGCCGCGATCTGCTTTTCCACGTCCAGGAACATTGCTTTACCTTGCCGCGGATTGAGGCGGCCCTGCAGGATCTTAGCCTGACATTCCTGGGCTTTGAAATGCAGAACCAAAGAGTGATGGAGGTTTTCAAAAAATCTCACCCGGCCAGGCAAGCGCTAACCTCGCTTTCCTTGTGGCACGAATTTGAACTCGAAAACCCCGACACCTTCCGAGGCATGTATCAGTTCTGGTGTAGAAAGATGTAGGCTGAGGACTCTCAATGACGGTTTTGGGCCGGGGATCCACATTTTTCCACGGCTGTGGAATAACGACGGGGGCGGGAGCGAAGATGGCGGGACGGGAACCTTTCGAGCAGACCTTCAACAAGGCGGTCCAGTTCTTTGAGAAGGGCAAGCTGAAAAAAGCGCGCAAGTGCTTGACCGATATCCAGCGCCATCAGCCGGACATCCTCGACGTTTTGCATTTGCTGTCGCTGGTCGAGCTAAAATCGGACAACCCCGCCAAGGCCATCGGATATTTGCAAAAAGCCGTTAAGCTAGCGCCCCGTTCCGCCGACCTGTTCGGCCTGCTGGGCGCCACCCTCATTAAAGCCGGCCGCCTGGAGGATGCGCTGGCGGCGCTGGAGACCGCCGTCGCCATCGACCCCGGCAAGGCCGACGCCCAGTACAACCTGGGCAACACGCTGAAAGACATGGGCCACAACGCGCAAGCCGCGGAGCGCTACCGCCGGGCGGTCGCCGCCGAGCCCGGATTTACCGACGCCCACTTCAACCTGGGCAGGGTATTGAAAGCCGACGGCAACCTCGAAGAAGCCGCCGAGGCCTTCCGCGAGGCTGCCAGGTCCAACCCGAATGACGCCGAGGCCCAAATGGCGCTTGGCAACACCTTGGGCGATCTCAAGGATTCTGAGGGTGCACTGGCCGCCCTGGAACGCGCGGCACAGATTAATCCAGGCTTGGCCACCGCCCATTACAATCTCGGAAACGCGCTGGGCAACACCGAGCGAACCGGCGATGCCGTCGCCGCCTATCAAAGGGCGGTCGACTGTGATCCCGACTTTGCCGATGCCCACAACAACCTGGGCGAGGCGTTGCTCGATCAAAACCATATCGAACGCGCAATCACCCATTTTAACCGAGCCAATGCACTCGGTCCGGTCCGGGCCGAAATTTGCAACAACCTTGGAAACGCATTCCGCAAACTGGGCGATTACGACGCCGCCCTGAACCACTACGACCATTCGCTCGACATCGACCCCACCTTCGTCAACGCCCACACCAATAAGGCCAATGCCCTGGGTGAGGTCGGCCGGTGGGACGAGGCCCTGGCGTGCCACCGCCGCGCCGTCGAAATCGACGCCAGCCATGCCGTGGCCCATCATAACCTCAGCCTGCAGTTGCTCCTGTTGGGCCAGATGCGCGAGGGCTGGGAAGAATATGAATGGCGCTGGCGTACCGGCCTCGTGCTTAACAAACGCGAATTTCCGCAAACCCTGTGGCGGGGGGAGGATGTTGCCGGCAAGACCGTCCTGGTGTGGGGTGAGCAGGGCGCCGGCGACGAAATTCTGTTTGCCGGCATGATTCCCGCGCTGCTGGAACTCGGCGCGCGGGTGATCCTGGAGTGTGATGCCCGGCTGGCGCCCGTGTTCAAACGCTCCTTCCCGGGCGTAACCCCCATTGCCCGCGCCACACCCCCCGACCCCCGATGTCTCACCCCCGGCATCGATTTCCAGATCGCCGCCGGCAGCCTCGGGCGCTGGCTGCGCACCGCCGCCTCCCGGCCCGGCCCGATCGCTTATCTGGCCGCCGACAAGCAACGAAGCGGCGCCCTTAAACAACGCTACAAAGGGGCCAAGGGTGTCCGGTTGGTCGGCATCACCTGGAACAGCGTCAACAAGCAGGTCGGCGACAAAAAATCTTTACCCCTGGCCGCGCTTGCCCCGCTGGCCGGCATCGACGGGATTGTCCTGGTGGATTTGCAATACGGCGACACCAAGGCAGAACGCGATGCCTTCACTACTGCCACCGGAACAGAAATTGTCCACGACGACACCATCTACCAAATGACCGACCTCGACGCTTTTGCCGCCCAAGTCGCCGCCATGGACATGGTCATCACGGTGTCCAACACGACGGCGCATTTCAGCGGCGCGCTGGGGGTGCCGACGTGGGTCATGCTGCACCCCGCCCCTCTGCCATGCTGGCTGCTTGAGCGCGAGGACAGTCCCTGGTATCCGTCTGTAAAACTGTTCCGCCAGGTGCGTCCGGGGGACTGGTCAGATGTGGTCTCGCGTGTGGCCCTGGAACTCGGCACATTAAATAATGCCTGATCTGGACTTAAGCCATTACGGTCGCTAGGGTGCGCCCGCGACTTAAATACAATGCCAACAAGGGGGCCGACTGCGTCATGATCCGGGTTTTTATTGGCTTCGATCCTGTTGAGACCGTTTCCTACCATGTCCTGTCCCATTCGATTCAGGCCCGTGCGTCTGAGCCGGTGGCCATTGCGCCGCTTATGCTGTCGCAGCTTTCCGGCGTTATGACGCGCGAGCGCCACGAACTGCAATCCACCGATTTTTCCTTTTCCCGATTCCTGACGCCCTATCTGTGCGATTTTCAGGGCTGGGCCTTGTTTATGGATTGCGACATGCTGGTCTTGGACGACATCGCCAAATTGTGGGCGCTTCGGGATGAATCTTACGCGGTCCAGGTCGTCAAACATGACCATGTGCCTAGTGAGGACACAAAATTCCTCGGCCAGGCGCAAAGCAAATACGAAAAAAAGAACTGGTCCAGCGTCATGCTGTTCAACAATGCCAAATGCACGGCATTGACCCCCGAATTCGTCAATTCGGCGACGGGGCTGGAACTGCACCGTTTCCAGTGGCTCGGCGACGATGGCCTGATCGGTGAAATTCCGCATCGCTGGAACCATCTGGTCGGGTATGACGAAACCGTGCCGGTGGCGAACATATCGAACCTGCACTACACCATCGGCGGTCCCTATTTCGACGATTACCGTGGCACCGACTACGCCGACGAATGGTTCGCGGAAAAAGCCGCCATGGGGCGCTGCGACTAACTCAGCCCTCGGGCGCGGCTCAGCGTTGTCGGCGGCTTTCCCCAGGCGGCGCTTTTCCTGCCTATTCCTTTTTGCGCCCATTACTTATTGCGCCTAATCCTGGCCAAACCCAAACGCCTGGGCAACCTTAAACGGGATTTGGCGAAACCTCCGGGGAATGCCCGGCAAGGGCACAAAAAAAACCGGGACCCGTCATAAACGGGCCCCGGTTCTTGTTTCTTAATGGACGCCTAAGTCCATTGATGCGTTTGGTCCTTAGAAGGCAAAGACCGTCTGCAAGGAGATCACGTCGATGTCATCGAAGGTGTACTTGGCACCCGCGTTGGTGGCATCAAGCGACATATTGAGGTATTGCAGAGCGACCTTGGCGCCAATAGCGTCGAAATTCTGCGAAACGCTGAAGGCCCAAGCGGTGGCGTCGGTGTCGTCAAAAGCGGCGGTGGTTATCAAGTCTTCGGTGTTTTTGTACTTCACGTTGAAGTTGGTCCCGCCGACACCGAACAACTTGGCCTTGTAGCCGACCGACCAGTAGACGTTGGTCGGATCATCAATCGACGTCTGCACCGAGTTAAAGTTATTACCGCTCTTAATGTTGTTTTTACCGGTGCTGAAAGAGGCATTCAGGCCGCTGTCATGCAAGACGGCGATGGAGCCAGCCGTCCTGAAGTTCTGGGTCGCGCTGGTTGCGGAAGTATCGTAGTAACCAGCAGACGCCTTAACCTGGAAAGCGCCAAATTTGGCGCCGTAGAAAAGGCCGACATCCCAGGTACCGCCGTTGATGAAGCCAGCCCGAAGCTGCGCGCCATAGAACGTCGGCGTGTCGTACCGCAGAACTTCTATGCGGCCGGCACCATCGAAGTTGCTGAACACGCCACCAGGGGTCATGGCAGTGGCGGACGGCGTGGTGCCGGAGGTTTCAACGAAGGCGATACCCGAACCATAGCTGTTGTTGCCCATAAGTGAGGTGGCGCCGTGGTCACCGGACAGATCGGTTTCGGCGATGCCTTCGGAGGCGGCGCCGGTGTTACCCAGGCTGAGCTTACCGAATTTCTTGTGGTTGACCCAGACATACTGGTGGCGGACGCCCCAGGTAGCGGCAGCATTGGTATCGACGCCGTCAACGTTTTGCGTCGCGTTGCCCGTTCCACCCAAGGTATTGCCAGACGGGTTATTGGCGAACGGAAGGTCGATTTCAATGGTCGCGCCGGCCGTCACGTCGGCGTTCAGCGAACCTTGGGCGATCCAGCGGACGCGAGTCGCGGTAACGCGGCCACCCGAAATAAAGGTCGAGTTGCTGCTACCGTCGTCACCATTCCAGAGTGCGGAAACCACCTGGCCGGACATGGTCAGGGTGTTCTTGTTGCCGCTTTTGAGCGTGTCATCAGCAGCATTCGCCACGGGGGCGGCGACGGCGAACAATGCCGCGACAGCAACCGAGGACTTGAGGGTCGTTTTGATATTCACTTTGGTCTCTCCTTAACCAGATTAAAAATTCGGGGTAATCTCGTTCAAGAGATTGGAAGTCCCCTCTCATGGCCTCTTTGGCCTTTTGACCTCAAAGAGGCCGACGCGAGGTGGTCCAACCCCTTGTCTGAGAGCATTCTACGGCTTTCTTCGTTTGCGGGAAGTTAAAACTGTCGATTTGGAGGATTTTTTGTCACATTGTGGTAAATTTACAACTATCAGTGACGCCGGCGCATTCCCCAAATACCCACAAATGGCTTATAACCGGGCTATTTTCACCATGATACCGGTCCCTCACCGATCCGGCGGGAATCATAGGCGGCATGCAGGAAGTCCTCCAACTCCCGGATCATGGCCGCGTTTTCGAACAATTTCGGCACTTCGTTAAGAATCCGGGCCGTCATGTCCTGGCGAAACGCCCTGTCCCCGGCCAGCCGGATCGCCAGGTCGACGTACCCTCCGGCATCGGTCGCGATCAGGTCGGAAATTCCCATCTGTTGGTAACAGGCATAGGTGATCCGCCCGCGGGCGAAATCCCCCGGCCAGGCGACGATGGGACAGCCCAGGGAAAACGCCTCAAGCGAGGAATTACCGCCGGAAAAGGTCGGCACGTCGAGCACGGCACCGGCCACCGTCAGCAGACCGAAATAATCCTCCAGGGGCGCCTTGGGCACGAACTGGATACGCTCCACGACATCGGGAATCGCCCGGCGCAACCGTTTCATCAGCAAACCCCGCCAATGGCCACCAAACGGATCATCAATCAGAACAAGCAGGCCAACCGGGTCGCGCCTCAGCAGATCACCAAACACCCGGTCGAAATCGGGATGAATCTTGAACAGCGTCTGCGGAAACAGGTACAGGTGGGCGCCCTCGGGCAGGCCGAAATCCCCCCGCCCGTATTGCCGCGCCGGCGGCGGGGGCCGGTAGTAATAGGTCGTCAGATCCTGCAATTTGACCAGCCGCTCCGAATATTGGGCGTCCGATCCCTCGGGCTCCATCCCCCGGCAGGACAGGAAATAATCCAGGTTCGGAATCCCGGTGGTGTCCGGGTGCCCCCAGCTGGTCATCTGAACCGGCGCCAGACGGGCAAAGGCCAGAAAATAGGTAAACGAGTCCATGCCGATATCGGGATAAAACAGGATATCCGGCGTCTCCCCGGCGATGATGGCGCGCGCGGCGGAAAGGTCATTTGGCAGGGCCACAACCCGGTCCGATGCGGCGTCGATCGCCTTCGATGTATCGTCCTCGGCACCGGGCAGGCGGAATAAAACCACATCGAAGCGTTTTCTCGACAACGTCTTGATCACGCCCAGGGTCTGTTTGCCCAGCGTATGGTTGCGCATGAAGGCCGAACAAATACCGATGGTCAGGCGTTTTTTGGCTTTTAATGGCGCTGCGCAATGGGGCGCGGTCCAGCCCAGGGATGGGCAAGCCTCGAGAAACATGGCGGCGACGGCTTCCTGCAAGGCACGGTCGCCCTGTTCATGGTAGGCGAGGTAGAAATTGGTCACGCCGACTTCGTTGTATGGGTCCGCCAGATGGATACCCTCGGCGCGCAAGGCGGCGACGTTGTCGGCGAAGGCTGTGCGGGCGGCGACAATGGCACCGGTAGATTGGGGGATCACCGGCAGCACCAGGGCCGCTTTTACCCGCAGCCCGGCATTTTCGGGCTCAATCGCGATAGCGCGGGCGAAGGTTTCCCGGGCCTCCTCGGTGTGACCCAGTTCCCGCAGCGTGGTCGCCAGCCCGCCATAGGCGGGCGCAAATTCGGTCCCGCGGGCCTTCGCCGCATCAATCGCCCTTTGGTAACATGTCACCGCCGCGTCGAAATCGTTCAGCCGCTTCCAGGCCCCGGCCAATGCATGATAGGCCTCGATGAAATCCGGCTTCAGGCGCGCCGCTTCTTCATAGACGTCGCACGCCTTGTCGGCATGGCCGGAACGTTCCAGGACACAGCCGAAATTGTAATAGGCGAGCGCGGATTCGGGGGCAGCCAACACCGCCCGGCGCAAGGCTTCGAGCGCGTCGTCCAGGCGGTCCAGCCGGTTGAACACGATGCCCATTTCCATCCAGGCGTCGGCATGCCCCGGATTCAGGCCGACGGCCTGGCGAAAAGCCGCAATCGCGCCCTCGGCGTCGCCTTTGCGTTCCAGTTCTCCGCCGAGACGATGATGATAATCGACGAGACCACTGTCCGGCCCTGCCCCCAGCGGCGCGGCAGGAGCCACCGACCCTTTTTTTTGCTGCTTGGCCAGACGGCGGCGTTCATTGCGGTTCATGGTCGCCCGTGGAAATTTTAAGAATCAGAGGTCTAAGGCAAAGACTAGGGTTCGCTTTGGCGCCTGTCACCTGTTTTAACACCCTTAGAATGAGGTTCGGCTTTGCGCCCGGTGTCGATGCCGGTACACTGCCTTCCACAAACGAAAAGCTTCGGGAACCCTCGCAAGATCATGGCTATCACCAAGCTCACCTACACCATCACGCGCACCCTGTATGAACAACAGATGCTGCCCCAGGACGCCAGTGTGCTGGAATTCGGCGAGGCCAACTGGTACGGCGACGTTAGCAACGAAACCCTGGTCCAGGACATCGAAAAATATACCGCCGAAGACCAGGAACGCAAAGACCTGCTGGCCTGGCTCGACAAAGCCAACAACAGCGACGAGCAAACCCGCCTGTTCGACACCGCGAAGATATTCTACCGGCTGTATTACGGCTGCCGCGCGGTCGAGGCCATCGACCTGCACGGCACCGACGCCAGCACGCCGCACGACCTGAACGAAGATCTGGTCCGCGACGAACCCGTTGACGTCACCATCAACAACGGCACCGCCGAACATGTATTTTTCGCCGGACGGGTTTTCCAGTCCATGCACCAGTGCACCAAACCGGGCGGCCTGATGGTGCACGAAGGCCCCCTGATCAACGGCTGGGTCGATCATGGGTTTTATAATTTCCAGCCGACCCTGTTTTTCGATCTCGCCCGGGCCAACGGCTACGACACCTTGTTTTTCGTCGGCCAGCTTGACCCCTTTAACATGGTTCAACTGGACGGGCCGGACGACATTCCGGCATTGACGGAAAACCCGGATTTTCCGGCCAACCCGGTATTCTTTGTCGTCTTCCGCAAGTCCATTGAGACCAAGGATTTTTGCGTACCCATGCAGGGCTATTACTCCGGCGCGGTGTCGGACGCGGGGCGCGAGGCCTGGCGCCGAATGCGATGACGGACCCCGACGTCAGCCGCACCCTGAAGCAGGGCTTCGAAGCCCTGCGTTCAGGTGATCACACACGGGCGAAGGCGCTCAGCGAACAAATCCTCAAAACTGATCCTGACAGCCCTCATGGCCATCATCTTGCCGGGCTGGCCGAACAGCAGCGCGGCGACGCCGGAGCTGCGACCCGGCACCTGGAACAGGCCGTCCAGGGAGCCCCAAACCAGCCGGATTTTCGTCTCAATTTCGGCGTCGCCCTGGACCGTCTGGGGCGGTTTGACGACGCCGCCGGGCAATACCAGGCGGCCCTGTCGCTAACCCGGGGCGATCCGTCCTTTGCCGCCAAGGCCTCGGCCAATCTGGGCTTCACGATGCGCCGCAAGGGCGATTACATGGCTGCGATAAAAGCGTTCGATGAGGCACTTTCCCTCGACTCCGGGCATATTGGCGCACAGTTGGGGTTCGTAAATATTCTGGGCAATATTCGCGCACCGGAACACAGCCCCGATCTGGAGGCAGCCCTGGTGCGCGGCGTACACCTGACCCACGCCAACCTTGCCAACCTGTCGGGTGCCATCGCCCACCAATTGGATCTGAAATACGGTGTTGCCTTCGCCGGGGACGGCGGAAAAACCAGCTTGGAAACCACCCCATACAATGTCCTGGCGCGGGACCCTCTCCTCAAAGCCTACCTGGAACACTGCCTGAACACCGACCCGGCGATGGAATTTTTCCTCACCGATCTGCGCCGCAACCTGATTCTGACGCCCCTGGACGGGATTACGGATGACGCATTGTCCGTGGCCGCCCTGTTGGCCCGGCAATGTTTTATGAACGAATACGTGTATCTCACCGAAGACGACGAGACGGCCTGCGCCGCCAACCTCAAGCAGCATTTGCAAGATACCCTTAAACAGAACCCCGACCCCGACTCCATTCGCACGGCGGCTACGCTCTTTGCGCTGTACGCTCCGCTAAGCACCCTTGAGGGTCGCGATATCCTTGCCGCCATGGCGCCCGATGCCCTTGGTGCGGCGCTGGACCGGCTGGTCGAATTGACCCTTCGCGATCCCCGGGCCGAGCGCGACATCCAGGACCGGCTGGAAACGCTGCACCCGATCCGCGATGAAACCTCGCGCGCCGTCGGCGCCATGTACGAGGAAAACCCCTATCCCCGGTGGCTGCACGCGCAAGCGCAGCAGCCAACTACCGTTTCGGATTTTCTTACCGGCCTGTTTCCACATTTCACGCCGCCGGGCTTCGGGGCAGCCCCGGAAATCCTGATTGCCGGGGCGGGCACCGGCCAGCAAGTGGTCCTCGTCGCGCGCACCCACCCCGACGCCAACATCACCGCCATCGACTTATCAAAAGCGTCGCTGGCTTATGCCGTGCGCATGACACGCGCCCTGAACATTACCAACACGCGCTTCCTGCAGGCCGACATCTTGGACCTCGCAGACCTGAACCAGACCTTCGACATGATCCAGTCGGTCGGCGTGTTGCATCATATGAAAGAACCACGCCTGGGCTGGCGGGTGCTGGCGGATCTGCTCAAACCGGGCGGCGTGTTCAAGGTCGGGCTGTACAGCGCGCGCGGACGGATGGGCGTTGAGGCCTGCCGCCAAACCATCGCCGATGAGGGCATTGGATCAACGCCCGCCGACATCGCGCAATTTCGCCGGCGCCTCCTGACGGCGTCACAGACCGGGAAAGACGCAAGCCTGCGCGAAGTCGTCACGGTCCGGGATTTTTATACCACCTCGATGTGCCGGGACTTGTTGTTCCACATCCAGGAACAGGGCACTACGCCGAAGGGCCTGGCCGACGATATCGCCTCGGTCGGCCTGGAATTCATCGGTTTCGAGGGGTTTGAGGACGCCGGCATCAACGCCGCCTACCGCGAGGCCTACGCCGATGACCCGGCGCTGGTGGACCTCGGCAACTGGGAGGCCTTCGAAGCGGCGCACGGGCCACTTACAGACTTGTATCAGCTCTGGTGCTATAAGCCGGTGGATTCCTGACTAGGTCATGAACCGTTTCAGTTCCGACTGGGCCCGTGCGATCACACCGGTCCAGTCGCCATCCCGTTCCTGGCGGAACAGCCTCACCGACGGATACCAGGGACTCTCGTTTTTTTTCAGCATCCAGCAGCTCAAGGGCACTTTGTTCAATAACACCCATGTAGGAACGCCGAGCCCGCCGGACACATGAACAGTGGTGTTGGAAACCGAAACAACAAGGTCCATAGCCGCAACCTGGTCGGTAAAGATATCGAGGTCCGCCAATTGATCGACGGCAGTGTCATGAAGGAACGATATTCCGGTTTCCTCTTCGAAAGCCCGGCGTTCGTCTGCGGTATCACCGTATTGGAGATCAACGAAGGTGATCCCGGGAATCCGGGTCAGCGGCTTAAAACCCGCCAACGGCATGGACTTATCGCCGCCAATTCGTTTATTCACGCTGCCCCAAGCGAGGCCGACCAAAAGATCGGCGCCGCCATCCTGGTAACGGGCACGAAGCGCATCCCGGCGTTCTCCATCGGCGACAAGGTAGGATGGCGGCCCCTGGAAAGACTCAAAATCCGACCGCAGCCATCGGCCGAGGTCTCCCCCTGGCACTTGCAAGTCAATATCCTTGCGTTGGGTTTCGCGGCACGGCGGGTCTTCCTTGGGCAAACATTCGACGCCGGGAAAAGAGCGGCTGAAAACCGGTATCAGGCGGGGATCGCATTCCAAAACAACCCTCGCGCCACGTTCCATTAAATCGGGCACCATGCTGGCGAACAAAATTTCATCGCCGACGCCCTGCTCGAACCACACCAGAATCGTCTTACCCTTGAGCTTGCCTCCCTGCCACAGTGCTTGCGGAAAAAGTCTTAATTTGGGGGCACCTTCGTAGCGCCAACGCCATTCATATTCCTCCCATCCTTCCCGAAGCCGGCCCTGCAGAAAAAACAAAAGACACAAATTATAATGGGCGTCCACATGGTCCGGGTCCAAGACAAGGGCTCGCCGATAGGAAGCAATTGACTCCTCCAACTGATTTTGATCAAACAACGCCATGCCGAGGTTGTAATGGGCTTCAAACAGTTCCGGCTGAACAGCAATGGCGCGGCCCAGGGCGGCGATGGCCTCGTCCAGCTTGCCTGCGGCTTGCAGCGAAACGCCCAAATGGGTGAGGGCCACCGGGTCGCCGGGGGCCACTTCAAGAATTTGCCGGAAACAGTCGGTCGCCTCTTCAGGCCGTCCCAGCAAGGCCAGCGCCTTGCCAAGGTTGATTAAAATTTCCGGGTCGCCGGAACTGGCTTCCAGGGCCATTCGGTAATGGACGACCGCAGCCTCCATCTCGCCTAGTTCCATCAGCGCGTCGCCCAGGTTGCTCTGCGCCGGAACGAACCCGGGAACCTTGGCCAGGGCCTTTCGGTAGGCGGCTGCGGCGTCCGGCCACCGGCCCAGGCTGGCGAAGGCCTGACCCAGGTTGTTCAGCGCATCGACGTTGCCCGGCGCGCGCTCAAACGACCGCTCAATCAGCCGCACCGCCTCGCCAGCGTTGCCTTCCTGCAGGGCGAGGACGCCGAGGTAATGCAATGCATCCGGATGGTCCGGATGGGCGGCCAATATTTCGCGATAGAGCGCCCCGGCTTCGCGGAGCCGCCCCGATTGATGGTGCCCGAGCGCGCGGGCCAGTCTGTCCGTCAAGGCAAGCGTTCTCCCCATTTCAGGCCGAGTTTAACATACTTCGTCCAGGAAAAACCCGCCTAACGCGCACGCTCGTTGATCTGGCGCTGGCGGTCGATCACCTTGGCCGGCCAGCGGCTGTGGATAAAGGACAGCACCGCCCAGACATCTTCGTCACTGAGCGCGCCGCCGTAATCTACGCCGAACGCCGGCATGGCGCTTGTGAAGCCCGGCGGGGCCACCGCCTGGCCGCCTTTTTGCGTGTAGTCGAACATCTGAAGGTCCGAGTGGTGCCAGGTGTGGCCGGTTTCGTCGTGCGGCGGCGCCTTCAGGGTGCCGTCGGCGTTGCGGGTGCGCCATTCCATCTCGCCTTCCAGCTCTTCGCCGTGGCACGACGCGCACTGTTCGGCGTAGACCGCCTGGCCCCGCGCCACCAGGGCCGCATTGTCGATATCGACGCCCGCCACTTGGGCGTCCTGGGAACCGCCGCCAAACAGACCACCATACCCGAACAGCCAGAACAGCCCGGCGGCGACGGCGAACACGGCAACGAGGAGGAGTTTTTTTCGAGGTTCCATCGGCATTTCCATCATTTCATTTTTGCCTTTACCGGTGTTTTTTGGCACTGTCCCGGATAATCGCCATACACCTTCCTGCCACCGGAAGGTCAAATGATTTCATAATTTCCACCGGGACGCTAAGGAATAAGGCGCCATGAATGAATTCTCCCGATCCCAACCCAGCCCACGCTACCGGGAACTGGTCGAGATGTACCGCGATATGCACACCCATGGTGCGGTCAATGAAAACATTCCGGCAGACCAGACCTTCGATGGCCGCAGCCTGCGGCCCCACGCCAACAGCATCCGGGGCATCATCGAGGTGCTCGGCTCGAAGACCATCCTCGATTACGGTTCCGGCAAGGGCCGCCAGTACCAACCGATGAAAATCGATACTCCGGACGGGCGGGTTTTTCCCGACATCAAGGCCTTCTGGAACGTTGATAAAATTACCTGTTACGACCCCGGCCATGCTCCGTTCAATACTCTACCAGACGGGCGTTTTGACGGCGTCGTCTCGACGGATGTTCTGGAGCATTGCCCGGCTGAGGATATTCCCTGGATCATTGATGAAATTTTCTCCTATGCCGAGGAGTTCGCCTATCTGAACGTGGCCTGCTATCCGGCGGGGAAGACCCTGCCCAACGGAGAAAACGCCCATTGCACCCTGGAACCACCGGAATGGTGGCAGGCAATTTTTGACAAGGCGGTGGCCGACCATCCGGGCTTGCGCTATTACGCGCTGTTCGACATTCCAGAAGTCGACCCCCTCAAGGAAAAAACCCTCCGCCACGAAATGAGAACCGGAAAATCCAAACCCAAATGACAAAGTACGACTACGATCTGATCACCATTGGCGCCGGGTCGGGCGGCGTGCGCGCATCGCGCCGGGCCGCCGCCATGGGCAAGCGCGTCGCCGTGATCGAAAACCTGCGCGTCGGCGGCACCTGCGTCATGCGCGGCTGCGTGCCGAAGAAGCTGCTGGTTATCGGCAGCCATTTCGGCGATGACTTCGAGGACGCCGCGGGCTACGGCTGGACGGTGCAGCCTCCGGCCTTCGACTGGCCGACGCTGATTGGCGCCAAAGCACAGGAACTGGACCGGCTGGAAGGCGTCTATCACCGCATCCTGCGCGAAAGCGGCGTCGAGGAGATCACCGGCACCGGGCGCGTTGCCGACGCCCACGCGGTCACTATTGACGGCCCCGACGCCACCCGCACCATAAGCGCCGAGACCATTCTGGTGGCGACCGGCGGCTGGCCGCACCTGCCCGACCTTCCGGGCATCGAGCACGCCATCACTTCGAACGAGGCGCTCGATCTGGCGGAATTGCCGAAACGCATCGCCATCGTCGGCGGCGGCTACATCGCGGTCGAATTCGCCGGTATTTTCAACGGGCTCGGGTCTCAAGTCACCGAGATCATCCGTGCGCCGCAAATTCTGCGCGGGTTCGACGAGGACGTGCGCGACGTGCTGGCCGAGGAAATGGAAAAGAAGGGCATCACCATCCGCCGCGAATGCGTCGTGCGCTCAATCGAGAAAACCGCCACCGGCCTGTCTGTCCGCTTTCCCTACGGCGACGAGATCGAGGTCGACCAGGTGATGTACGCCACCGGGCGCAAACCCAACACCGCAGGCCTCGGCCTGGAAGAGGCCGGTATTGCGCTCAACGCCAAAGGCGCCATCGAGGTCGATGAATTTTCGAAAACTACTGTGCCAAGTATTTACGCCATCGGCGACGTCACCGACCGGGTCAACCTGACGCCGGTGGCGCTGGCCGAGGGCGAGGCTTTCGTCCGCACGGTCTATGGCAGCGGCCCGTCGTCGGTCGATTACACCAACATCGCGTCCGCCGTGTTCAGCCAACCGCCGATCGGCTCGGTCGGCTTAACCGAAGACGAGGCCCTGGCAGAACTGGGCGGGCGGGACGCCGTCGATGTTTATTTGTCGCGCTTCACGCCGATGAAATACACGCTGTCCGGGCGCGACGAAAAAACCATGATGAAGATCATCGTCGATGCCACAACCGACCGGGTGCTGGGCTGTCACATGGTCGGGCTGGACGCGCCCGAAATCATCCAGGGTATCGCCGTCGCGCTCAAGTGCGGCGCCACCAAGGCCCAGTTCGACGCCACCATCGGCATCCACCCGACGGCAGCCGAAGAATTCGTCACCATGCGCGACAAACGGGGCTACGACTGAGTCAAATTTCTAGCCAGGGCAACGACCGCGTCCATGGGGGCGACCAGATCGTCGTTGAGCACGTAGCCCGATGAATTTGCCCGCTGGCAAATAATACTGTGATGAACCTGGCCGATTTCGCGTGCCAGCGTTGGGTGGATGTCCATTGCAGATTCGGCAAATTTCAGCTCGACGACGTGCGTTCCCTGCGGTGCGAACAGGTGGAGATTCATCGCTGCCCCGAACGGCCCCATAATGATATCGATCTCGGACGCGAGGGTAATTTGTTCTTCCAAGGTAAAATCCGCCAGTTCCACACGCTCGAAGCCGAACGGCTGAATTGCCGCAAAAATTGCATCCTCGTCGTGCAAGTGCCGCCACCGCGCATTGCGCCGGGTCAAAAACAGCCGTCTTGGCGCTGTGTCCCTGGGCCGCTCCAGGGGAACGCCCAGCGCTGTGCGGATAAAGTGGATCGCCTCTGGCGTCCACATCAGGGTTTCGGGTTCCGCGAAATAGGGAAAAGACGGCACCCACAACTGCTCGAACCAGGCGATCTGGCCAGGCGGCACCCGGACAATCCGGTCTTCGCCGTAGCCAAGCCGCGCCAGGCATTCCAGCCGCGCTCCCGCCAAGTCGCTGCCGACGACGACGGGCAGGGATTTCAGGGCGGCATCGCCGTCGACCAGCAGCAACCGGGAAAAATTATTCAACAGCCAGTGGCCAAAGTTTTCATGGCTGCCGATGAGAAGATGCGGGCCGGAATATTCTGTTTCCTCTAAGACCGGCAGGACGATTTTATTTTCGCCCGCCAGAACAACCGACTCCCGTTTTTGATAGACCGGATCCGTCATCAGCCGCTGCGCGTTGTGTATCAGTTGGCGGCAAAAGAACCCACCGGAACGTGTGGCCGGCAGGTTGGAGCCGCCCAAAACGCCGCCATCCTTCAATTGCGCCAGAAAAAGCGCATGGCCCCGGGCGGATTGCGCAAGCCCAAAGGGGTGTACTTCCAGCGATTCGAGAACCCTGAATTCCGCCTTCGATTGGGCGCAATGCTGTTGCAGGTCCGACACCTGAAAGACCTTTAGGGCCTGCAGGTTTTTAGCGCCCTCCGGCTGCAAGCGCACATATTCGGCAATCCCGGCCAGAGTGTTATCCGAATTGAAGACGATTTCCGCACAGCCCGGATCACCCTCCAGCATCTCGCCGTAACACGGCACCGCCGCGCCCAGGTCGCCTGTGTTCTGGAAAAGCTGGCCTAAGTGGTAGTGGGCGCGCCCGAACCTGGGGTTCAGGGCAATGGCTTTGCGGTATTGTGTTTCCGCCTCGCCCGCATCCCCCATTGCCCGGGCAACGTTGCCGAGCCGGCAATGGGCCTCGGCATTGCCGGGGGTGTCATCTATTTCCCCGCGAAGCGCCCCGGCGGCGGCTTCCAGAAGTCCGCCGGCCTTCAACGCCAGGACAAAATTGTGGTGCGCATCGAGGAATTCCGGGGCCAGGTCCATGGCCCGCTGGTAGGCGGCAGCGGCCTCTTGCCAACGCTCAAGCGCATCCAGCCGGATACCCAGATTGTAATGCGCCTCGGCATTGTCCGGACCAAGGGCCACCGATTGTTCACTCGCCTTCAAGGCATCGCCCAGACGACCGACCCGGTGGTAGGCGCTCGCCAACAGATTGAACAGATCAGGCTGCCGCGGAACAACGGCAATAATTGCCTCAAGATATACGATGGCCGCGTCCGGGCGCCCGGTTTGCAGCGTGATGATGGATAACAAATGCAGGACTTCGGGAATGCCGGGCTGGCGGGCCTGAATTTTCAAAAGTTCCGCTTCCGCTTCCCCAAGTCGGCCCTTTTGATGATGGTCCACGGCCAGGGCGAATGTCTGTTGCAGAAAATCCGCAGATTCCCCGCCGTCCGTTAGATTTGAATTTCCGGAGTCCCTGCCGTTCATGGGCCGTATTTATCCGGTTTTTGGTTGAAACAACAAGGCCAGCATCGACTCCAGGGTATCCTTCAACCAAAATGTCGCCAAGATAAAATGGCCCAGCATAGGATTCCCCGGCAAGTGGCAAGCAGATCCCCCGACCAAAACACACAAACTATCCGGCAAATGGCCGGCCTTGCCCTGCAACGCCTTCAAGCCGGGCGGTTTCCCGAGGCCGAGGTGACCTACCGGAAAATCCTCGACGCCGATCCCGAGCATTCCGAGGCGCTGCATTTTCTTGGTGTGATCGCCCTTCAGACCGGTCGCGCCGAAGAGGCCGCACACCTGATTGAACGCGCCATTCATCTCACCCCGGAGGATGCCAACGCGCTCAACAACCTGGGCCAGGCCTATGAAAGCCTGGAACGGTGGGACGACGCGGCGGGCGTATATCGCAGGGTCCTGCAGTGCGTTCCCGACCATGATGCGGCGCTAAACAACCTGGGCAATATACTCGCCGGCAAAGGAGAATTCGCCCAGGCCATCCAGTGCTACCAACGCGCCCTGGAGGTCAACAAAACAGATCCGGATATATTCAGCAATCTTGGCGACGCCTTGCTGGAACAAGGCCTTCCGGGTGACGCCGTCGCACCTTACCGGGAAGCCTTGCGCCTCCATCCGGGATTTTTTGAAGTCCATGTCAGCTTGGGAACCGCCCTCAGGGAACAAGGCCTGTTGGATGAGGCCATTGCGAGCTATCGAACAGCTCTGACACTCCGGCCCGAGAGCGCGGAGACACACACCAGCCTGGGCAATGCCCTGCATACTAAGGGTCTGTTGGACGCCGCGGTGGCGAGCCACCGGACCGCCCTTGGCCTCAAGCCCGATTACGCCAACGCGTACAATAATCTGGGCAACGCGCTTAAAGATCAGGGGCTGCTGGACGAGGCCGTGGAGCACTATCGCAGGGGCCTCGCCATCAAACCCGATTTTGTCGTGATGCATTACAACCTCGGCGCCACGCTCCACAACCTGGGTAAACTGGAAGACGCCATAGGCCACTATCAAAAAGCCCTGGAAATCAGGCCCGATTACGCCAGGGCCGGAAAGTCCCTGCTTTTTACGTTGCTCAACCTGCCCGGATGTTCGCCGCAACAGCTCTTCACCGAGCATTTGCGAATAGCCGAAAACCAGACACAGGGCATCACCCGCCTCACTTCCCCGTTTGCCAACGATGCAAACCCGAACCGCCGCCTCCGGGTCGGCTATCTGTCGTCGGATTTCTGGGCCCATTCGGTGGGGATGAATGTGCTGCCGCTGCTGTCTTGCCATGACAAGACGCAATTCGAGGTTTTTTGCTACGCCGATGTTCCCGCCCCGGACTCCATAACCGGCCGGTTCCGCGCAACCGCGAACCACTGGCGCGCCATCACCGGAAAATCGGACGCCGCAGTCGCACAGGCGATACGCACCGACGAAATCGATATATTGGTGTGTCTTGCCGGACATTTCGACGGCAACCGCCCGCTGGTCTGCGCCCACCGGGCGGCGCCGGTACAGGTAAGTTTCCATGACGGGGCGACCAGTGGTCTGGAGGAAATGGACTACTGGCTGAGCGACGGTTTTTTGCATCCCCCCGACACCGCAGAACAGTTCACCGAAGACCTCCGCCGCTTGCCCGTATTCTACCAGTATTCGCCGATCGAAGGGACGCCGCCGGTGGGCCCGCCGCCAACGGATGAGGCCGGGTTTATCACGTTCGCCTCGTTCAACAATCCGGCCAAGGTCAATGCGGACGTCATTGGCCTGTGGGCCAAGGTGCTGAAATCCGTGCCCGGCTCGAAGGTGCTGCTCAAATACAAGAACTGGTATGATCAGGAGTCGTTGCGGGGCCGGGTGCGCGAAGGGTTCGCCGCCTGCGGCATCGAGGCCGGCCGCATCCGGTTTGAAGGCGAGTCCCCAACCTTAACCGATCTGCTCGCCCGGTACGGCGATGTCGACATCGCGCTCGACCCGTTTCCGTTCAACGGCGCGACGACAACGTTCCAGGCCTTGTGGATGGGCGTTCCGGTGGTCTCGCTCGCCGGGGATACCTTCATCAGCCGGGCGGCGGGCTCGATGCTGCATCACGCGGGCCTCGGCGACCTGGCCGCGGGCACACCCGAAGACTATGTCGCCCGCGCCCAAGGCTTGGCCACGGACCTTGAGCGATTGCGGACCCTGCGGGCGGGCTTGCGCGACCGCATGGCCGCCTCAAAACTGTGCGACGCGCCGACCTACGCCCTGAGCGTAGAGGCCGCGTACCGCGAGATGTGGCAAAAATGGTGTGCCGCAAACACAGGAACCAACCGTTGAACAGAAAACAAAAACGCCGTGAGGAAAAGAGAGCCCGCATGAAAGCGGCACAGCCGAATGCGTCACACAATGACCTCTTGCAAGCCGCAGGAGAATTTTTCCAGGCGGGCGACTTCGACCAGGCGGCGCCGCTCCTCGAAGCCGTACTGCGCAATGACCCGGAAAATTTTGACGCCACCACCGGCATGGCGATCATCCATGCGACCCGTGGCAACCTGGATTTGGCGATTCCGTTTTTCGAGAAAGCCGCCATCCTGCGGCCCGCCGACGCCGAGGCCCATTTCAATCTCGGCCGGGCGCTGGCCGACTCCGGCCGGCTCGATGACGCCGCCGCCGCCTATCGCCGGTCACGGGACATCAACCCGCGCGAAGAAGGCCCGCACGTCAATCTCGGCAACCTTCTAAAGGACATTGGCGACATGGCCGGCGCAGCGGAATGCTACCGGCGCGCACTGGAAATCAACCCCAACCAAGTCCTCACCCATTCCAATCTCGGCAACGTGCTGGAAAAACAGGGCCTGTATGAGGACGCCGTCGCGGCCCACACCCAGGCGCTGGCGCTGGACCCCAACAATGCGCAAGCGCACTCCAACCTCGGCACCGCGTTTCTCGAGCAAGGCCGGCTCGAGGACGCCGCCGCCGCCTACCGGCGCGCCATCACCATCGACCCTCAATTCGCGGTGGCGCACTACAACCTCGGCAACACCGACAAATACCTCGGCCGGGTCGAGGACGGCGTGGCGTCGCTGCGCCGCTCGCTGGAGTGTGATCCGGCCGACACCAAGACCGAGCGATCGCTGCTGTCGGCCCTGCTCAACGTGCCGGGCCTTTCGCCTGAAGACCTGTTCGCCGAGCATCTTGCAATCGCCAGCCGGCAAACACAGGCCATCCATCGCATCGACGCCCCGTTCGCCAACGACAAAAACCCGGACCGCCGTCTGCGCATCGGCTACCTCACATCCGACTTCCGCGACCACCCGGTCGGCAGAAATGTGTTTCCCCTGCTGTCGGCGCACGACCCAGAGAAGGTCGAGGTTGTCTGCTACGCCGATGTCCTGAACCCCGATGCGATGACCGAACGCCTCCGCGCAACCGCCGGGCACTGGCGCGAAATCGCCGGAATGTCCGACGCCCGAGTCGCCGCCATGATCCGCGCGGATGAAATCGACGTGCTGGTCGTCCTGGCCGGGCGGTTTGATCGCAACCGCCCGCTGGTCGCGGCCTACCGAGCGGCGCCGGTGCAGGTAAGTTTCCATGACGGCGCGACCAGCGGCCTTGCGGAAATGGATTACTGGTTGACCGACGGCTACCTCAACCCCGCCGATACCACCGAACAGTTCACCGAAGATCTCTACCGTTTGCCGGTGTTTTATCAGTATCCGCCGAGCGAAGCCGCGCCGCCGCCAGGCCCCCCGCCCGCCACCCAAGCCGGATGCATCACCTTCGCCTCGTTCAACAACCCGGCCAAGGTCAACGCCCAAGTAATTGCGCTGTGGGCCGAAGTTCTGAAATCCGTCCCCGGTTCAACATTGCTGCTCAAATACAAAAACTGGTACGCCCAGCCGTCGCTGCAGGGCACAGTCACCGAGCGCTTCAAGGCCTGCGGCATCGCGCCAGGCCGCGTAAGGTTCGAGGCTGCTTCGGACACCTTCACGCAGCACATGGGCCGCTACGGCGCCGTCGACATCGCGCTCGACCCGTTCCCCTTCAATGGCGCGACGACAACCTTTCAGGCGCTGTCGATGGGCGTCCCGGTGATCACCCTCAAAGGCACAACCTTCATCAGCCGCATGGCAGGCTCGCTGCTGCACCAGGTCGGCCTGGGCGACCTGGCGGTGGACACGCCCGGGGCCTACGTCACTTGCGCGAAAAATTTAGCCGCCGACCTGGAGCGGCTAAAAACCCTGAGGATGGAATTGCGCCAACGCCTCGAAGCGTCCCCGCTGTGCGGTGCACCAGCTTACGCCCGCAGCATCGAAGCCGCGTACCGCGAGATGTGGCGCAAATGGTGTTGTGAGGCCGGGCGCTGAACCCGACATCGAGGTCAACGCGGTTTGCGCAGCAATACGCAGCCTGTTCTATTTACCACTACGTCATTCTTACCCAATTCTTGCACACCCTGAACAACCTCTACCTTCAATATCATTAGAGCGCGGTCCACTTTCCTGATAACAGGTTCCAGGTCCCTTTGGATCATGTCCATGTCCAGCGCGCCCTTGTTATTCAGCGCATAGGTTTTCCGGTCGAGATGCGTGGAAATGACATCCAGATACTTCGGCGCCAACTTGCATAAAGATTTGCCGCTGCTTTTGTTTTTGGTGTCCAGGCGGACCGTTATCAGAACAATACTTTGCTTACCTTGTCCGGTTTGGCTGGCTCTCGCCTTAAATACCTTCAACTGAACCCGTTGGTCGGCCAACGCAGGCTGGAAAAACACACTCCCCAACAGAGCCGTTGCCGCCAGAGCAACCCGTAATACATTACGCACCATAAGCGGTGGCCGTTTCAATATCGTTCTTGTTCATGGAAGTTTTCTCCCCGAAGGATGATTCGAAGTGTCCCGCCCGGTGTAAAACAAAATGAAGGAGCGGTCCAGCCGAGTCGCCGTGACAGACAACCCCAAGGCCTCAAAAAATTCCCCCACCACCCTTGATATTTACCTCGAAAAAACCCATACTTATAGTACGGGTATAAGCGGAGGACGGCCCATGCCCATTCCGTGGCGCCCGCAGACACTAGTCGCGTTCAAGCACCCATGCCCGGCAGTCTGTCGGGCGGCGTCCCGAGCGGCGCCAAAAAACAAAGCCCCGTGTAATGCGGGGCTTTGTGGGTATCAGCCGGCGCCGTCGAGCGCCGCAAGATAAGCGATGATGGCTTCGATCTCGCTATCGGATAGCCGGAAATTGGGCATACTCGTGTCGCCCTTGACCGACCCCGGCTCGCGCAGCCAAAGCCGCAGAGACACCGCGTCGAGGCGTTCGGAGACGCCCGTCAGGGCCGGCCCTTTGGACTTGCCCGCCTCGCCGATGAAGTGACAATTGCGGCAATCGTAGCCCTCGACCAACCCCTTGCCCGCCGCCACCGGGTCGCTCAGGTCGACCGGCTTGGTCATGTTGAGCCACCAGCGCGGCGGAAAAAACAACATCCCGACCACAACAACCACGCCGACCACAATCAGCGACAACACCATTAACCGGGATTGGACCATTTGAACCTCCTTGGTCTGAAAGCAGGCGGTATTCCATGGTGCCTGGAAAGGCCGAACGTTGCCTTGTCAAAGATCAAGTGCGGATGAAAACGGCTTAATGGGCGGTCACGCCGGAAAGGCGTTATTCCTTCTTCGGCGGCGGCATGGCGTCGAAGTGGGCGGTGCCGGCGTCGATCATATCCCAGGGCGCCGCCAGGGGCGTGAACAGCGAGACCCGCGCCTCGAAGACGCCCGGATCATCGAAACCGCCGACCCGCAGGACGACGGCCGCCGGGTTGCCGCTGCCGTGGCCGTAAACCGGGCTGCCGCAAACCGGGCAGAAATAGCGCACCATGTCACTGCCGGCTTCGGATTTGTAACTGTAGGTGGACAGCGCGCCGGTGACCGTAAAGTCCTCCGCCGGCACAACCATATTCACGGCATGCCCGGTGCCGGAAAATTTCTTGCAATTGTCGCAGTGACAAATGGCGCCGACGATAGGCTCGCCTGCGGATTCATAACGCACCGCGCCGCACTGGCAGCCCCCGGTTATTGTTGTGCTCATCGCTGGGTAGTCTCCATTTATGGTCACCCGTATTTCCCGGATGACCTTCACATCCCGGCCAACCCCTGGCAACCCCCGCCACCGATGGAAGGACATTAACCCGCGTTCAAGTGCCTATGATCGAGCATTTTGTTTCCGGATCTA